>JBBWZS010000054.1:0-6809 GCA_039649175.1 Acidimicrobiaceae bacterium
TTTTCGGGAAAGCGCGCTACCGCCCCGGGAGCAACAGGCACAGGTCACCGAACTCGTGCCAGAGGTAGCCGTGGTCGAGGGCTTCGCGGTAGCAGCGGCGCAGCAACGTCCGCCCGATGACGGCCTCGAGCAGGTCGAGGTGCGATGCCTGTGGCTCGTGCCAACCGGTGAGGAGGCCGTCGACGACCCGGACGCCTCGGTCCGGCCCGATCACCAGCTCGGTCCACCCCTCGTCGGGGTGCAGGTGACCGTCGCTGTCGGACACCGTCTCGAGGGCACGGACGACGCTGGTGCCCACAGCCACCACCGCTCCGCCGGCCTCCCTGGTCTGCTGTACCGAGCGGGCCGTGGCCGCGGGCACACGGAACCATTCCGGGGCGGGAGCCTCGTGGGCCTCGGGGGACGAGACGCCGGTGTGCAGGACCACCGGCGCCAGTCCCACACCCCGCGCCACCAGGGCGGTGATCAGTTCGGGGGTGAAGGCCCGACCGGCACTCGGCATCTCGGCACTGCCGTCCTCGTTGGCGTAGACGGTGCGATAGGCGGCCAGAGGCCAGGGCTTTCGCACGTGGCCGTAGCGGACCGGTGCGCCGTGGGTGGCGAGATAGGTGGCCACCGGGGCGCCGAGGTCGAGGCGGGCGACCCACAACCGTCGCTCGGCCGGGGCCCAGGGGCGGACCAGCCGGGCGCTGGCTCCGGCGGGGAGGCTCAGCACCTCGCCGATCTCACCGCGGGAGAACGGTCGGCTCCCGATGCCATGGGGCAGTCGCAGCTCGACCAGCCACTCGCTCCCGGGCAACCGGGTGGAGAGGTGGGCACGCAGAGGGGTGCCGTCGGCTCGGACGGCGTCGAGGGCGGCGGGGATCGTGCCCGAGGTGTTGACCACGACCAGGTCACCGGGCGCCAGCACGTCCACGATGTCGGCGAAGCGGAGGTGGCTGATGCCGCCCCCGCCGCGGGCCACCATCAGACGCACGTCGTGGCGACCCTCGCCCCGCACCTCGGCGGGCTCGGTGGCCTCGTGGTCACGGGGAAGGTCGAAGGCAACGACCGGGCTGGGGCCGGGCGGCGCGGGGACGGCGACGACGCGGGAGCCGGGAACCTCGGTGACCGGCGGTGCGGTGCCGGGGCACCCGGCGCCGCCTCCCGGTGGCGGGGTCATGCCTGGGCTCCGGCAGGTGACGGGGCCAGCTCCGCGGTGCGGTAGCGCCCACTCGGGAGCCCCCCGTCGACCAGGCGCAGGAGCCCCGGCACGCTCTCGGCGGGCAGCGGCCGGTCGGAGATGTCCTCTCCGGGGAACGCCTCCTGGTGCATCTGCGTACGCATGTCGCCGGGGTCGACCCACCACACCTTGAGGTCGGGCTTCTCGGCCGCCAGCACCCTGCTCCACTGCTCGAGGGCGGCCTTCGACGAGCCGTAGCCACCCCACCTCTCGTACCCCTCGACCCCGGCGTCGGAGGTGACATTGAGGATCTGCCCGCCGGCGCCGGCCTCGAGCAACGGGAGGAAGGCCTGCACGAGGGCCAGCGGCGCCGTCACGTTGACCGCGTACACCCGTTCCCATTCATCGAAGGGGTAGTCGGCCAGGGCCGGCTGGGGGCTGGGGCCGAGGGTGCTGGCGTTGTTGACGAGCAGGTCGAGACCTCCCAGAGCCTCGGCCGCCTCCAGCAACTGCCGTCGGTGGACGGGATCGGCCACGTCACCGGCCAGAGCGACGACCTGTCCCCCGTCGGGTTGGGCCAGCGAGGTGGCGGCGGCATGCAGCGCATCGGCCCCCCTGGCGTCGACGACCAGGTCCCATCCCCGTGCCGACAGCGCCCGGGCCAGTTCCAGGCCGAGTCCCCGCGACGCACCGGTCACCAGGGCAACTGCCATGTCGGTCTCCCTCCCTATATGAAAGCTATGTGTTGCAATAATGCGCCCGCAGGCCAGGATTGGCAAGGCCTCGAGCGGATTTCCCGGCGACCCCTGCGATGGTCAGCGGCGGAGGAGGACCAGGAGCTGGTGGGAACGCACGACGTTGGCCCCTCGCGCCCGGGACTCGTCGCCCACCCGGCGGTCGCTGGAGGCCACGACGACGGGCCGGTGTGCCGGGATCTCGCCCACCTCGGCCACGATGACGTCGTCGGCCTCGACGTCGGGGGGCGAGAACGTCACCCGCACCCGGCGGGCGGTGGTGGCGACGGGCGGCGGCTGGGCCAGCTCGCCCCCGTCGAAGACGACCCGGACATCGGCGCCGGTACGGGCGACCAGTTCGGTCAGGGCGTCGACGAGGCGCCGGCGCTGCTCGGCGATGGGAACGCCGGGCCAGCCCGCGTGCGACACGTTGTAGCCGTCGACCAGGATCACCACCCCGGGAAGGCGGGCGAGATGCTCGGCCGCCTCGGCCGAGTCCTCGAAGACGGCCGGAGGCAGCGGCACGGCAACTCGCGATGGCGGCCGGGCCCGGCGGGGCCCGGGAGGGCGACTGGGACGGGCACGGCCGACCACTGTCTCGCCCCCGACGGGCGGTGGTGGGGACGCCGGGCCGGGGCGCTGGTCTGCGGCCAGGGCGCGACCGGCGGCAGCGAGCGCATCAGCCAGGGCCCGGGCGGCGGTGGCGGCGGTGGCCAACGCCTCGCCCCCCTGCTGGCCGGCAGGTGCCCCACGCTCCGGTGCCGGTGCCGGTGCCGGTGTGGCGTCTGGCGCTGGACCGCGCCGGCGAGCCCCGGCAGCGGCCAGTTGGGCCCTGGCATCGGCCGCCGCCGCGGTGGCTGCGGCCGCCTCCTCCCTGGCCCGTGCCGCTTCGACCCTGGCCACCTGCTCTGCCGTTCGTGCCGCCGCCGACTCGGCCCTGGCCGCCGTCACCGCCGACCGGGCACTGGCCGCCTCGGCCACGGCCGCGTCGCGCTCGGCGGCGAGGGTCTCCACCCGGGCCGTCAGCTCGACGACGTCGCCCGCCGCCGCCCGCCGGGCCCGCCGCTCCTCGGCCAGGGCCGCGGTGGCCTGGGCGGCCTCGGCCCGGGCCGAGGCCGCCGCTGCCTCGGCCCTCCGGGCAATCCCCTCGGCGGTCCCCAGGCGTCGCCGGGCGCTGTCTTCGGCCCGATGGTCGGCGACGCCGGCGCGCTTGCGTTCGTGTTGCTGCGCGAGTGCGTCCAGGTCGGCCTGCCAACCGTCGGGACGGGTGAGGAAGAGCCACCCGGCCCGGCCCACCGACTCCTCCGACACCTCGCTCGCCACCCGGGCCCTGAAGTCTTCGTCACCGTCGAGCGTCCTGCGGGCAGCGACCAGGGCGCGCGCCGGGAGCTTGGTGAAGTTGAGGAACGGCCGCAGGGCACTGGGGGCGGCCTGGACGGGAATGTCGTCCTCGCCTGCCCGGGCCACGGCCACCGCCGCCTCCAGCGCCGGGCGCAACAGGGCGTCGGCCGCCGTCGTCAGCCGCCCGGCTGCTCGGGCGGAGGCCCGGGCGACGCATGGGCCTCGGTGGCGCCGGCGGGAGGACCCGCGTCGGGGAGCACCTCCACGGCCCGACCGGAGCCGCACCACCGGCACGACACCGACTCCACGACCTCGCTCAGCACCTCGGGGTCTTCCACCGACAGGTCCCCGCTCAGCGAGTAGTGGTGGTAGGCCCGGGTCCGGCTGGTGGTCGTCACGTCGAACCGGGTCAGGTTGCCGCAGGCGGCACAGCGGTAACGGGTGGGGGCCACCCCCCCATGGTAGTGCCGTGCACCCCCGGGAAGGCCGTTGCGTGCGAACAGGTGTTCGGTTAGGGTCATCGGCCGTGCCCCGGCAGTTGCAGCAACGTTCGTTCGACGACCTCGGCACACCGCTCCACCAGGTCACCTTCTGCGTGGTCGACCTCGAGACCACCGGCGCCTCGCCGGCCACCTGCGCCATCACCGAGTTCGGCGCCGTCAAGGTCCGGGGCGGTGAGTGCCTCGGCACGTTCCAGACCCTGGTCAACCCGGGCATGGCCATCCCTCGCGAGATCGTGGTCCTCACCGGTATCACCGAGGCCATGGTGGTCCCGGCGCCATCGGTCCACGCCGGGCTCGCCGCCTTCCTCGAGTTCGCCGGAGACGCCGTCCTGGTGGGCCACAACGTTCGCTTCGACGTGAGCTTCCTGCAGGCGGCGGCGGCCAGCGGGGGGTACCCCCGGTTGACCAATCGCTGCGTCGACACGTGCGCCCTGGCCCGGCGTCTGGTGCGTGACGAGGTACCCAACTGCCGGTTGTCGACCCTCGCCGACCGCCTCCGCCTCGCCCACCAGCCCAGCCACCGGGCCCTCGACGACGCTCTCGCCACCGTCGATCTCCTCCACGCCCTGCTGGAGCGGGCCGGGAGCTTGGGCGTGCTCGGCCTCGACGACCTTCTCGAGCTGCCCACCATCCGAGCTCATCCCCAGGTCGCCAAGCTGCGGCTCACCGCCTCCCTCCCCCGCCGACCGGGCGTCTATCTGTTCCGGGGCGCCGGCGGGCGGGTGCTCTACGTGGGCAAGGCCACCGAGTTGCGCAGCCGGGTGCGCTCCTACTTCTCCGGCGACGAGCGCCGCAAGGTCGGTCAGTTGCTCCGGGAGACGGTGACGATCGACCACGTGGTGTGCCCGGGACCGCTGGAGGCGGCGGTGCTCGAGGTGCGCCTCATCCATCGCCATCTTCCGCCGTTCAACCGGCGCTCGAAGCTGTGGCGTCGCTACGCCTACCTCAAGCTCACCCTCGACGAGCGCTTCCCCCGCCTGTCGGTGGTACGGGCGGCACGCGACGACGGGGGCCTCTACCTCGGTCCCCTGTCGTCGTCGGCGGCGGCGCGCCAGGTGGCCGATGCCATCGAATCGGCGGTACCCATCCGGCGTTGCACGGGCCGGCCCGGGCGGGCGCTGCGGGACGGGCCGTGCACCCCCGCACAGCTCGGTGTGGCCACCTGCCCGTGCGCGGGCACGGTGAGCGAGGCCGACTACGGCGCACTCGTTCGACGCGTCGTCACCGGCCTCACCGTCGACCCCGACGTGCTCCTCACGCCCCTGCGTGACCGCATGGCCGCGCTGGCTCACGCCGAGCGCTTCGAAGAAGCGGCCGAGGTCCGCGACCGGGCCGACGCCCTGGGCCGGGCTCTGCACCGCCAGCGGGTCCTCGACCGCTTGCGCCGGGCCGGCCGCATCGAGCTCGAGCTCCCGGGGCCGGCCAAGGGGCCATCCCGACCCCGGCGGCTGGTCCTGTCCGCTGGCCGCCTGGTCGACTCCAGTCCCCCGCCGAGGGAGCCGCTCGGTCCCGCCACCACCGGCGCCGTCGCCGGCGACACCCTCGACCTGTGGGGCGCCCCGGGGCCCTCCGAGCCGGATCCGGCCCGGCCCGAGACCGGTGCCCCCCTCCCCCGCCATTTGGTCGACGAGCTGGCCTGCGTGGCGTCGTGGCTCGACGCCGAGGCTCACCGGGTGCGCCTCGTGCACTGCGAAGGGGAGCTGGCGTCGTGGCTACCACCCATACCGAGGCTCACGCCCGCCAGGCACGGAGACCGCCGGAGATGAAGTCCGGCGGGGCGGGGCGGCCTACAGGGCGGCGCGGGCCCGCGACACCTCGACCAGGCGGTCGAGCACGGTCGCGGCCCGGCCGTCGTCGATGGCGGCGCCGGCCAGCTCCAGACCGCCGGCCAGGTCGTCGGCCAGGCCCGCCGCCACCAGGCCGGCAGCGGCGTTGAGCACCACGATGTCGCGATGGGGGCCGACGTCTCCCCCGCAGACCCGGCGGGCGATGGCGGCGTTGGTGGCAGCGTCGCCCCCCCGCAGGTCGCCCGGCTCCGCCCGGGCGATGCCCAGCTCGACGGGGTCGACGACGTAGGTCGACACGGTCGAGTCGCGCAACTCGACCACCGTCGACGTGGTGGTGGTGGTGAGCTCGTCGAGGCCGTCGTGGCCGTAGACGACAAGGGCCCGCTCGGTGCCCGTGGCCGCCAGCACGCCCACCATCTTGTCGGCCATGTGCGCGTCGCTGACGCCCAGCGCCTGGCGGCGGGCACGGCCGGGGTTGGCGAGGGGGCCCAGGAAGTTGAACACGGTCGCCACACCGAGCTCCCGCCGGGTCGGCCCGGCATGGCGGAGGGCGGCGTGAAACCGGGGGGCGAAGCAGAACCCCATTCCCACCTCCAGCACGCAGGCGGCCACGTCATCGGGCCCCAGGTCGATGGCCACCCCCAACGCCTCGAGGACGTCGGCCGAGCCGCAGGCCGACGAGGCGGCGCGGTTGCCGTGCTTGCAGACGGGTGCGCCGGCCCCGGCCACCACCAAGGCGGCGATGGTGGACACATTGATGCTGTTGCTGCGATCGCCCCCGGTGCCGCAGGTGTCCACCACGTCGAGGCCGGGCGGGAGGGGGACGGGCTCGGCGAAGGCCAGCATGGCGCCCAGCAGGCCGGTCATCTCCTCGACGGTCTCGCCCTTCATCCGCAGGGCGACGCAGAAGGCGGCGATCTGCGCCGACGTGGCCCGACCCTGGAGGATGTCGGCCATGGCCGCACCTGCGCTGCCAGTGGTCAGGTCGCCACCGCTGGTGAGCGTGCTGAGAATGGCGCGCCACCCCCCGATGTCGGCCAACTGCTCGCCGACATCAGTGACGCTCACGCGCCTGAAGCTAGCCGTCAGAGCAGGTGTCGGCGCCCGAAGCGGGGTTACGCAGCGGCCGTCTTGCGACGCTGGCGCAGGATGCGACGCCGCTCCCGTTCGGTGGCCCCACCCCAGACGCCGTCGGCTTCACGATTGGCCAAGGCGTACTCCAGGCACTGCTCACGGACCGAGCACGCCCCGCAGATGCCCTTGGCCTCGGCCGAGTCGTCAT
>JBBWZS010000058.1:0-8290 GCA_039649175.1 Acidimicrobiaceae bacterium
CGTCCGGGATTACCACCCGGTGATCGCAGCAGCCGTCGAGGGTGACGTTGATCGAGTATCGGAGCGGTCTCATGGGTTGCTCTCCCTTGCTGGCGGTCGCAGGCACCTGCGGGCCGTGATCAGACCGGCGCCGCCGCCATTTGTCATCGATCCCCCGGTCGGACCTGTTGGGAGGGCGCGAGGACCGCGCACCCGTAGCACCGAGAGTGCTGCCGATCCGGCAGGTCAAAGGACCAACTCGTCGAGGCCGCCGTCCGCCGATACGCCTGCGGAGTTCGCATCCCCGTCCGTGTCCAGTCGGGGGGAATCGGTGGCGACGGCTGGGGCCATCGGAAGGCACGTTGCGAAGCCGGCGCGAGCGGGTGGGCAAAGGAACACACTCCTGAAGTAGACGAACCTTCGTACCCCTCAGCCGCCGTCGCAAACGGTCCGGCGATGGTGACCCACGGGCTTGTCCAGTCATCAGGGGTCACTGCATGGGCCCCACGCCACCGACGACACCGCCAACCGCGTCGTGTTGGCCGGGGGGAAAGCGTTGATCAGCGGTGAGCACCATGACCCTCACCGACTGCTCGGGCGCCACGAAACAACGGCGAGACGGTCATACGAGCTCTGCGTCCGTCGGCCACGGCGATGCGGGTCCTCATCCCGCGGCGGCCACATCGACATGGAGAGGTTCCCGAGGGCGGCCTGTTCTCAGCCGTCGTGCCCCGGGAGGCCACGGGGTATCGACTGGAGGAGATCGAGGTAGGGCGTTCCTGATCTCGTGGGTTGGACGGCCAAGGTCGAGGGGCTCTCATAACGGCTCCGGATGGGCATTGCGGAAACAGGTTGGTGGGTGGATCATGGAGCACGACCAGCGTGGGAGGGCACAGTGCCGACGTTCATGGATGTCCACAATATGGAGGGCGGCGTGTCTGTCGACGACGTCGCCAAGGCGCACGAGGCCGACCTGGCCACGCAGGAGAAGCACGGCGTGAACTACCGTCAGTACTGGGTCGATGAGAACGCAGGAAAGATCTTCTGCCTGGTTGACGCACCGGACGCCGAGTCTGCGAGCACCGTCCATCGTGAAGCGCACGGCCTGGTTGCCGACGAGATCTACGAGGTAACCGAACACTCCTGAGCGACCCGCACCTCTTCTTGGCGGTTACCTCGGTGGTCGGGGGCCGAGCACCTCTTGGCCGAGGCGGTTGAGGCAGCGACGATCGAGCTGCCGTCGCGTCGGCTCGGACCGCGGCTGGCGTACCGAGGAACCGAGAGCAGGTTGCCGCTGGTGTTGATCTCGTCCGTCGAAGACACCATCAGCGACTGGGCCCATGGACACGAGCCTCACCGACGTCACCTTCTCCGCATGTCGTTGGAGGGTGACTGCGCCACCACGATCGCTCCCTCGCCCACAGGCCGATCGTCACCACCCCGAGAATGCCGGGCGCCGACGGAGACGAGCCGCGGGCCGCAGTCGGCGGAGCGAACGACCGCCTACGCTGCACGGCGATGTCCAACGGTTTCGATGACGCGGTCGCCAAGATCCGTGCGAACTCCCGGCCCGGGGCCCTGGTGTGGTCCATCCGTAGCCCCAGCGGTGACCAGGCCCAGTTCGGGAGCGGAGAGCCGGCGTTCGAGGTGGTCGTTCGCAGCGAGGCCGGTTTGGCCGCGGTGCAGTCGCTCAACGAGCTGGCCATCGCCGAGGCCTACATGCGCGACGACCTCGACTTCGAGGGCGACTTCTTCCGGATCATGGAGCTGCGCTACCTCTTGCAGGAACGCAACTGGGCCATCACCGCCTGGGCTCAGGTCCAGCCCCTGCTGGTCGGGCGCAACCGGCTCAACCCCAAGTGGATCGCCAAGCACTACGACACCAAGAACGTACAGACCCTGGCCCTCGACCGGAACTTCTCGGTGTACACCCCCGGTATCTACGACGGCGACGACGACACGCTCGAGGCCGGCGCCGAGCGCAAGCTCGAGTCCGCCTTCTCCAGCCTGAGGTTGAAGGCGGGTGACTCGCTGCTCGACGTCGGCTGCGGCTGGGGTGGCTTCACGCGCTACTGCGCCCGGCGCGGCGTGGAGGTCACCGGCATCACCCTGTCGCGCCACCAATTGGAGTTCACCCGCGCCCGGCTCGCCGAGGACGGCCTGACCGCCACCGTCGAGTACCAGGACTTCTTCACCTTCGCCCCCGGTCGCCGTTTCGACGCCATCAGCATGATGGGGGTGTGGGAGGACCTGTCCGACTACGACAAGACCATGAAGCACCTGACGAGGCTTCTCACCCCGGGGGGACGGGTGTACTCCGACTTCGCCGCCACCAAGCAGCGCTTCGGGATCGCCTCGACCATCACCAAGCACGTCTGGCCGGGGCTGTTCCGGATGGTGTACATGCCCCAGTTCACCAAGGCCGTGGCCGACAACTACTTCGAGATGGTGACGCTCGACAACGACCGGCACAACTACCACCTGTGGTGCGCGAAGGTGCACGAACGTTGGCTGGCTCGCCACGACGACGTTCTCCAGGTCGTGGACGAGGCCACCTGGCGGCTCCACCGGCTGGTCCAGGCGGGAGGGGTGTATTGCATGGGCCCCCACGCGACCGACGACACCGCCTACCGGGTCGTGTTGGCCCGGCGAAACCCTCGTGTCGGGGAACCATCCGGCTGACGTCGCTGTCGGAGAGCATGCCCGCCCCGCTGTCGATCCGGGAGCGCTGTGACACCTCCGTGAGAGCAGTCGGCGAACGAGGTCGTGAGGCGTGTGTGCCTAACTAATGTCATCGTCCTGGATCGTCCGGATGGCCCGACGAACGGGAGGAGGCACGTGGAGCTGCGGCAACTTCGCTTCTTCCTTGCCGTGGCCGAGGAGCTGCACTTCGGGCGGGCCGCCGAGCGTGAGCACATCGCCCAGCCCGCCCTCAGCCAACAGGTCAGGCGGCTCGAACAGGAGCTCGGTGTCTCCCTGTTCGACCGCACCAGCCGCCGCGTGCGGCTGACCGAACCCGGTCGGGTCTTCGTCGATCTCGCCCGCGCCATGCTCGAACAAGCCGACGATGCCATCGCCCGCGTCCGCCAGGCCGGCCACGGCAAGGAAGGCCGTCTCCGCCTGGCCTATGCCAACGGGTCGGATCGCGGCGTTCCCGCCACCGTTGTCGACCGGTTCCGGTCCCGGAACCCCCACGTGGAGCTCACCCTCTCGACGCAGTACGACGAGGCGGGCCGTGCCCAGCTGCGGTCGGGCGACATCGACGCGGCCTTCTTCTGGATGCCCCTCGGCGACTTCGACGACCTCGCCCACCGCCGGGTCGCCTCCGAGCCGCTCGTGGTCGCGGTGGCGCAGGGACACCATCTCGCCCGCCTCGACCAGGTGACGCCCGAGCAGGTCGCCGCCGAACCACTCGTCTGGTTCGCTCGCCACTGGTCACCCGGGTCGTGGGACACCATCATCGCCTCGGTCTTCCTCCGCCACGGCCTCACCCCCAAGGTGGTCGTCGAGGAGGCCAGCCAGGAGGGCATGGTGCGGGGTGTGCTGGCGGCCGCAGGCATCACCATCGTGACGGCAACGACTGCTCGCCAGCTGAACGTGCCGGAGGTCGTCTACCGGCCCTTCGCCGATCCGCAGCCGCATGTCGACGTCGGGCTGGCGTGGCGGGCCGACGACACCTCCCCGGTCCTGAGGTCACTCGTGGCCATCGCCGCCGAGCTCGACGGGTCGTCGCTCGGCTAGGCCGTCAACGATCGAGGCCACGATCGAGGCGCAGGAGGAACCCGTCTTGATCGAGACATCGCTGCCCATTGTGTCCTGGGCCGCGAACTGCTCTGCTGGGGCCGACGTTTTCGCCCGCCGCGTCACGTACCTGACGTCGTAGCTTCCAGGAGGCCATCCCGTGTCGATGTCCATTCCCTATCCCGCCCAGTTGGAGTTCGACGGCGACTCGCACATCGCTCGCTGGCGACCTCTCGTCCAATGGCTGCTGGCCATCCCCCAGCTGGCCATCGCCTACGCGCTCAGCACCTTGCGAAACGTCCTGACGCTGATCAGCTTCTTCACCGTCTTGTTCACGAAGCGGATCCCACGGCCCCTTTTCGACATGACGGCCATGACGCTGCGCTACGAGTGGCGGGCGATGAGCTACGCACTGTTCCTCCATGAGGACTACCCGCCGTTCGACTTCCAGCCGTCGGCCGACGACGACGGGGTCGAGCCGCACACGACGCTCGCCATCGCCTACCCCGAGGAGCTCAACCGCTGGAAGCCGCTCTACAAGTGGATCCTCGCCGTTCCCCACTACGTGGTGCTGCTGGCCTTGGCGATCGCCGGCTTCTTCGTCGTGATCGCCGGGTTCTTCGCCGTCTTGTTCACCGGTGAATACCCTCACGGAGCGCGGGACTTCCTCGTCGGCGCCTACCGCTACAACCTTCGCGTCCAGGCGTACATCGGCCTGCTCACCGACGAGTACCCACCCTTCGCGCTGAGCTAAAAAGACGCTGCAGGCCGACAGGCCTGTTCCGGAGAGCAAGCCTCTCGGTCCCGTGGGGGTGCGGGACCGACGGCGATCGGCATGTCGGTCAGAACTCGATGGCCGACAGGTCCGGCACCCAGCCCTGGGCCCGGGCCACCGCCTCCTGCCAGCGCTGGCGGGCCGCCCCCGACCGGCGCCGTGGCTCCACCAACCGCACCGGCGACCAGGTGGCGGCCAGCTCGTCCTCGTCGGCCCACATGCCCACGGCCAGGCCGGCCAGGAACGCCGCGCCCAGGGTGGTGGCCTCGGTCACCGGCGACACCTCGACCGGCCGTTGGGCGGCGTCGGCCAGCGCCTGCACGAACACCGGGTTGGCGCTCATCCCCCCGTCGACGCGCAGGGAGGCGATGGCCACCCCCGAGTCGGCCTCGACCGCCTCGATGAGGTCGACCCCCCGGTGGGCGACGCCCTCGAGCACGGCCCGGACCAACTGGGCCCGGCCCGTCCCCCGGCTGACGCCGAGGAGCGCCCCCCGGGCGCCGAAGTCCCAGGCCGGGGTGCCCATGCCCAGGAGGGCGGGGACGAAGCACACCCCATCGGTGGACGTGCAGGCGGCAGCCACCTCGGCCGACTCGGCGGCGGTGGCCAGGATGCCGAGGTCGTCGCGCAGCCACTCCACGGCCTGGCCGGCGGTGAGCATGACCGCCTCCATGCCCCAGGTGATCTCCCCGCCGCGGCGCCAGGCGATGATGGGGAAGGTGCCGTGGGGTCCCCGGCGGGCGAACGACGGGCGCTGGGGCCCCACACACAGGTCGAGCATGCCGCCCGTGCCGAAGGTGATCTTGGCCAGCCCCGGAACGGTGCACCCCTGGCCCACCAGCGACGCCTGCTGGTCCCCGGCGATCCCGGCGATGGGCGGAGCCCCCGGAAGGGCGCGGGCGTCGCCGGCCACCCCCGACGAGTCGACGATGGAGGGGAGCATCCCCTCGGGGATCCTCAGTGCCTGCAGGGGCGCTGTGGCCCAGCCCGACCCGTCGCTGCGGAACAGTCCCGTGAAGCCGGCGTTGGAGGGGTCGCTGACGTGCAACGTGCCACCCGACAGCGTCCAGGCGACCCAGGTGTCGACCGTGCCGAAACACAGGTCCCGCCGGCGGTCGGGGTCGACCATGTCGAGCAGGAAGGCGATCTTGGTAGCCGACTCGTTGGGGGCGAGGGAGACGCCCTGCTCCTTGAGGGCCAGGCACATGGCCGCCGTGCGCAGGTCCTGCCAGCCCACGCCCGGGCCCACCGGTTCGCCGGTGTCGCGGTCCCAGACGATGGTCGAGGCCCGCTGATTGGCGATACCAACGGCGTCGACCGGCCCTCCCGCGGCCAGGGCGTCGTGGGCCACGCCCAGCACCGCCTCGGCCATGGCCGCGGCGTCGAACTCGACGAAGCCCTGAGCCGGGGTCGTGGGCAGCACGGAGCGATGGTGGACATGTTCGACTGCGGCACCGGGGCCCACGGTCGCCGCTCGCACGCCGCTGGTGCCCACGTCGACGACGAGGACGCGCTGGTTGACGCCGGCCTCGCTCACGGCCGGGGGTCGCGGCCGGGCCGACCGGAGCCCGTCGACGGGGGATCGGTCGGCGATGCCCACGTGGCGATCAGGCCGCCGAAGATGCCGGCGCACGTGGCCAAAAAGGTGTTGACGACCAGGCTGACGGGGTTCAGGCCGTCGCCGCGCACGACCCTGATGGTCGACGCCACCAAGATCAGCACGGCATAGGCGACCAGGGCGGCGAAGGCCCCGTTGCTGAGGGGGGCGTCGGGTTGGCGGCGGGCGGCCCACCACCCGCCAACGGTCTGGCCGGCGAGGTAGACGAGGTAGGGGATGAACACCCTGTCGGAGTCCGGGCCGATGCCGACCAGGGTCGTCACGACGATGGTGGGCACGGCCACCGCCAGGGCCAGACCCGCCCCGGCGACCACTGCCCTCCCGTTGACCAACCCGCCGCCGGTACCACCGTGCCCGGAAAGGGGGCCCGGGCTCATCGTTCGGCTCCGTCACCGACGAGCTCGGAGTAGGGCGCGGCCAGGCCGTCGGCCAACAGGTGTCCGACACTGCGCCGGCGCCTGGCGAAGAGGGCCAAGGCGATGGTCAGGTACACCACCGACACCACGACCAACTCCGTGCCGTGCACCGACGCCGGCAGGACCGCCCCGAGCAGGAACTGCAACCAGAAGAGGGCGAACAGGGCCCACCCTTCCCGTACGGAGAACCTGAGGTCGACGAGGATGGCCACCGCGAACACCCCCTGGGCGGCGGTGAGCAGCAGCTCCTCGCGCTGGCGGGCCACGATGGGCAGGCCGTGGTGGCTGCCCGAGGCCAGGGCGAACACCACGGGCAGGGTGCCGACCAGCAGCGTCCACTGGTTCACCTTGGACGACACCAGGGTGCCGAGGCCGGCATCGGTGTTGAGTCGCCAGGCGTACAGGCCGGCGACAAGCAGCTCCGGGGTCTCCGAGGCCAGGGGCGCCAGCCATTGCACGAGGAGGAACTCGCTGATGCCCAGGTCGGCGCCGGTGGCCACCAGGGACTCGGCGAACGACTCCGCGCAGATCAGGATCACCGCGGCGGCGGACGCGAACATGACGGCGACGACGATGCGCCGGCGGCGGTCGGGGAGGGTGCCGATGAGCTCGGCCGGGCCCACCAGGTGGGGCTCCTCGGCCGGCGCCCGGGAGATGCGCACCGTGTACACCACGAAGATGGCGATGAGCACGACGGCGTCGACGAGGGTGATCGTCCGCTTCAGCGGCAGGGTCAGGGAGTACAGGCAGGCGACGGCCAGGAACGACAGCTCGACGGACCGTGACCGCTCGAGCTGGATGCGCCGTCCCCGCCGGCCCCGGGCCCGCCACCGGTACCAGGCCACGAAGACGACCATGGCCCACCCGACGCCGATGAGGAGCCGGTTGGCGCCGGTCATGTTGGCCAGGGCCAACGAGCAGGGAGACTCGCCAGAGGCCCCCGGCGCCTGACAGGCCGAACCGAACCGCTGCACGGCGTCGCCGCCCTTCCAGGCGAAGACGAGGTCGACGGCATACTCGGGCAACACGGCGATGAAGGCCAGCACGGCAATGGCGGCGCCGGCGGACATGTCGAGTTGAGCCACTTCGGCCGCCCAGGCCAGCAGGAACGCCGCTCCCACGATGGCCAGCCCGAACGCCGCCGCTTGGAGGGGGTGGGCCACCGCCGTACCGAGCAGGCGCAGGCCTACACCGGGCACCATGATGGCCAGGGCGATGCCGATGGCCAGGCGCTGGCGGTTGGGGCGGCTCGGGCGGCCGCCGTCAGCCGGGTTGTCGCCGCCTCCGATCACCCCGGGACCTGCGCCGACACCGCCGCCGTCAGGCCCGCGGACGCCGTCCCCGGCCCTGGTGGTCACCCCGGCATCCTATGGTGGGAGACCACACCGGCGACCTCGGTCGTCTGGTTGTGGCGCGGCCGGAAAGGCCGTGATCGGGCTCGCCTGGACTTTGGCAACCCCGCTGTTCCATAATCGTCGTGTACTCCAGACCTGGCCGGTCCCCGGTTGACCCGTCTTCCCGGGGCGGTTTGGAATCCGACCGATGAAGGAAGTGATTTCCCGTGATGGACATGTCGTGGCGTCAGCGTGGCGCGTGCCGGGGTCTCGACCCCGAAGTTTTCTACCCGGTCTCCGATGACGACTCGGCCGAGGCCAAGGGCATCTGCGGGGCGTGCTCGGTCCGTGAGCAGTGCCTGGAGTACGCCTTGGCCAATCGTGAAGCCGACGGCGTCTGGGGTGGGGCCACCGAACGGGAGCGGCG
>JBBWZS010000148.1:0-7688 GCA_039649175.1 Acidimicrobiaceae bacterium
ACGTTCGGCGCCGCTGCGCCACGCCAGGGTGGCCCCGGTGCGCACGGCGCCAGGGTTGGCGTCGAGGGCTGCCGTCGCCTGGGTGTCGTCGGCCCGGGTGAGCAGGACGGGCCCACCATCGGGCTCGGACAACAGCTCGGCGACGATCGCCGCACACTGGTGGGGCGTCTTGCCAGGTGCGTACACCGCCTCGGGAAGCCCCTGGCGGAGCACCCGGTGATGGTCGACGCGCGCGAAACCCAGGTCGGCGAAGGGCAGGCGGCGCAGGCGGTGCACGGCGTCGTCGGGCGCGAGGACACCCGATCGCACATCGTCGAGCAACTGGCGCAGGCTGGTCTCGTCCACGAGGCCATTATGCGCCGACGGGCGAAATGCCATGCCACCTGGGCGAACGCTGCCCTAGTGTCGCCCTGAGATGACCGCCGTCGATCCCGATCTCCGTGTCGCGTTCCTGGGGCCTCCCGGCACGTTCAGCGAGGAAGCCCTCCTGAGCCAGGCCGACCTGGCTGCCGGCCAGCTCGAGCCGATGCGGTCGTTCCCCGCCATCCTGACCGCGGTGTCGTCCGGTGACGCCGACGTGGGCTTCGTGGCCCTGGAGAACTCCATCGAGGGAACGGTGCGCCTGGTCATCGACGGCCTGGTGTTCGAGCACGACCTGCTCATCCAACGCGAGGTCGAGCTGTCGGTGCGCCAGAACCTCATCGGTCCTCCGGGGACCCAGCTCGACCACGTGAAGCGGGTGGTCTCCATCCCCGAGGCGTTGGGCCAGTGCCAGCGGTTCTTCGCCCGCCGCCTGCCGGGCGTGGAGCTGGTGGCCTCCAACTCGACGGCCGAGGCGGTGCAGGCGGTCGCTGCCGATCGAACGCCGGGCACCGTGGCCCTCGGCTCGGCGCTGGCGGCAAAGCTCTACGACCTCGAGGTGGTGGCCACGGGCATCGACGACCATCCCGAGAACGTCACCCGGTTCGTGGCCGTGTCCCGCTCGGGCGTGCCCGCTCCCACCGGCCACGACAAGACCAGCATCGTGTGCTTCCAGGACGACGACCATCCGGGGAGCCTGCACGGGATCCTCGGGCAGTTCACCGCCCGAAACATCAACCTGACCCGGCTGGAGTCGAGGCCCACCAAGGCCAGCCTGGGCAACTACTGCTTCATCATCGACCTGCAAGGGCACGTCGACGACGAGGTGGTGGCCGACTGCCTGCGCGACCTGCGGGCCCAGCTCACCAACGTGAAGTTCCTGGGCTCCTACCCGGCGGCGGGCGACGACGGGCCCACCATCCGCCGGGACGCCGAGGTTGCCTGGCGGGCGGCCGACGAGTGGGTGGCGTCGCTGCGGGCCCAGGTGCGCCGGTAGCCTCGACGGCAACCGGAGGGATGGCAGAGCGGCCGAATGCGAGGCTCTTGAACAGCCTTGGACGAGAGTCCCGTGGGTTCAAATCCCACTCCCTCCGCACCTGACCCCCCGCTCGTATGACGCGGTCGGGCTACAGGGTGGCCCGACCACCGGGGCGGGGCGGCTGAGGGCCGTGGTGGTCGGCCTCGGCGGTGGGGGAGGCGACGGCTGCCAGGGGTGAGGGCGAGCCTGCTGCCGGGACGGGATGGTGTCGCACGCACGGCTGGTTGACGGTGCCGAACACGTTGTTCAGCCAGACGTTGGCATCGCAGGGCGGGTCGACGTTCTCGTCGAAGCCGTCGGTGTAGGGCGGATCTGACGCGTAGTCGGTCGTGGTGCCACCACCGTTGCCCAAGGCGGTGTTGCCGACGATGGTGTTGCCCTGCGACTTGCCGATGGCGATGCCGTGGTTCTGGTTGTTGTTGACCTGGTTGCCGACGATGGTGGTGCGGGTCGGGCATCCGGGCACGAAGCTGCCGTTGAAGCAGCGGTTGAAGATGCCGTCTCCGCCGAGCTGGCCGACCTCGGGGTCGGTGAGCACCCTGGCCACACCGTTGTGGTTGATGTCGTTGCCGGCGATGAGCGTGTCGGTGTTCTGGGGGCTGTTGATGCCGGGCGGTGTCGAACGCTCCCGGGTGTTGAGGACCGAGACGCCCTCACGCCCGTTCTCGGCGACGGTGTTGCCGGAGATGACGGTGTTCGTCGCGCCTGGGCCCTCGACGCGGACGCCGATGTCCTCGCTGAACACCCCCTCGCCGGGCTGACAGGGCCCACCGAAGAAGTCTCCGGCGCTCGTGCACACGTCGTCGACGTCGTTGTGGCGCACGACGTTGCCGGTGATGAGGTTGCCCGTGGGCAGAGGTCCACTGACCCCCTTCGGGCCCGTTTCGGTGAGGATGGCGATGCCCGAGAACGGGCCGTTGTCGTGCACGTCGTCGGCCGTGAGGGTGTTGAAGCTCGAGCTGAGGATGGCGATGCCGTCGCCCAGCTGGGCCAGGTCAGGATGGTCGGCGACGAACTGCGCCGAGTCGTTGTCGTGCACGTTCAGGCGGGCGAGGGTGTTCTTCTGCCCCCGGAAGACCAGGATGCCGGCGTCGAAGTTGTCGACGGAGCCGTTCTTCACCGTCACCCCGCTCACGTGGTCGAGCAGGATGCCGGGCGACGAGCCCTCGGCTCGGGTGCCGAACACCCGGTGGCCGCCGAGCTCGACGGTGACATTGCTGGCCGCCACCACCAGGCCGACCCCCGGGCAGGGCCCCACATCGGCCTTGAGCGTCGTGTCCGCCTTGATGACGGCGCCACAGCCGGTCTTCGCGAATGCCGGTCCCGCAGCCATGCCGGGCCCGACCAGCCCGGCGACCACGGCCGTGCCGATGACGACCACGCGTCGAATGGACAACACGATCCCGACCTCCCACCTGCCGACCGCGGCGGCCCGCACCTGACGGGAATGGTACCCCGCGAGGAGGGGGCCGGGCCGGGTCGGCTGTGCCAGACTTGGTGGGTCGGGAGAGGTGACCGAGTGGCCGAAGGTGATCGCCTGCTAAGCGATTAAGGGGTGTCAAACCTCTTCGAGGGTTCAAATCCCTCCCTCTCCGCTGCGGCCCGCGGTGCGGCGGGTGCTACGGGAAGTAGACCCGCCTGATGGCGCCGGGCAGGGGTAGCGCCTGGTCACCCACGCCGCCCAGGACAACGGGGGCTTGACCGGGGCGCAGCCACTGGCCGGTCGAGGGCCGGAACACGGCGACGTCGGCGGTGCCGTTGCCGTCGTAGTCGCCCGGCACGGGGACGTCACCGGCCACGCCCCACGAGATGATCGCCGCTCCTGAGCGGAACCACTGGCCGGTCGACGGCCGCAGCACGGCGATGTCTGTCGTGCCGTTGCCGTCGTAGTCACCCGGGACCGGGATGTCGCCGGTCACGCCGAACGAGGTGGCCGCCGCCCCGACCCGGAACCAGATGCCGGTGGAGGGACGGAACACGGCGACGTCAGTGGTGCCGTTGCCGTCGTAGTCCCCCGGCACGGGGACGTCATCCGCCACGCCCCAGGTGACTGCGGCCGCTCCGGGTCGCAACCACTGGCCCGTCGACGGCCGGAACACGGCGACGTCGGTGGTGCCGTTGCCGTCGTAGTCCCCCGGCACGGGGACGTCACCCGCCACGCCCCAGCTGACGGCGGCGGCACCGGAACGGAACCACTGGCCGGTCGAGGGGCGGAACACGGCGATGTCGGTCGTGCCGTTGCCGTCGTAGTCACCCGGGACGGGAAGGTCGCCGGCCCCCCCGAACGTGGTCGCCGCTGCCCCCGCACGCAGCCACAGGCCGGTCGAAGGCCGGTACACGGCCATATCGGTCGTGCCGTTACCGTCGTAGTCGCCCATGGTTCGGTCGTCGTTCTGGATGGTTGCCGTGCCACTGGCGTCGGCGATGGTGGCTCCCGTGGCCGACGACAGCTGGAGGTAGAACGACTCCGCCTTCTCCACGGCCTTGTCGCCGTTGACGCTCACGGCAACGGTCCTGGTGCCCTGCCCGGCGGCGAAGGTGAGCGTGGTCAGCGGCAGGGCCGTGTAGTCGCTCCCCGCCGTCGCCGTGCCGTCGGCCGTGTTGTACCGGACCGACGATGTTCCTGAGGTGTCGCCGGCGCGGGTGACGGTGAAGGTGGCTGTCGTCGTGCCTGAATTTCCTTCGTTCACCGACACATCGTTGACCGCCAAAGTCGCAGTGGCCGGGCAGGGAGTTGCACCATCGTTGAACCCACCAAAGGTGTTGTTCCAGTACCACCCGTACTGAGCGGTGGCGCCGTACGCACGCCCGACACCCATGACGTGGTAGTTGGGGTTCAACATGTTGTCGTTGTGGGGCGGGGAGCTCTTCCACTGGGCGATCGTGGCCGCCGCCGTGGCCGAGCCGGCGGCGATGTTCTCGCCCTTGGCGGTTGTTGCGGTGTAGCCGAAGGCCGACATCCGCGCCGCGAAATCACGACCCGAGCTGTCAACATGATTGAAATAGTTCTTGGAGGCCATGTCACCGGTGTGCCACTTGGAGTCGGCGGTCAGCGATGACGACATGAGCAGGGGTGCGACGCCCTTCTGGGCCCGGTACTCGTTGACCAGGCGGCACAGCGACGCCTCTTCGCCGTCCAACGTGGCTGCGTAGGCCTGTCCGGCCGGGGCCATCGAGGCGAGGAGGCCTCCGATCACCGCCGTCAAGAGGAGAATCCGGCATGCTGCGATGGCTTTTGTGAACATGGTGCCCTTTCCCGTGAGTGTCGTTGCAGACGCGGGAGCTCAGAGCCCTGATGGGCTCACGAAGCTGGGCTTTGAACAGATGGCCGTGAGAACCGGGCCCCGCCTTTGCGGTCCGAGTCTCGTCCAGACGGTGTTACGTCGCGCCGAACAGCGCGATCGAGGCCGTCGTGGTCCACACCGCCGGCGCGCGTGGCCGACGATTTCTGATTTGTGTTACCTCCGCCCGCATCCCCGTAGTCGGGATCCCGAAGTCGCACCATACCGCTCGTTGGTCCGGTTGACAAAGAAATGGGGGACTTCTGGGTTACACGACGGTTACATGTTCTTTGCCGCTTCGAATACTCTCTCTCCGTCTCGCCATGGGCACTACCGGTGGGCGGTGATAGGCATGGATCGATGACGACAGGCGACCCGGCCCGGCTGGTGGTCCTGCACGGCCTGCGGGTGAAGGGCTTCGCCGATGTCCCTGCCGTCGCCGAGCTCAGCGGTCTGGACGAGTCGGCGGTGGCCGAACACCTCGACGCCCTGTCCGCCGCCGGCCTGGTGGCTCACCGCAATGGGCTGGTCGGTGGCTGGCACCTCACTCCCGCCGGTCGCGTCGAGCACGCCACGGCCCTGGCGGAGGCCGCGCCCGACGAGCTCGCCCTGGCTCAGGTGCGGGCCGGCTACGAACGCTTCGCCGACCTCGACCCGGTGGTGAAGGGTGTCTGCACGGCATGGCAGGTACGCGACCTCGACGCCGGCGTCATCAACGATCATCGCGACGCCGCCTACGACGCCGAAGTGGTCGAACGTCTGGGCGCCGTCCACGTGGAAGCCCTTGCCGTCGTCGATGCCCTGGCCCAGGCCCTGGTCCGCCTCGGCCCCTACCGGCGCCGCCTCGACACGGCCTACCGACGAGTGCGCGCCGGTGACGGCGACGCCTTCACCAAGCCCCTCAGCGGCTCGTACCACGATGTGTGGATGGAGCTGCATGAAGACCTGTTGGTCACCCTGGGCCTGGAGCGATCGGGCTCGTGACGGCGGGCACCGCCGGCGATAGCCTGGTGGCGCGACTTCCCCCTCGTCGGATGGGTGCGGGTGAGGGAGGAACCATGTCGTCTCGTCGTCGACGCCGGCCGGGGCCGCGGCCGGTGCCGCTCCTGGTCATCAACGGGCTGGCCGATGCCGTGGCCGCCGCCGCCGGTCTGTGCGACCGGTTCGCCCATGGGCACGGGGTGGCGGTCACCGACCGGTTGGGAGGGGTGGTCGACCTGGTGGTGTTCACCGAGGTCCACCACACCGCCGAAGACGCCATCCGGGCCGGGATCGCCATCGGCTCCCACCACCCTCTGGCCCGGCGGGCCGTGCTCCTGTCCGTGCTCGACGGCGTCGACATCGCCACGCCCAACGAGCTGGAAGTGGAGATGTGGCACCGGGCCGTCAATCGCTTCTCCCGAGCCGGGCTGGAGCTGTCCGAGTGGGTCATCGCCTCCGGCGAGGTGTTCCGTTCCCTGGCCATCACCGCCGAGACCGAACACGAGTGGCGGCCGGGCTGAACCCGCCGGCGACGCCCTATGGCGTCACCCCGCCCCGGTCGTCGTGAGGATCTCGGCGCCGTCGTCGGTGACGAGCAGGGTGTGCTCGAACTGAGCGGTGCGGCGGCGGTCGATGGTGACCGCCGTCCACCCGTCGTCCCACACCCTCGCCCGGTAGCTGCCCAGGGTGATCATGGGCTCGATGGTGAAGGTCATGCCCGGCTGCATGACGGTGGTGGCCGACGCCACGTAGTGGTGGGGCACCTGGGGCTCGGTGTGGAACTGCTCGGCCACGCCGTGGCCCACGAAGGCCTGCACCACGCCGTACCCGTGGTCGTGGGCGTGGGCCTCGATGGCGGCGCCGATGTCGGAGATCGGCCGCCCCACCCGCACGGCGCCGATGCCCCGGTACATGCACTCGCGGGTCACCTGCACCAGCCGGCGCGACTCGTCGTCGACGGCGCCGACGAGGAACGTGGCATTGGTGTCGCCGTGGACACCGTCGAGGTAGATGGTGACGTCGAGGTTGACGATGTCGCCGTCGAGCAGCCGGCGGCTGTCGGGGATGCCGTGGCAGATGACCTCGTTCACCGACGTGCACAGCGACTTGGGGAAGCCGTTGTAGTTGAGGGGGCTGGGGTAGCCGCCTCGGGCGATGCACTCCTCGTGGGCCCGGGCATCCAGCTCGTCGGTGGTGATGCCGGGGCGGACCAGGGCGCCGACTGTCTCCAGGACCTCGGCCGCCGCCCTTCCGGCCCGGCGTAGGCGGGCGATGACCTCGGGCGGGCGCACCAGCGGTTCGGACCACGGCACGGACACGCCGGTGTCGGCGTAGGGGGGCCGGCCGATGGAGGCGGGCACCTCCCGGGCGGGCGACAGCGTGCCCGGGCGCACCGGCTCGTAGGAGGCCTTGTGGCAGCGCTTGTACTTGCGGCCGCTGCCACACCAGCACTGGTCGTTGGACTTGAGGGTGGCGACGTCGGTCATGGCGACGGCTGCTCGGGCACGCAGCCGGGTCGTCCCGCCATCCAGGCGTCGATGTGGGGCCGCAACCACAGGCGGGGACGGCCGGGCCCGAGGTCGAGAACGGGTCGGGGCATCTCGGGATAGCGGTGGAGATAGGTGCTCACGCTGTTGGAGTGGCTCAGCCCGAGGAGCACGGCGATGGCTCGGGCGTCGATCAGGTCCTCGGTGCGGACCATGGGCGTCATACTCTCAAGTCTAGACCTCTAGACACGTTAGGTGTCCGGCTCGCCCGCTCGGCTCCCTGGACGCACCGGCCCGGCCATACTCGGCCGATGCCTGCCGTGGCCGGACGCGATCGACCACGCGTGCTGTCGTCGGGTGACCTGAACCGGGCCCTGTTGGCCCGCCAGCTGCTGCTGGAGCGAGCGGCGGTGCCGGTGCCCGGGGCCCTCGAGCTCATGGGCACCCTGCAAGCCCAGTACGCCCCCTCGATGTACATCGGGCTGTGGTCGCGGCTGGAGAGCTTCCGTCGCGACGATCTCACCCACGCCCTGGAGGCCC
>JBBWZS010000177.1:0-14003 GCA_039649175.1 Acidimicrobiaceae bacterium
GGGGACAACCGCAACAGGGCGCCCAGGGCGGCGGCCAACGTGTCGTCGTTGTCACCCCGCGCCCGGCGGCGGCCCTGGTGGGCCTCGGCCGTGCCCGGCTGGTTCAGATGCGGCTCAGAGATGAGACGACTCCCTCAGGGTCACTCGCCGAGTCGAGACGCAGGCAGGTGGCGACCACCCACGGCAAAAATGCTAGTCGCCGCCACCGCCGGGAGCCGGGCGGCTACTTGGCCGCCTTGCCCCTCGTGCCGTAGCGCCGCTCGAAGCGCTCCACCCGACCGCCGGTGTCGACCAGCTTCTGCTTGCCGGTGTAGAAGGGGTGGCACTCGTTGCACAGCTCGGCCCGCAGATCGGTGCGGGTGGACCGGGTGGTGAAGGTGTTGCCGCACGAGCAACGCACGGTGGCGGTCTCGTAGGTGGGGTGGATGTCGGTCTTCATGTTTCGGCGTTCTCCTTACCCGGCCGGGGCCTTGGCGATCTCGGCCAGGAACTCATCGTTGCTCTTGGTGTTCCTTATCTTGTCCATCAACAACTCGAGACCCGCTCCGCCTTCCAGGGCGTTGAGCACCCGGCGGAGCTTCCACACCTGCTGGAGCTGGTTGCGCTCGAACAGGAGCTCTTCATGACGGGTGGAGCTGCCGTTGACGTCGAGGGCGGGATAGATGCGGCGTTCGGCCAGCTTGCGGTCGAGGCGCAGCTCCATGTTACCGGTGCCCTTGAACTCCTCGAAGATCACCTCGTCCATGCGGGACCCGGTCTCGACCAGGGCGGTGGCGAGAATGGTGAGCGATCCCCCCTCCTCGATGTTGCGGGCAGACCCGAAGAACTTCTTGGGCGGATAGAGGGCGCCCACGTCGATGCCACCCGACATGATCCGGCCGGTGGCCGGCGCCGCCAGGTTGTAGGCCCGGGACAGACGGGTGATGCCGTCGAGGACGATGCACACGTCGGTTCCCACCTCGACCAGGCGCTTGGCCCGCTCCAGGGTGAGCTCGGCCACTTGGGTGTGCTCCTCGGAGGGCTTGTCGAACGTGGAGGCGACGACCTCGCCCTTCACCGAACGCCGCATGTCGGTGACCTCCTCGGGGCGCTCGTCGACGAGGAGCACCATGAGGTGGATCTCGGGGTTGTTGGCCTCGATGGAGTGGGCGATCTGCTTGAGGACGGTGGTCTTGCCCGCCTTCGGGGGCGACACGATCAGGCCTCGCTGGCCCTTGCCGATGGGCGAGATGAGGTCGACGATGCGGGCCACCATGTTGGTGTTGTCACCGGGGACCTCGAGGTGCAGGCGGGCGTCGGGGAACAGGGGGGTGAGCTCTTCGAACCTGGGACGCTGCCTGGCTTCGTCGGGGCTCATGCCGCTGACCGTGTCGATGCGCAGGAGGGCGGGCCAGCTCTCGTTGTTGCCCGCCGGTCGGCTCGCGCCCTTGACGTAGTCGCCCTTGCGGAGGCCGAAGCGGCGGACCTGGCTCACCGACACGTAGACGTCGTTGGCACTGGCCAGGTAGCCCGTCGTGCGCAGGAACCCGTAGCCCTTCTCGTGCAGGTCGAGGAGGCCCTCGGCGGGGGCCGGTTCGCCCGAGAACTGCACCTCGTCCACCCGCTCCTGCTGGACCATGACCCGGTCGCCGCGATCCCGGCCCCGGCGGCGCCGGCTGCTGCTGCGACGGTTGCCGCCGTCGCCGTTGTCCGAGCCCTGGCTCTGGCCGCCGCCCTGGCCCTGGCCCCCGCTCGGTGCGGGGCCCCCGCCCTGGCCCTGGCCGCCGGCCTGCGCCTGGCGGTTCTCACGGTTGTCGCGGGGGCGCGGCCGGTCGTCCGACCGGGTGGTGCCGGCCGATCCCGCGCCGTTTCGTCCCGCCTCGGTGGGGGACGGCTCGTCGCCCGGTGCAGACGGCGAGGGCTCCGAGGGAGGGGTGACCACAGGGCGAGGCGCCGGATCGTCGTCGGGGGCGACCTCGGGATCGATCGTCGGCGCCGGCGGGGCGATCACCGAATCGGGCAGTCCGTTGCGCTCGGAGGCGACCGCCGCGTCGTTCGACTCAGACGGGTCTGGCGAGTGAGGTGACCCGGACGAGCCGTCGTCGGCGGATGCCGCCGTCATCCGGGGCGGTCGCGACCGCTTGGGACGGTCGTCACCACCGGTCTCGATGCCCGCCTCCCGCAGGATCTGGTCGATCAGTGTCGACTTCGATGCCCGCCCGGACGCCTTGACGCCCATGGCCGCGGCGATGGCCACCAGCTCGTCACGCTCTTTGCCTTCGAGGACCGATCGTTCGAGTGCCTGGGGCGCAATGCTCATCGGGTGCCTCCCGGCATCATGGTGGGTCGGGTGCCGACCGCAGTGGTGACCGGACACGTCGCCCGGTCAGTGGGTCTCACCTTTGGGTGGAGCGGTCTGGTGTGGTGGATGGAGTTCATAGGGAGCTCGCTTCGGACCTTCCCACCTCGAAACCCACCCCGATGGGAAGGTCGATCGCCGGCAGATGGTGAGGGGGCGGGATGCACTGAGGAGGTGGAGAACGCGTAGACCGAAGATCTCTCAGGAAGACGACTCGCGCACAACATACGCATTTCGACCTCGAGGACCCGACCCCGGAAGCTGCTCCCCAGAGCCAGGTATCGCTGCTTCAGTCGAAGACTGGCACAGAAGGACTACACGCCTGGACTTCGCAAACGATGGTGCCCTCATCGTACCCACACCTGGGCGTCCGGGCAACACAGTGGGCTGCCCCGGGCAGGCGCCCCGATGGCTCAGGTGGTGGGACGACTCCGGACGAGTCGGCTCATGAGGGTGTGCCCGGCCACCGGCGGGCAGGTTGCCGTCGCCGCCTCGGTGTAGACGCCACCCGTGGCGTCGACCTCGGAATCGACCAGCACGTAGGGGACGGGGTCGGACGTATGGGTGCGCAGCGCCACGGGCGTGGCGTGGTCGGGCAACAGGAGCAGGCGCCACGGTGAGAGCGCGTGCAACCCGTCGACGAGCGGGCCCAGGATGCGGCGGTCCCAGTTCTCGAGCGCCTCGATCTTGGCGGCGAGGTCACCGGCGTGGCCGGCCTCGTCGCTGGCCTCCACATGCACGAGGAACAGGTCGGTGCCGGCGGACAGCGCGTCCAGACAGGCGTCCCGCTTGCCCTCGTAGTTCGTGTCGTACCAGCCGGTTGCCCCCTCGACCGTCACCGCAGGGATGCCGGTGAGGGCGCCGAGACCGCGCACCAGGTCGACGGCGGACACCAACTGGGCGCTCAGCCCGTAGGTCGACGAGAACGAGGGGATCTGGGGCTGGCTCCCCTGGCCCCAGAGCCACACCTGGGTGGCGGCCAGGTCGAAGCGGCCCACTACGTCGCGCGACGCGTCCATCAGGGCCTGCAGCCGGGGAGCGGCGGGGCCCGTCGGCCACGACGCCTGACGACCGGTGAGGTCGTGCGGCGGCGTGCAGTCGGCGTCGGCCCACGACCGGGGCGCCACCAGGATGTGGCGGTACTGGACCCCGGCGTGGAACACCACACCGTCACCGCCCAACTCACGGTCGAGGGCGGCGATGACCTCACCCGCAGCTTCGGTGGACGGATGTCCGCCGGCGAAGTCGACCATGGTGCCGTCGGGGCCGACGGTCACCAGGTTGGCCCGGTAGGCCACCTGGTCGGGATCGAGACGCAAGCCCATGGCCGCCGCCTCGATGGGCGCCCGCCCGGTGTGATAGCGGGCCGGGTCGTAGCCGAGGATCGACAGGTTTCCCACGTCGCTGCCCGGAGGGAAGCCGGCGGGGATGGTGGCGGCCCGCCCCACCTCGCCGCGGGCGGCGAGAGCCGCCAGGTTGGGCATGGCCGCCGCCTCCAGCGGCGTCCGCCCCCCGAGCTCGGGCACCGGGTCGTCGGCTGCGCCGTCGGGCACGCAGACCACGTACTTCACCGCTACAAGCCCAGGGCGGCACGCACGGCGCGCTCGTCGGGGTCGATGGCGGCCGGGACCTCGATCTGGGCGATGGCCCGGTCGGGGTCTTTCAGGCCGTGGCCGGTGAGGGTGCACACCACCGTCGCCCCCTCGGGGCACCCGACCTTCAACAGGCCCGCGACCGACGCCGCCGACGCCGGCTCGCAGAAGACCGCCTCCTCGGAAGCGAGGAACCCGTAGGCCGCGAGGATCTCGTCGTCGGTGACCGACGCGATGCCGCCACCGGACTCGGAGGCGGCGGCCGTGGCGCCGTACCACGAGGCGGGCCGGCCGATGCGGATGGCGGTGGCGATGGTGTCGGGATCGTCGACGGGGTGGCCCAGCACGATGGGGGCGGCGCCGGCGGCCTGGAAGCCGAACATGGCCGGCAAACGGGTGGAACGGCCGGCGTCGGCGTACTCGCGGTAGCCCTTCCAGTACGCGGTGATGTTGCCGGCGTTGCCCACCGGGATGCACTGCATCTGGGGGGCGTCCCCCAGGCTGTCGACGATCTCGAAGGCGGCCGACTTCTGGCCTTCGATCCGGTTCTGGTTGACCGAGTTGACCACGGTGATCGGCGCCTGCTCGGCGAGGGCCTTCACCAGGGCGAAGGCGTCGTCGAAGTTGCCCCGGATCTGCATCACCCGGGCGCCGTGGATGAGGGCCTGAGCCAGCTTGCCGAGGGCGATGTAGCCCTCGGGGATGAGCACCGCGCAGGTGAGCCCGGCCCGAGCGGCATAGGCGGCCGCCGACGCCGACGTGTTGCCGGTCGACGCGCACACCACCGCCTCGGCCTTGGCCTCGAGGGCCTTGGAGATGGCCATCGTCATCCCCCGGTCCTTGAACGAACCGGTGGGGTTGGCCCCCTCCACCTTGAGCCACACCGAGGCCCCGACGCGCTCGGACAGGCGGGGGGCAGGGAGCAGCGGGGTGGCACCCTCCTGGAGGGTCACCACCGGGGTGCCTTCGTCAACGGGCAGGAACTCCCGGTACTCCTCGATGACACCCCGCCAGACCGCTCCCGTCACCGTCGTCCCTCTACTCGCGCCCGATGACGCGCAACAGCGTGCCCACCCGGTCGACGTCGTCGAGCTGGCGCAGATCGGTGAGCGTGGCCTGCACGTCGCGCTCGGCGGCCAGGTGGGTGACGAGCACCAGGCGGGCCTCGTCGCCCAGGCCCAGCTGCTCCATCTTGAGGATGGACACGCCGTGGCGGGCGGTGGCGCCCGCCACCTTCTCGAGCACGCCCGGCCGGTCGACCACGTCGATGGTGAGGTAGTACTGCGAGTTGAGCTCGTCGATGGGGCGGATGCGGGCCGGCACCAGGCCGGCGGGCGACGGCGCCGTGCCCTGGCGCAGGTTCACGGCAGCGTCGACGAGGTCACCGAGCACGGCTGAGGCGGTGGGCCGCCCTCCTGCCCCCCGGCCGTAGAACATCAGCTCACCGGAGGCGGCTCCCTCGACGAACACGGCGTTGAACGAGTCGCGCACGGTGGCCAGCGGGTGGTCGTCGGGCACCATGGCGGGGTGGACGCGCACCGCCACCTCGCCGGGACCACCGTGAGGATCGGCAACCGCTTCCACCACGGCGAGGAGCTTGATCACGTAGCCGAGACGGCCCGCCATCACGATGTCCTCGGGCGTGACCCCGGTGACCCCCTCGCGGTAGACGTCGTCGGCGACCACGGCCACGCCGAAGGCCACGCTGGCGATGATGGCCGCCTTGGCCGCCGCGTCCCACCCCTCGACGTCGGCGGTGGGGTCGCGCTCGGCGTACCCCAGGGCCTGGGCCTCGGCCAGGGCGTCGGCGAAGGTGCCCCCGCCCTCGGTCATCCGGGTGAGGATGTAGTTGGTCGTGCCGTTGACGATGCCCATGACCCGGCGCAGGCGGTCGCCGGCCAGCGACTCCCGCAGGGGGCGCAGCAACGGGATGGCCCCGGCCACGGCCGCCTCGTACAACAGCCCCACGCCGGCCTTGGCCGCGACCTGCACCAGCTCGGCGCCGGCGCTGGCGATCACCTCCTTGTTGGCGGTGATGACGGGCTTGCCCGCCTCCAGCGCCGATCGGATGAGGCGGCGGGCGGGCTCCATGCCCCCGATGAGCTCGACCACCACGTCGACATCGGGGTCGGACACCAGGTGCTCGGCGTCGGTCGTCAGGACCCCGTCGGCCAGGGCCACCGGGCGGGGCCTGGTGACGTCGTGCACCGCCACCCGGACCACTTCCAGGCGGGCCCCGGAACGGGCGGCGATGGTGTCACCGTGCTCGCCGATGAGCTGCACGAGGGCGGCGCCGACGGTGCCGCATCCCAGGATGCCCACGCGCACCACGCTCTGCTCCACCGCCCAACCGTACCGGCTGGGGGAGGTGGCATTACCCTGCAGGCGTGGCTGACGACAAACCTCGACCCCACCGCTTCAGCGCCGACGACTATCACCGGATGGAGGAGTCGGGCATCCTCGGCGACGACGCCCGGGTGGAGCTGGTCGACGGGGAGATCGTCGACGCTCCTTCTGCCGGCGGCGGGCACGGCGCCGCGGTGGCGCGCATCGGCGAGGTCCTGCGCCGGGCGGTGGGTGACCGGGCCACTGTCCGGATCGGCCAGCCGGTGGCCCTGGGCGGGGCGTCGGAGCCCGAGGCGGACGTCTGCGTCGTGCGGGACCGGGCCGTCGGCTATGCCGAGCACCCGCCCCGGCCCGACGACGTCCTGCTGGTGGTCGAGGTGGCCGATACGTCGGTGGGCTTCGACAACGACGTCAAGGCCCCCCTCTACGCCAAGGCCGGCGTCATCGAGAACTGGATCGTCGACACGTCGACCGGCGTGGTGCTCGTGGCTCGCGACCCCCAGCCCTGCGGCTACATGGACACGCGGCGAGCCGGGGCGGGCGAGGCCGTCGCCCCCCTGATGCTCCCCGGCGCCGCCGTGGCCGTGTCCGACATCGTCTGAGCCACGGTGTCATTGGCGGCGGGCACCCGGGTGCTTCGGACCACGCCCGCCGCTGCCGGCGGGGGCCCCAGCCCCGCCGGCTGATGAACCGTCGGTCGAGGGCTACTCGTCCAGGCGGATGAGGTCGTCGAGGGTCTCCCGGCGCACGACGACGCGGGATCGGCCGTCGGCCACGAAGACCACCGCGGGTCGGGGGACCCGGTTGTAGTTCGACGCCATGGAGTAGCCGTAGGCGCCGGTGACGGGCGTGCACAGCACGTCGTCGACGGCCAGGTCGGCCGGCACCCGTGCGTCGCGGGCCACGATGTCGCCCGACTCGCAGTGCTTGCCCACCACCGTCACCACCCGCGGCCGTTCCGCCCGGGGGGCGCGAGGAAGGAAGGCCTCGTACCCGCTGCCGTAGAGGACGGGCCTGGGGTTGTCGCTCATGCCCCCGTCGACCGACACGTAGGTGCGGACCCCGGGGATCTGCTTGATCGTGCCCACCCGGTACAGGGTGACACCGGCGGCGGCGGCGATGGACCGACCCGGCTCAGCCGTCACCTCCGAGTCGATGCCCGCCTGGCGACAGGCCTGGTGGAGGACGTCGGCCCACTCGGTGATCGACGGCGCCCGCTCCCCCTCCACGTAGGGCACGCCCAGGCCGCCGCCCATGCACAGCTCGGGAAGGGCCAGGGGCACGACGAAGTCGGCCAGCACCTCGACCGCCTTGGCGAACGACTCGGCCAGGAAGATCTGGCTGCCGATGTGCACGTGCAGGCCGACCACGTCGGTGGCCGCCGACGACTGGGCCCGCTCGACGGCCCGGGCCGCCTCACGGTTGGCCAGACCGAACCCGAACTTGGAATCGAGCTGGCCCGTCATCACGTACTCGTGGGTGTGCGCCTCGACACCCGGTGTCACCCGCAGCAGCACCCGGGCGGTGATCCCGTCGAGGGCGTGGAGGCGCTCGAGGCGGTCGAGCTCGTCGAAGGAGTCCACCACCAGGCGCACGCCCAGCTCGCGCGCCCGGACCAGTTCTGCCACCGACTTGTTGTTGCCGTGCAGCTTGAGGTCGGTGGCGGGGACGCCGGCGGCCAGGGCCACGTGCAGCTCACCCCCGGTGGACACGTCGAGGTGCATACCCTCCTCGTGCACCAGCCTGGCCATGGCCAGGCAGAGGAAGGCCTTGCTGGCGTAGGCGACGCCCGGGCCGAAGGCAGCCACCGCCTCCCGGCAACGGGCCCGCAGGTGAGCCTCGTCGTACACGAACAGCGGGGTCCCCTCGGCTTCGGCCAGGGCGCACAGGTCGACGCCGCCGACGGTGAGGCCGCCGTCGTCACCCACCCGGGCGGTGAGGGGCAGGAGGCCGGCCTCCACTGCGCCGGCACCCACGGCTACATCGACTCCGGGGCGCTGACGCCGAGAAGGTCGAGGGCCACCGTCAGTCCCACCCGGGTCGCCTCCACCAGCCAGAGCCGGGCCTGGGTCAGGTCGGGGTCGACGTCGGCGCCGGCCGGTCCGAGGATGGAGCAGTCGTGGTAGAAGCCGTGGAAGCGCCCGGCCAGCTCGAGCACCCAGGTCGTCACCTTGTGAGGGGCACGCGTGACACAGGCGGCGAGCACCACGTCGGGGAGCTCGGCCAGGCTGCGGAGGACGTCGAGCTCGCGCTGGTGGCCGAGCACGGCCAGGTCGACCTGGTCGAGGGGCCGGCGCGTCACCCCCCGCTCGGCCGCCACCCGGCTGATCGAGGCGATGCGGGCATGGGCGTACTGCACGTAATAGACGGGGTTGTCCATCGACTGACGGCGGACGGCGTCGAGGTCGATGGTGGTGGCCTGGTCGATCGACGACATGAGGGTGAGCAACCTGGTGGCGTCGGCGCCGATCTCGCCCACCAGCTCCGACAGCGGCACGAAGTTGCCGCTGCGCTTCGACATCTTCCCGTCGCTCAACGAGATCATCTGGCCCAGCTTGATCTCCAGGCGGTCGGGGGAGATCCCGAGCGCCTCGATGCCGGCGAACAGGCTGGCCACCTGACCGTGGTGGTCGGCGCCGAAGATGTCGATGGCCCGGTCGAAGCCCCGCAGCACGAGCTTGTCGCGGTGATAGGCGAGGTCGCCGGCCAGGTAGGTGTAGTCACCGTTGGACTTGACCAGGACGCGGTCGCGCTGGTCACCGAAGTCGGTGCTCCGCAGCCACGTGGCGTCGTCCTTGTCGTAGACCACGCCCTTGTCGGCCAGGATGGCGACGGTGTCGGCCACCGCCTCGCTGTCCTCGATGGAGGCCTGGCTGAACCACTCGTCGAAGTGGATGTCGATCCCGTCGAGGGTGAGGCGGATGTCGTCGAGGATCCGCTCGGCCGCCCAGCGGCCGGCGGTGACGATGTCCTCGGATCCCCGGTAGGTGGCAGCCAGGTCGGCCACGTAGGCGCCCTGGTACCCCTGCTCGGGCACGTCGGTGCCCCGGCGGCGGGCCAGCAGGCTCTCCCCCAGCTGGCGGATCTGGCCACCCGTGTCGTTGACGTAGTACTCGCGGTGCACCTGCCATCCGCAGCGGGCCAGCACCCGGGACAGGGCGTCGCCGTAGGCACACCACCAACCGTTGCCGACGTGGATCGGCCCTGTGGGGTTGGCCGACACGAACTCCACGATCACGCTCGCCCCGGCGCCGGCGTCGTGACGGGCGTAGCCGTCGACGCCGGCGTGGACGACCTCGGCGAGGACGTCGTGGAGCCACCCGTCGTCGAGGTGGAAGTTCACGAACCCGGGGCCGGCCACCTCGACCGAAGTGACGTGATGGGGGAGATCGGACGCCAGCCGTCCGGCGATGGCGGCGGCCAGGTCGCGGGGAGGGCGACGCAGCTGCTTGGCCGCCACCAGGGCAGCGTTGGTCGACCAGCCGCCGTGGCCGGGTTGGGCCGGCCGCCGGACCTCGACCGTGTCGGGGACAGGGTCGACCCCGAGGGCCACAAGGGTGGCCTGGACGGCCTCGACGAGGGTGTCGCGGATCATTGCCTTCCGATCTCCGAGGCGGGCGACGTGCCTACTTGCGGCGCTTGTCCATGGCCGCGTTGACGCGGTCGAGCAACTCGAGCGGGTCGAACGGCTTGGTCACGTAGTCGTCGGCCCCGAGCGCCATTCCCCGGTCGACCTCGGCCAGCTGGGCCTTGGCCGACAGCAGGACCACGGGCACGTCGGCGGTGGCCGGGTCACCCCGGAGGCGGGCGAGCAGCTGAAGCCCGTCCAGGCGGGGCATCATGATGTCGGACAGGATCACGTCGGGATGGTCGACGCCCGCCCGTCGCAGCCCCTCCTGGCCGTCACACGCGCTGATCACCTCGAACCCCTCGATCTCGAAGTTGATGCGCAGGAGCTCGAGGATCACCGGGTCGTCGTCGATCACCAGGACGCGCGTGCGGGGAGCCATCCCATCCGATGCTACCGGTGGCCCTCGCAGCCGCGATCGGCCCGGGCTCACCAGCTCCCCCCGCCGCCCCCACCGCCGCCGCCGCCCGAGAACCCACCGGAGAAGCCGCTCCCGCCGCTCGACGACGGCGTGGACACGATCGCACCCGCGGTGCTGTCGGCGAAGGAGCTCATCGAGCCCGAGAAGCCGGCCGGGGAGAACGGGTAGGGCGAGATGTACCACGACGACACACCCGCCTGCTGGTCGGCGCCCAGGCCCTCGAAGGCCCTGGCCCACTTGTCGGTGGCGCCGAAGACGATGGCGTACGGGAGGTAGGTGGCCCAGATGTTCTCCTGTTCGGCGAACTGCATGCGGTCGGCCTCGGCCGTCTCGATGTACCGGCGGAAGCCCAGGACCTGGGAGAGCGCAGCGCTGCCCTTGGCCGTCCGGGCCGGCATCCAGCGGTGGCCGGCGGTCAGGACCAGGCCGGTGAGCAGGATGGGCACCGGCACCAGGCCGGCGTGGGTGAAGCCGGCGGCCAGGCCGACGGCGACCGCCCCCACCACCGACAGCACGATCCCGATGACCAGCCACTTGCTGCGGACCCGGTCGGGACGCTTGGCGAACCACCCGTGGGCGACGGAGTCGTCGTAGAGCTCTCCCTCGATGCGCACCAGGTCGCTGTGGAAGGTGTTCTTCAAGGCGTGCAGCGTCACCTCGGTCCGACCCTTGAAGATCGACGTCATCAGATCGCGCTCGTAGGTGAGCAAGGACTCGTCGGCGTCCTTGCTGGCGGTCAGCTTCCAGTCGGGCTTCGACCAACGGTGGGGTTTCTCGATCTCCTCGATCACCAGGTAGCCGCGCACGGCCAGGTCGACGATCGTGGCGGTGACGTCGAGAGGATCGGCCTTCTCGTCGAGGAGCACCCCGAGCTGGGCCGGCCGCAGGCCCTCCGGCGGCCGGTAGGCCACCGGGCCGTCCCGATCGGCGAACAGCGGCACTGCCTCGTCGGCTCCAACCTCCGCACCCGGTTCGGCCTGGGCAGACGGCTGGGAACCGGAGCCCCCGCCGGCGGTGCGGCGGTCGCGACCCTGGCGCCAGAAGAGCCACCCCAGGCCGCCGATGCCGGCGAGCAACAATGCGGCAGCCGCCCCGACAGTGGGCGCGGTGGCGGCGAACGCCCGCTGCGGGGCCCACCGTTCGTCGAGGATCGGCCCCGTCGTCGCCACCGCGCCCTTGGGCAACGAGATCACCACCGTGAACCCCTCGCCCGTCGCCAGCGGGGGGTTCGAGAACTCGGTCCTGGTGCTGCCCCCCGCTCCCGCCCGGGCGCACGGCGACGAGCTGCCCTGGTAGCCGGCGAAGCACGCCACCGCGGTCGTGGCCACCGGCGTGGTCACCGAGACCGATGGGTTCCCGATGGGCACCGGCCACTCGGTGCCGATGGCGTTCCAGTACAACTCGTCGTGTTCGGGGAAGGCGTTGAGCGCGCCCGAGACGTCGTAGTCGATGGCGTACTCGTGAGCCCCGGTGATGGTCTTGTGGGGGTCACCGATGCGGAGGTACTTGCGGTTCCCCGACGAGATCTTCAGGTTGGTAGGGGTCCCCGGCGAGGCCGTGACCGCCACGTTGTCGATGCGGTCGACGCGGTCGTAGCGCCCGTCGTAACGGAAGCGGACGGGTATCTGACGCTCGATCCCGTGACGGGCCTGAGCCCCGAACTGGTAGCCGATGACCTCGTGCACGTGGACGACGCCCGTGGGACGCACGTCGATATCCACGTGGTAGGAGTCGATGGACTCGGCGCTGCTCTGGGCCCAGCCCGAGGTGGGGCGCACGACGAGCGCGGCCACCGCCAAGACGAGCGTCAGCAGGGCCAAGGTCGCGGCCCGGGGGCGGGCTCGCCGCCTACAGGTCGGCATTCGGCACCTCACGGTCGTCGGCGTCAGCCTGGAAGTACTCGGCGGGCCGGAACCCGAGGGGACGAGCGGCGAGCACGGCGGGAAAGGTCTCCTGGCGGGTGTTGAAGGTGCGCACCTGGGCGTTGTAGTAGCGGCGGGCAAAGGCGATGTCCTCCTCGAGGGTGGACAGCTGCTGCTGCAGGGCCCGGAAGCTGGCGTCGGCCTTGAGGTCGGGGTAGGCCTCGGCGGTGGCGAAGACGGTCTTCAGCGACCCGGCGAGCTCCTGCTCGGCCGGCCCCGCCTGGGCCGGACCTTGGGCGTTGACGGCGCGAGACCGGGCGTCGACCACCTCGAGCAGGGTCCCGCTCTCGAAGTCGCGGTAGCCCTTGACCGTCTCCACCAGTCCGGGCACCAGGTCGGCCCGGCGGGTGAGCTGCACGTCGATACCGGCCCAGCCGTCGGCCACCTGGTTGCGGGAGCGCACGAGCCGGTTGAAGGTGACCATGAGCCAGACGGCGACGATCACGACGACGACGCCCGCCACGGCGACGGCGACGATCACGGCGGAGGGTGACGAGTGGCCACGAGTGCCCGGAGGTTAGCTGCCTGCCGGCGCCGGCGGCCGGGCCCGGCGCCGGCACCCAACGCCTACACTGAGTCGGCCCCGCCCTCGTAGCTCAGGGGATAGAGCACCGCCCTCCGGAGGCGGGTGCGTAGGTTCGAATCCTACCGAGGGCGCCATCCGCCACGGCGTACCGAAGTTTCGGGACCTCTCGCCTAGGCTCCGCACGGTCCAGCGGGACAGGTCGAGAGGAGCACGTGGCAGTCATAGAAGTCGCCGGACTACGGAAGTCCTACGGGTCGTTCGAGGCCGTGCACGACTTGAGCTTCAGCGTCGACGCCGGCGAGGTGGTGGCCGTCCTCGGTCCCAACGGCGCCGGCAAGACCACGACGGTGGAGATCCTCGAGGGCTACCGCGAGCGCGACGCCGGTGACGTGCGCGTGTTGGGTATGGACCCTGCTTCCGGCGGGGCCGAGTTGCGCCAGCGCATCGGCATCGTGCTCCAGGAGTGCGGGATCAGCCCCTACCTCACCGTGACCGAGGTGCTGACGATGCACGCCGAGTGCTACCGCTCGCCCCGCCGGGTCGGCGAGGTGATCGAACTGGTGGGCCTGCAGGAGAAGGCCGGGGCCCGGGTCAAGACGCTGTCGGGCGGCCAGCAGCGTCGCCTCGACCTGGCCCTGGGCCTGATCGGCGACCCCGAGTTGCTCTTCCTCGACGAGCCCACCACGGGCTTCGATCCAACCGCCCGCCGTCAGGCGTGGGACGTCGTCAAGAACCTGGGCGCACTGGGCAAGACCATCCTGCTCACGACCCACTACATGGAGGAGGCCCAGGTGCTGGCCGACCGGGTGGTCGTCATCGCCGCCGGCCAGATCGTGGCCGAGGGCTCACCCGAGTCCATCGGCGGCCGGGCCGAGGCCCAGGTGCGTATTCGCTTCCGCCTGCCCGCCGGGTTGTCGTCGGCCGAGCTGCCGGTGGCCGCCACTGTCGAGCCCGACGGCGCCCTGGTCGTCGAGACCGACGACGCCACCACCGCCCTGGCCCGGCTCACCACCTGGGTGCTCGACCGGGGGCACCGCCTGGACAACCTCAGCGTCGAGCGCCCCTCGCTGGAAGACGTCTACCTGGCCCTGACCGCCCAACCCGGCGGCGACGACACCTGATGACGACCACGAGGACGGCCGTCGGACGCATCCGTTGGGAGCAGAAGGAGTTCTGGCGCAACCCGGCTGCGGCCGCCTTCACCTTCGCCTTCCCGCTGATGTTCCTGGT
>JBBWZS010000208.1:0-3263 GCA_039649175.1 Acidimicrobiaceae bacterium
AGCGGCCCTTGGAGCGCCTCGAGTCGTCGAGGTACCGGAGCAGTCGTGGGCAGCCTCCACCGCGGTGGCATGGACCTTGACCCCCAGGTGGACCCGCGGGCTCATCCCGTGGACCGATGACAGCTCGTCCGGCGTTCGGTACGGTCGCCGGGTGCAGCGAGGAGTGTGGACGAGCCAGGGTGACCCCTGGCCGGCCTGGGCCGTGGTCGTGGGCGCTGCCGTCGGCACCGCCGGCGTCGCCGCCGCCCACGGAATGGGCGCTCGCCTGGAGGTGGGCGCGCTCACTGTCGTGACCCTGGCCGGGTTCGTGGCCAGGAGCCGGTGGTCCCGCATGCCGCCGGCGCTGCTCGCAACCTGGACCTTCACCCCGGCCATCGTCCTCAACCTGCAGGAACGGGGCGAGGGGACCATGTTCCTGCTCGTCGTCGCCCTCTGTTACCTCGTGCTGGTGACGCCTGACCGGATCACCCGGATCGCCGCCGGCACCGCGGCCGTGCTCGCTCCCCCGGTCGTCCAACTGCTGAGCCCCACCGACTGGGGATGGCCGTTCTGGATGATGGGCATCGCCTTCGGATGGCTGTCGGGCGAGCAGATGCGCCGGTACCGCGACCTCGTGACCGAGCTGGCCGCCACCAGGGGACTGCTGGCCGAACAGGCGGTGGACATCGAGCGCCGGCGCATCGCCACCGAGCTGCACGACCTGGTGGGCCACTCGCTCACCGTGGTCCTGCTCAGTGTCACCGGGGCCCGCCGCTTGGTGCGCGATGACCCCGACGCCGCCATCGCCGCCCTGCTGGAAGCCGAGACCGTCGGCCGGGCCAGCCTGGCGGAGATCCGCGGCAACGTGCGTGCCTTGCGTGACAACCAGGAAGGCTCGGGGACGGCGCCCACGCCTGCGGCCAGCGACGTCCCTGATCTCATCGAGACGATGGCCGCGGCCGGTTCCTCGGTGGACCTCTCCGTCACCGGAGACATGGCCGACGTCGAGCCCGTCACCGGTCTGGTCGTCTACCGGGTGGTGCAGGAGTCGCTCAACAACACCGTCCGCCATGCCCCGGGCGCCGCCGCCCGGGTGTCGGTGGCGGTGGCTGACGACGCCGTGGAGGTCGACGTGGTCGACGCCGGAGGGGCACCGAATGCGACAGGCGCCCCGACCGCCGCCGGGCCACCCGGTGTCGGTCTCATCGGGATGCGCGAGCGGGTGGAGGCGGTCGGGGGAACCCTCCGCGCCGGCCCCGTCGACGGAGGGTGGCGGGTGCATGCCCACGTGCCGCGAACCATGACCACGTCACCGCCACCCACGTGATCGCCGTCGTCCTGGTCGACGACCAGCCGCTGGTGCGGGCCGGGCTGCAGCGCATCCTGTCGGAGGACGAAGGCTTCACCGTGGTCGCCGAGTGCGGCGACGGGGCCGCCGCGGTCGACGCCGTCGGCTCGGTGGCCGCCGACGTGGTGCTGATGGACATCCGCATGCGGGGCATGGACGGCATCGAGGCGACCCGTCGTATTCGCGACCTGCACGGGCCACCGGTGCTCGTGCTCACCACCTTCGACGACGACGACGTTCTGTGGGGTGCGATCGAGGCCGGCGCCGCCGGGTTCGTCCTCAAGGAGGCGTCAGCCGAGGACCTCATCGCCGCTACCCGGATGGTGGCATCGGGTGGGTCGTGGCTCGACCCCGCCGTCACCGCCCGGGTGCTGGCGGTGACCCGCTCCACGGGCTTGCCCCGGCAGCGCCAGGCCGACAAGGCCAAGCAGCTGACCGACCGAGAGCTCGACGTGCTGGGCCACATGGCCACCGGCGCCACCAACAGTGAGATCGCCGGCGCCCTGTTCGTCAGCGAGGCCACGGTGAAGACCCATGTGGGCAGCATCTTCTCCAAGCTCGGGGTGCGCGACCGGGCCGGGGCGATCGTGTTCGCCTACCAGCACGGCATCGCCCCGGCCTGAGCCCCTCCGCCCCTGGGGGGAGGAGGGATACCGCCCTGGGCCCGATGTGGTCCGAGGCCCTTTCCGTCATCGTGCAACGGTCGGTCGGATCGTCCGCCGACGGGAGGGATGGCAGACCATGGACCCAGTGGTGGAGGTGCGGGAGTTGTGCAAACGCTATGGAGAACGGCTGGTCGTCGACCACGTCGACCTGGAGGTCCACGAAGGTGAGATCGTCGGCCTGTTGGGAACCAACGGCGCCGGCAAGACGACCACCGTCGAGTGCGTCAGCGGCCTGCGCCGCCCCGACGCGGGCTCGGTGCGGGTGCTGGGCCTCGATCCCCAGGTCGACGGGGCCCGGCTGCGGGCGTTGATCGGCAGCCAGCTGCAGGAGTCGGCCCTTCCCGACCGCCTGCGGGTGGGCGAGGCCATCGAGTTGTTCCGGGGACCGCGGGCCATGCCCGTCGACGGTTTGCTCGAGGCGTTCGGGCTGGCCGAGCACCGCCGCCAGGCGTTCTCGGCGTTGAGCGGCGGCCAGCGTCAGCGCCTGTTCCTGGTGCTCGCCCTGCTGAACCGCCCCAGCCTGGTCATCCTCGACGAGCTGACCCAGGGCCTCGACCCCGCCGCTCGTCGCGACGTCTGGGATGCCATCCGCTCTCTGCGGGACGCGGGGACGACGGTGATGTTGGTCACGCACTACATGGACGAGGCCGAGGCCCTGTGTGACCGGGTCGCGGTGATGGACGGCGGTCGGGTACTCGATTCGGGATCGCCCGTGCAGCTGGTCGACCGCCATGCGCCCTGGGCCATCGTGCGCTTCGACGGCGGCGTGAACGGGGTCCGCCTCGACAGCCTGGACATCCTGCCCGGGGTGACACACGTGCGGCGCACCGGCACTGCAATCGAGGTTCGTGGCGACCGTCGCATGATCGCCCACGTGTGCGCCTATCTCGTGGGGTTCGGCCACGTCCCCGATGACCTGGCCGTGGTCATGCCCGATCTGGAAGAGGCGGTGATCGCCCTGCTCGCTCAGGCCGGCGACCGCCAGCTCGAGTTGAACGGAGGACGTCGATGAACATGATCGCCAAACTGGTCCGCACCGAGCTCCGGCTGGTGCTGCGCGAGCCGCTCGTGCTCGCCTTCGTGTTCGCCTTCCCCATCGTGACCGTCCTGGTCATCGCCGGGTCCTTCGGCGCCGACGATGCCCACTCGTTCGCCTACGTCGACCCGTCCCAGTGGTACGTCGCCTCGTACCTGGCCGTCGTCATCGGCGCCATCGGCCTGGTCATGGTGCCCGTCCACCTGGCCGGGTATCGCGAGCGGGGCGTGCTCCG
>JBBWZS010000213.1:0-11569 GCA_039649175.1 Acidimicrobiaceae bacterium
CTGACCGGAGGCGCCGTTCGGGCGGGTCGCGACCGTGGTGCGGAGATGCTGCGGAGACTCCCGATCCCGGCGAGGCACCCGGCGCCCGGGCGCTGAACATGATGGCCATGATCAGGACACGATGGCTGACGACGCCGCTCAACCCCGCCCCTCCCGGTGACGGGAGTCGCCCGCGCCGGCGTCGTGCCGCCGGGCGACTGGCCCTCACCCTGGCCGTCCTGATCCTCCTCGGCTGGGGGATGGGCGTCGTGGTGCTCCACGTTGCGCCCGGGGTCTTCCACCGGTGTGTGGACCGGCCCCTGAACCGTTGGCTCCACATGCACCGCAGCCGGGCGCTCACCAGCGCGTTGGAGTGGCTGGCACCGCTCGGCTCCCAAGCGGCGGCCCTCGCCGTGGCGTTGGTGGCGGGCGTGATCTGGGCCGCGCGAAGACGCAACGCGGGACCGCTCGTGGCGCTGGGCATCGCCTACACCGGCGGCGCCACCGTCACGCTGGCGGTGAAACTCCTTGTCCGGCGCGGCCAGTCGGAGGTACCCCATGGTCTCGCCGGTGTCACCCAACTGGCCTTCCCCTCGGGACACGCCACCCTGGCTGCGGCGGTGTACGGAACGGCGGCCTATCTCCTCTTCCGCTCGGCCTGGCACGCCCCGGCCCACGACCCCGCCCCGAGTGGCCGGTGGCTGCGGACGGCCACCGCGGCGGGGCTCGTGGCGCTGGCCGCCACCATCGGCGTGGCCCGTGTCTACACCGGCCAGCACGACACCACCGACGTGCTGGCGGGCTGGATCCTCGGCGGCCTCTGGGCCCGGGCGGTCACCCGATGGGCGACCGGGAGGGCGGGTCGATCGCGACCTCAGCCGGCGCACTCGCTGATGCCGACCTCGGCGGTGAAGGGGACGGCTTCGTCGAAGTCGACGTAGAAGCCCGGGCCGTCGGCGGGGGAAGGGAACTCGGCCAGGTCGGCCAGGCTGTCGGACACGGCGGGGGCGCCGCCGACCCGGTCGAGCCAGGCGGGGAACGTCTCGGCCGCCTCCCGCTCGGCCGCGAAGCGGCCCACGAGCCGGACGGTGGCATCGGCGCAGGCCTTGGCCGGCAGCCGCAGTGCCTTGCGGCCGAACTCCACTTCGGCGTTGCCGAGGTGGCCGCCCAGCAGGAGCTGGTAACCGGGGGCGGAGCGGCCGTGGGCCCGGCGCTCCACGCCGAAGAAGCCGATGTCGGCGGTGTGGTGCTGGCCGCAGGAGTTGGAGCAGCCGGAGATGTTGACCCGCACGCCGCCGACCTCGGCCAGGCCGGCGTCGTCGAGCGCGGTGTCGATAGCCGAGGCCAGGCCCCGGGACTGGGTCACGGCCAGGTTGCAGGTGTCGGCACCGGGGCAGCTCACGACGTCGCGGGCCAGCTCCGCACCGGGCCGGCCGAGCCCGAGGGCGTCGAGCCCGGCGTACAGCTCCCGCAGCTGGTGCTCGTCCAGGCCCCTGAAGACCACGTTCTGGCGGTTGGTCACCCGGACCTCGGCGCCGAGGCGGCGCTGGAGGGCGGCCAGCCCGTCGAACTGGTCGGCGGTGATGTCGCCGAGGCGGCAGTGGGCGTAGGCCGACACGGTGCCCCGGGCCACGCCCCGCACCACGTTGGCCTGCTCCCAGCGGGCGTAGGGCCCTCCGACCCTGATGTCGACCGGAACGGCGCCGGGGCGGGTGGAGTTGGAGTCAAAGGCGGAGAGGGACAGGCCGGCGGGTTCGTCGCCCGCTTCGGCGACGGCGGCCGGAATTCCGCCGGGCCAGCCCGCCGAGGCCACCAGCAGGTGACGTTCCTTCAGAACCCGACGGCGCAGCTCGTCGATGCCCAGCGTGTCCACCAGCCACTTCATCCGGGCCCGCAGCTTGTTGTCCCGGTTGCCGGCGTGGTCGAAGACGCGCAGGCAGGCCTCGATGGTCGGCAGGAGGTCCTCCCGGGCGGTGAATTCCTCCAGCGCCTGGGCGGGATGCGGGTTCGCCCCCAGCCCGCCGGCGACGAAGACCCGGAAGCCGGCCTCGGTGGTGCCGTCGGGCTGGACCCGGGTGACCGCCACCACGCCGACGTCGTTGAACATGGCCTGGCCGCAGTCGGTGGCGCAGCCGGAGAAGTTGATCTTGAACTTGCGGGGAAGGCGCTGGGCGATGGGCGACCGCACGAAGTGGCGGTAGGCGGCTTCGGCCCACGGGCTGATGTCGAGAACCTCGAACGGGCAGGCCCCCGCCAGGTGGCAACCGGTGACGTTGCGGACGGTGTCGCCGCAGGCCTCGCGGGTGGTGAGCCCCACGGCGGCCAGGTCTCGCAGCACCTCGGGGATGCGCTCGAGCTGGACGAAGTGGAACTGGATGTTCTGGCGGGTGGTGATGTGGCCCCAGCCCCGGCTGTAGGTGTCGGCGATGGTGGCCAGCACCTCCAGCTGCTCGGGGGAGAGCGAACCGTAGGGCACCTTCACCCGCACCATCTGGTTGTGGCCCTGCTGGCGCTGGCCGTAGATGCCGTTGTTCAGCCGGAAGACCCTGAAGACCTCGGCGTCGAGGTCACCCGCCAGGTAGCGGGAGAGCTGCTCCTCGAACTTCTCGATGTCCTTGCGGGCGTCGGGACTGATCTCGGGGCTGATCTCGCGGGTGAGGGTCATGATCGACCTCCTGGGAGGGCGGGTGCCGGGTCGAGATGCATCACCTGGACACTACCAGAATCCCGACTAATCCGATCAGAGTTTGCGATGTTCTGATCTGGCCGTATCACCGACCCCTCCCGTGGCTCTAGTCATCCAACATCTAGAGGAAGGGGCTCGTCATGTCCGGAATCGACCTGCACACGGTTGCAGGGACGATTCCGCCGGTGGTGGGGAGCGTTCCGGCGGACCAGACCCAGGGTATCGACCGTCCACCCGACTCGGGCCCGGCCCCGCCGTCCGAGCGCCTGCGCGCCGTCCTGGCGGCGGTGTCGGGGGGCATGGACGTCGGCGAACCGCAGCCGGCCCGGGCTGAACCCGAACAGCCCGGCGTCGACGCCATACGGGCACGCCTGGCCCTGCTCGGTCTCCCCTTTCCCCGCTGACGTGTCAGCATGAGCGCACAGGTGGCGACGACAGCGCGACCCGGGCTACGGCTACCCGACAGGGCGGTGCGTCCGATGGTCGACGCCGATGTCGATCAGTGCCTCGGCGTCTGGTCGGACGCCTTCGCGGAGTCGCGCCGGCGCCTGAACCTTCCCGCCCTGGTCGTCACCGACGATGCCGGGGAGCGGGAGTGCCGGCGGGTCCGCCACCTGCTCCACACCGATCCCGATGGGTCATGGGTGGCGACCAGCGGCGACCGGCTGATCGGCCTGGCCCAGTCGATCCGCCGGGAGGGGCTGTGGGTGCTGTCCCTGCTGAGTGTCGCCGTCGACGCACAGGGTGCCGGGGTGGGCCGCGCCCTCCTCGAGTTCGCCCTCGGTTCCCGACCTCGCGGTGCGCACGGGCTCATCCTCAGCTCGCCCGAGCCCAGGGCCGCCAGGCTCTACGCCCGCGCGGGCTTCCGGCCTTCTCCGATGATGAGCGCCATCGGGACGGTTCGCCTCGATGGGCCGCCACCGGGCGGCGTGCGCCAGGGTGGACGTGACGACCTCGACCTGGCCGCCGCTGTCGACCGCCGGGTGCGAGGGTCGGGCCACGGCCCCGACCTGGCCTACCTGCTGGACGAGGGGTGCCGGCTCCTGGTCGTCGACGGCCGGGGATACGCAGCGGTAGGGCCGGACGGGCCCATGCTCCTGGCCGCCGGCGACGCCGAGGCCGCCTCTGATCTGCTCCGCGCCGCCCTGCTGGCCGCCGACGGCCCGGTCGCCGTCCACGGGATCACCGCCGCCCAGACGTGGGCCCTGCCGGTCATAGCCGCCGCCGGCCTCGAGTTGCGCCCGGGTGGCGCCCTCATGGTGGCGGGCACGCCGGGGCCGCTGGTCCCCTACGTGCCCAGCGGGCCGTTCGGCTGAGCCGTCCGCCGGGTCGGGTCGGCCGCCGCCCTCACCCGGGTGGCGGCGGTGGTCGATCCCATCAACAGGATCAGGGCCAGGGCGATCCACGGCCGGCGGTCGACCGGGTGCAACCGGCTCGCCGCCGGCCCCGGCGGCGAGTCGATGCGAACCTGGGCGGCGTCGGCTTTCGCCGCTCCCCCGGTCGCCGCGGGCGGGGCCGGGCCCTCGACCCGGACGGTGTAGAGGGTCGAGCGCAGCGAGAGCTGGGAGAAGAACCGTTGTCCGTCCACCGCCAGCGGGCCGGCGTCGCCGTCGAAGGTGATCTCCAGAGCCCGACCCGAGGGTCCCGTGCGTGAGACGCGCGCACCGGTGGCCGCACCGGTGTAGCCGAACCGTCGGGCCATCTCGGTGAGCGGCATTCGCAGGGTCCAGGGCTGGGGGTCGAGGGTGGGGTAGGGCGCCGCCCGCAGGTAGGGCTCGTCGGCCTGGCCTGCCCCGAAGCCCTCCTCCGGCGTGGCCGAGATCCCGCCCCCGCTGGCCGAGTACACGGCCTCGGCCAGGGCGCCCCCGAAGCGCAGGACCCGGCCCCGGGTGGCGACGACGGCCTTGTCCATGGCTGCGTACTCGGCCGTCTGGCCCAGGTAGACCTGGCACTGGTCGGTGCTGCACAGCGTCTTGCCGGCGGCGATGCTCCTCGCCGCGTAGGTGCGTGCCGCGATGGCCTGGGCCTGGAGAGCGGCCGCCGGCCAGCCGGGGTCACGGACCTCGCCCATCCCCCGCAGGTACTGCTCGACATCGAGGGTGTTCACCAGCTGGAGCCCGCCGCCGGTGGCCGATGCCTCGATCACGCCGCGGTAGGTCCCGACGCCGCCCACGGCCGTGACCGACCCACCCTTGGGCACGGCCCACAACGAACGGGTCGACGTGGGCTCGGCCGGGGTCGGGTCCGGCGCCGGGGGAGGCGGGGGCGGGGCGGTCGTGGGGGGAGCGGCGGGCGAGCCGGGAACCGTCGTGGGGGCGACGGTCGCCGCCGGCGCCGTCGTCGGGACGGGGGCCACTGCCGTCGGCGCCGCCCCGGCCAGCGGGGTGGCGCGGTAGATGCCGCCGTCGATGGAGAGGCGGACGCTTCCACCGGGCGCGACGGTGACGGGGAACCCCGGCGACTGCGGGTCGCCGCGTGCGTCGCGCACCTGCCCGCCGGCGGGAAACGCCACCTCCACCTCCGGCTGGGGCTTGTCGAGGCTCACCGCCACCGTCCCCCCGCCCCGGCCGATCGTCGTCCCGGGGTAGAAGGCGGCCAGGATCTCCTCGGTGCTGTTGCCGGCCGTGCCCATGGCGAAGGCACCGTCCTGGGACATCCCCACACCGTGCCCGAAGCCCTTTCCGTCGACGACGACGTCACCGGTGCCGTCGGCCCGGGCAGGCGTCGCCGTGGCCGGGACTACGAGGACCAGGGCTACGAGGGCGACGCCCACCGATCCGGCGGCCCGCGCCAGGCGAAGATGCACCACAAATAGTCCCACCTCGATGACGTGTTCCCGGAAAAGCGGCTGCGCCGGGCTGCTCTCACCTGCGGGCGCCCCGGTTGGTCATGTGACGTAGAGCGGGGTTGGCCGCCGCCGCCGCCTGACGGTCACGGGCGACGGAATCGATGTAGCCCTGGGTGGTGGCCAGGGAGGCGTGGCCCATGAGGCCGCGCAGGTCGGCCACGGGGGTCCCCTCGGCGGCCAGCAGGGTGCCGTAGGTGTGACGGAAGGCGTGGGCGTTGGCCCCGACCGGGCGGCGGTTGGCCAGACCGGCGGCGGCCAGCACCTGGCGGAGGAGGTAGTCGAGTTGGCCGGTGGTGAGTCGCCGGCCGCCAGCGCGGGGCGCCGCGCCCTGCGAGCGGGAGGCGGGGCCGACCAGCAGGGGGTGGGGGAGCGCCGGCTTCCACCCCGCGAAGCGAACCGCCCTCGACGCCTGGTAGTCGTCGATGAGCTCGGGCAGCGGGGGAGGCGTGGGGACGGTGCGGGGCTTGCCCCCCTTGCCGACGACGCGAACCGAGGCGTCTCCCAGCGACGTCTCGCGCGAGCCGAGGTTGAGGCCCAGCAACTCGCTGGCCCGCAGGCCGGTGCCCAACAACAGGCAGATCACCACCCGGTCGAGCTCGGGCCACACGTTCCTGCCCGGCCGGCAGTCGGTGAGCACGAAGTTGATCAGCCCGGCCACCGTGTCGGTGTCCCAGCCCGCCAAGGGCTTGGGCTCACGGGCCCGGAGCCGGGGCACGGGCACGGCGGCGATGGGACTGCCGGTCAGGGTGCCGTCGCGGACGAGCAGGTCGAACAGCGCCGACCACGTGGAGCGGGCCCTGGAGACCGACGCCGGGGCGTGGGTGGCGGCGTGGGTCGCGAACGCCTTGTGGAGCACCTTGCCGGACAGCTCCGACACTGTCCACGCGCCGTCGTGTGGGCCCAGCAGGGCGCCGATGACGCGCAGGTCGGTGCGGTAGGCGATGACGGTACGAGGGCTGACCTTGCGGATGGTGAGGTCCTCGACGAAGCGCTCGACGGCCTCGTCGAAGGTGAGGTCCCCGGCGGAAGGCACCGGCCCACTCTAAATGGCGATATCCGCCCATATATCGCAGACCGGCGATCGACCCGGACGTCACCGGCAGCGGTCGGATATGGTCGGGCACCTCAGTTGATGGCGGTCAACGCGGAAGGGAGCGGTGTGTTGACGACCTCGCCTGGCGACCTCGACGCCCATCGGGGGCGGGTCCTCGGCCTAGCTCCGATGACGGGCCCCCGGCTGGACTCCCCTTACACGATCCCCACCGATCTGTACGAGGCGCTGCGGCACGTGCCCCACGATGTCGGCGGCCAGCCCGACGCACCGGCCCCCTACCTGGAGAAGGAAGAGCAGGACTGGGAGATGAACACCTACGTCACGTGCGAGTGCCTGGCGTGGCGTGGGGTGTGGAACGCCGAGGAGCGGCGCCGGGCCGAGAACGATCTCGGCGTAACTCTGTATTACGGGCTGCCGTACTACGCCCGGTGGGTGACGGTGGCGGCCAAGACGCTCATCAACAAGGGCCTCATCACGCCGGACGAACTGTCGGCCAAGATCGACGAGGTGCGGGAACGGATGGTGGCGCGATGAGAAGGAAGTTCCAGTTGGGGGAGCGGGTCCGCGTCCGCGACGCCACGACGCTGTTCCACACCCGCACCCAGGCGTTCACCCGTGGCCGCACCGGTGTCGTCGTCGAGAATCGGCCGGAATGGGTGATACCGGAGGACGAGGCATGGGGTCGGGACGACGGCCGTACGGAGCCGTTCTACGTCGTGCGTTTCCGCCAGCGGGATCTGTGGCCCGACTACACCGGGTTCGACGTCGACACGCTGGAGACCGAGGTTTCCGAGCGTTGGCTGGAGCCGGCCGGCAAGGAGCAGCGATGAGCTCGGATCACGATCACGATCACGATCACGCCCCGATCCAGGAGGCACCGGAGATCGACGAGTTCGAGGTGCTCGAGACTGCCGTCCGCGAACTGTCGATCGAGCACGGCCTGTTCTCGGCTGAAGACCATCGACGGTTCTCCGAGTGGGCACAGAGCATCGGGCCGACGGGCGGCTCGCGCCTGGTGGCCAAGGCGTGGGTCGATTCGGAGTTCAAGCAGCGTCTGCTGGCCGACGGGACCACGGCGAGCGAGGAGATCGGGATCGACTGGCACGATCCCACCGGAACGGGAACGCCGAGCGACTACACCTACTTCTACGTCCTGGAGAACACGCCTGAGGTCCACAACACGATCGTGTGCACGCTGTGTTCCTGCTATCCCCGGCCGGTCCTCGGCATGTCGCCGGAGTGGTACCGGACGCCGCACTACCGGCGCCGGATGGTCCGGTGGCCTCGCGAGGTGCTCGCCGAGTTCGGCCTGCACCTTCCGCCCGAGGTCGAGGTTCGGGTCCACGACTCCAACCAGAAGTCGCGGTTCATGGTGATGCCCATGCGCCCCGAAGGCACCGACGGCTGGAGCGAGGATCAACTGGCGGCGATCGTCACCCGCGACACCATGATCGGCGTGGCTCTGCCCCAGGTGTCCTGGACGGCGTCGGCCGCCCCCTCCGAGCCGACCTCGAGCGCCTAGAGGTGGTGGAGCTCACGTGAGCGCCAACCGCTACGAGGTCCTCGACGCCGCCATCGATCAGGGCGACTCCGAACCTGTGTCCGGGCTGCCCCAGCTCGACCGTCCCCCGAGCCCGTGGGAGACGAGCATGCAGGCGACCTGTGACTGCCTCTCGTGGCGAGGCGCTCTCGACGCCCTCGAGCGACGACAAGCCGAGGACGAGCTGGGCGAAACCCTCTACGCCGAGTCTCCGGTGCACGCACGGTCGACGCTGGTAGCCGCCCACCTGCTCATGGACAGAGGGGTCATCACCCCCGATGAGCTGCAGGCCAAGATGGCAGAGGTACGGGCCCGCCTGGAAAAGGCGTGAGTGGGACCACGCTTTCGCCTCGAACGAGGCGTCTATCGACCTCCATCGGGGGTGGGGACCTCTCGGCCCCGTCGGCGGCGGTGAGCCCGTCGGCGTGACCGGCCGACATCGCAGCGCCCCGACGCAGGTGTGGGAACATCTGCCACCCCCCGTATGGATCACAGTTGCCATCTCGGCGCGGTCGACCGCCGAACCTTCCTCACCCTGGTCGGCGTCGGCCTCCTCGGGACCCTGGGGGGGTGTTCGGTCGGAGGCTGGGGGCGCCGGTCCTCCGGCGTCAGGATGGTGCCGGCGGCCACGGCGACCACGACCTCGCCGCCTCCCCGCCAGGCCCTTCCCGCCATCCCGGCTCCCAAGCCCGGTCGTCCCGTCGTGGTGTCGTCGGCGCCGGGCCCCACGTCACAGGTCGTGCTCACCGTCGACGACGGCTACTGCGGCGAGTGCGTGGCCGGCTACGTCGACTTCGCCGTGCGCACCGGCACGCAGCTCTCGTTCCTGCCCAACGGCACGTTCGCCGAGTTCTGGACGCCCCATCTGGAACGGCTACGACCCCTCGTCGCCGCCGGCCAGGTGCAGGTCGCCAATCACACCTGGTCGCACAAGAACATCACCAGGTTGGCCGACGCCTCGGTACGCGACGAGATCCAGCGAAACGAACAATGGATAGAGGACAGTTTCGGGATCACCGGTCGCCCCTATTTCCGCCCGCCGTTCGGGATGCACGACAAGAGAACCGACAACATCGCCGGCAGCCTGGGGTACACCCGTATTCTGCTGTGGAACGGCACACTGGGCGATGCGACGGTGGAAAAGCCCGAGGAGCTACTGGCGCTGGCCGACAAGTGGATGCGGGCCGGCGCCATCGTGCTCGGTCATGCCAATCATCCCGCCGTGCTGGGCGTGTTCGGACAGCTCCGGCAGCTCATCGCCGGCCGCCACCTCGAGCCGGTGACCCTCGACGCCATGTTGGGGACGTCGCGGGCCACGGGCTGACCACTCAGCCGGGCGGGGAGGCGCCGGCGGCGGCCAGCACCGCTCGGGCCCCGGCGGCGGCACCGTCGGCATGGCCGAAGACCGCCGTCCCCGCCACCAACACGTTGGCCCCGGCGTCGACACAGGCCTTGGCGTTGCCGGCGTCGACCCCGCCGTCGACCTCGATCTCGGTGTTCAGGCCCTGGCGCTCGATCTCGTCGCGCACCCGGCGCACCTTGGTGAGGGTGCGCTCGATGAGCTTCTGGCCGCCGAAACCCGGGTTGATGGTCATGACCAGGGCCAGGTCACATGCTTCGAGCACGTCGTCGAGGCACGACGCCGGCGTGCTCGGGTTGATCGCCGCGCCCGCCCGGCAGTCGAGCTTGCGGATCTCGGTCAGGCTGCGGTGCAGGTGGGGGGAGGCCTCGTAGTGGACGGTGATGGCATCGGCTCCGGCCTCGGCGAAGGTCTCCAGATGGCGCTCCGGCTCGATGATCATCAGGTGGAGCTCGAGGGGGAGGTCGGTCTCCCGTTTCAGGGCCCGCACCGTGTCGGTGCCGAAGGTGAAGTTGGGGACGAAGACCCCGTCCATGACGTCGACGTGAAGTCGTTCCACGCCGCTGTCGTCGAGCGAGTGCACAGCGTCGGCGAGATGGGCGAAGTCACTCGCCAACAGGCTGGGAGCGAGATGGATCGCTCCCTCACATGGCGTCCAGCTTGATCGAGGCATCGGCGCATCATGCTACGAACCATGCGCGCCGGGCCAGCGCACGACCGGGGCGCCACTGCCGTCAGCTCCGCCAGACCGGCTCCAGTCGCTCGGCGGTGAACTGGCTGCGCAGGCGGGGAGCGGGCTGGACGACGAAGTGGTCGACCACAACCTCGATGACCGACCGGCGCTCCGTCAGGTCCATGCCCTCCCAGCGGGACTTCAGCGCCGCACCGGCGCCGCAGAGCGCCTGCTGGCGACCGACGACGCTCTGGTGGGCCAGTTCGGACGCACCCGACCCCACCCTGGCCTCCAGGGCCTCTTTCAGCTGCCCCCACGCCTGACCGTCGATCCGGGGGCCGCCCGTCCACAGGCCGGGCACGCCCGCGTCGAGGCTCCGACCGGTCACCGCGTCGGCCACCAGCTCGGTCATGGTCTGCTCCTGGGCGGCCAGCACTGCCCGGCGGGACTCGACCGATGCGATGTAGTCGGGGCTGTCGAGGCGTTCGATGACCGCGTCGCGGGCGGCGTCGTCGGCATGGGCGGCATGGATGACCACCCCTGAGCACCCGCCCGCACCCTTGGACGGGCACCGGTAGTGGGGCTGGACGTTCGTGGCGCGGGGGGCGATGCCACCGAGGCGGCTGCCACAGCGCCAGCAGGTCAGCAACCCGGTGAGGAGGTAGCGACGACCGGACCCGTTCGCGGGCCGTCCGTCCGTCTTCTTGCGCCGGGCGTGGCGAAGGGCGAGCAGCGCCTCATGGGTGGTGGCGTCAAGGATGGCAGGTGGCGCCTCGTCGGCTCCCGGGCCGGGACCGTCGAGGCCTGCCAGCCGGGGCTGGATGAGCAGGGCCGACAAGGCGTTGATCCTCCACGGCCCCCCTGTGGTGGTGGTGACGGCGCGCCGGTTCCAGTCGGCCACGATGGCCGACAACGTGGTGCCGTCGAGCACGCGACGGGCGGCCTCGACGATCAACGCGGCCTCGCCGGCGACGATCTGGCGGCGGTCCTGGGTGTGCCCGAAGCCGCGCCGGCCCCGTGCGTCGCGCCGGCGCGGTGTCATCGGTACGATTGGCGTCTTCCCCCTCCCCGGGTGTGGCCCAGCCCCGTCGGGAGAGGTTTTCGGCGCCGGCGGGCGCAGCGGATGGTGCGACGGCCGAATTTCCTCGGCCACTGACCATGCAATAAACATTGCCAAATACTGTGACGTGCTATTGCTAGGGAAACCGGGCGAAACTTGCCGTACAAGTGTTGCTCCGGCGGCGCCCATGTCCTAGAGTGCGCCCGCTTCAGTCACCGTTCATTACGTCTCGGGATCAACCAAAACCCCAGGGGGGATGCACATGTTGCAACCGTGGAGGCACTCCACGGATGACGAGCGTGGCCAGGCCACTTTCACGCTCATCATCGTGATCGCAGTGGTAGCCGTGGCCGTCATCCTCCTGCAGCG
>JBBWZS010000037.1:0-13315 GCA_039649175.1 Acidimicrobiaceae bacterium
TCCTGGTGGGCCTGGTGGTGGCCGCCCTGGTCGTCGTGCTCCCCGGGCGCCTGGCCCTGCGCGTCACCATCGCCTCCCTGGTCGGGCTCCTGGCGGCCGACAGCATGGTGGCCCAGTTCTTCATCTCCCCCTACAGCGAGCCACTCGAGCTCCTCGGGGCCCTGGCCCTGTGCCCCGCCCTCCTGGCCATGTGGAGACGGGGCCACACGACCTGGCCGAGCCTGGCCGCCGTCGGCTTTCTCGCCACCGTGGTCATCGGCGCCAAGACCCAGGCCGCCGCCCTCCTCCCCGCCCTCGTGGTGGCCGTGCTGTGGTTGCCCCACCACCGGCCCCGCCGGCGCCGCGACGCGTCGGTTCCCTCCGACTGGCCGCGGCTGCGAGCGCGCCTGCAGTGGTCGGCGGCGCGCCTGCCCGGGCTGGCCCTGTGTGCCCTGCTGTTCGGGGTCACCGCCTACTTCGTCGGCACCGGTCCGGTCGGGCTGACCCAGCAGGACGTCTATGCCGAGGTGTTCGGCCAGATCCTGCGCCACAGCGACGACCCCGCCGCCGACCTGCGCAGCCTGGGCGCCGATCCGAAGCTGGCCGATGCCGCCGGCACCAACCCGGAGAGCGCCAAGGCCGCCACCTTGCGCCCCGAGTACCTGAAGTTCCGCGAAGACGTGACCCATGCCGACATCGTGAAGTTCTACGTCACCCACCCCCTGCGGCTGATCCCGACGGCGGGGGACGGCCTGACCGGCGTCGCCCACTGGCGGCAGGACTACCTGGGCAGCTACCTGCCCGACTCGGGTGAGCGCCCGGGCGCCATCGAGAACCGGATCGGGGTCTACGGAGGCATCTTCCGCAACGCCTGGCAGCCGTTGCTGGTCATCTTCTGGCTGGCGACGCTCTACGTGGGGTTCAGCACGGCGCGCCACCGTTCGCTGGGCAGTGAGGAGCAGGCGCTGGGGCGCCTGGCCGTGTTCGTGGCCCTGGGCTCGTTCTTCGAGTTCTGGGCGGTGATGATCTCGGTCGGGTATCCCGACCTCTACAAGCACATGGTGCTCACCAATGTGCTGCTGGCCCTCGGCCTGCCCGTCATGATCGCCTGCTGTTGGGTCCGGCTCCGGCACTGGAGGGCCCGGCCTCGCACCAGCGAGGGCACGACGGTGGTGTCGGCCTGATGGACCTCGTCGAACGCCGCGGTGCCGTCGGCCGGCGCCACCCCTGGGAGGTCGCCCGGGCCGGGTTCTTCCTGTCGTTGCTCGAGAGCCACGGGGCCCTCGGCCACGCCTCGGAGTGGCTCGACGTCGGCGCCGGCGACGGATGGCTCGGCAGCGAGCTGCGGGCCCGCCTCCCGGAGCGCTCCAGGGTCGTGTGCTGGGACATCAACTACACCGCCGACGACCTCGACGCGCCACGACCCGGCCCCGGTGTCGAGCTGACCGACCGCCGGCCCGACCAGCTCTTCGATGGCGCCCTGCTGCTCGACGTCATCGAGCACGTGCCTGACGACGAGGACTTCCTGGGCCGGGTGGTGGAGCTGGTGAGGCCAGGCGGCTGGGTGCTGGTGAGCGTGCCCGCCCATCCCCTCCTCTTCTCCTCCCACGACACCGCCCTTCGCCATCACCGTCGCTACGTGCCCCGCCAGTGCGCCCGGCTGATCGAGCAGGCCGGCATCGACATCCTGGTGGCCGGAGGGGTCTTCCACACCTTGATGGCGGTGCGCTGCCTGCAGGTCGTGCGCGAACGGCTGGCCCCGCGGGAGCCGTCGTCCACCGGCGTGGGCCAGTGGGAGCACGGCCGCACGCTGACGGGAGCGCTCACCTCGGTGCTGACCGCCGAGACCAGGGTGTCGGCCGCCCTGGCCCGGCACGGCTGGGGACCGCCCGGCCTCAGCTGGTGGGCTCTCGGGACACGGCGTCGGTGACGGCCGGGCCGGATCGCTGCGTGCCGGTCGTCGTCGTGCCCTGTTACAACGAGCAACACCGTCTCGACGCCGACCGCCTCCTGGCCCTGGCCGGCACCGGCCGCGTCGAGTTGCTGTTCGTCGACGACGGCTCCACCGACGGGACCGCCCAGGTGCTGGCCGGGCTGGCCACCATCGAGGGCATCGGGGTCATCGAGCTCGCCGTCAACGTCGGCAAGGCCGAGGCCGTCCGGCGTGGCCTGCTGCGGGCCATCGACGGCGGCGCGGGCGTCGTCGGCTACTACGACGCCGATCTGTCGACCCCTCCCGACGAGCTGCTGCGCCTGGTCGACGTGCTGGCGGCGCGCCCCGACCGGGCGGCGGTGCTGGCGTCCCGTGTCGCACGCCTCGGAAGCGTCATCGAGCGCTCCGCCGTGCGTCACTACCTCGGTCGGGTCTTCGCCTCGGCGGCCAGCGCCGCCCTCGGCGCCCGGGTCTACGACAGCCAGTGCGGCGCCAAGCTGTTCCGGGTCACACCGTCGCTGGTGGCGGCGGTGGGCGAGCCGTTCCGTTCCGCCTGGGGCTTCGACGTCGAGCTCCTCCACCGCCTGTTGACGGGCTCGGGAGGGACCGCTCCCGTTGCTCCGGACGCCTTCGTCGAGGTCCCCTTGGGCGCGTGGAGCGCCGGGCCGGGCTCCCGCGTGACGGCAGGCGCCGCCGTCTCCGCCTTCGCCTCGGTGCTGTCGATCCTCTGCCGCAGGGTCCTCGCCGGCGGGGACAGGACCTGAGCCGTCCCGTAGACCCGCTTAGGGCCCGCTCGGGCCGAGGGGAGTCACCTCGTCGACGAAGGTCCATCCCGTCAACGAGCGCACCCGCAGGGTGAGGTAGCGACCCTTGATCGCGGTGTTGGCCGCCATGGTGATGGTGACCGTCTGGTCGGCCAGGCTCGTCTCCGGTGGCTGGGCGGTGCCGAGTAGCGCCCCCAGCTGTCCCTCGACATCGGAGACGTACACGTCGATCTCGGTGGGCAGGAACACCGCGCCCCCCGTCACCTGGAGCCACGTCGAGGCGACGGCACACACCGGCTGGCTGTCACCCAGGGTGAGCACCACGTCGGTGGGCTCGTGCTCCCAGCCCTCCCACGCCGGGTCGGCGAAGTCGGCACGGCCGTGGCGGCCGTCGGTGAGCTTCGGACGGCTCGGCGAGTCGGGATAGGGCGCTTCGGCATGTGACACGTAGGACGCCACCGTGAGTGGGCGCGCCGTGGCCACGTCGGGCGGGCACGGCGGCCCGGGCTCGATGCCGGGCGCCGAGGTCCGTGCGGTGACCTGATGCTGGAGGGTGTCGAGGATCCAACCACCGATCCACCGCTGGCCGGCCGGTGCCAGGTGCACGGTGTCGTCGTAGATGGGCCGGCCGTCGTGCTCGGTCAGGCAGGTGGACGTGGGGCACAGCTGCCCGTGCAGGTCGAGCAGGCCGGCCGAGTCGCGGTGGGCGGCATCGCTCAACAGGGTGTTGATGCAGTCCGACGATGATCGCCGCACCGGGTTGTCCCGCACGGTGGTGAGGAACACGGGGATGTGGTCGGGCCCCCGCAGCAGATCGATGACCTCGTCGAGCTTGCGGGCGTACATGGCGTCGTACTCCGGGGTGCAGATGCTGAAGGCCCGGCCGTCGACCACGGTGCTGGTGGCGCCGCCGTCGAACGTCCCGGTCATGAGCAGGGCGACGTCGGGGTGGTCATTGGCCAGGGCGTCGTGCCACCTGGCCGGTTGGCGGTCGCACTCACCGTGGCCGGCCACCAGGCCACAGCCTCCGTCGCCCAGGTTGATGTAGGTGTTGCGGTGGTCGGTGTCGGCCAGGGCCAACCCGAACCCCATGTTGCGGGCCCACGAGTCGCCGGCCACCAGGACCCGCAGATGGCCGGCGCCCTGGGTGCCGGCCAGGGTAACGGGCTGGCTGCCCAGGGCCGGCGGCAGCGCCGGCGAGAAGGAGACGGCCGCCACTCCGAGGGCGCCGGCGGTGAGGGCCAGCGCCGGCACCACCCGCCGGGCCGAGAACCTGCTCATCCGTATGGGTTGCTCGACCCAGGCGTAGGACGCCATCGACCCCGCCACGGTGACGGCGATGCGCAACACCCACAGGTTGGCGCCCGAGCTGCCCGTGGCCTCGGGGCTGAGCACGACCCAGACCAGCCAGTGCCACAGGTACAGCGAGTAGCTGCGCTTGCCCACCCAGACCAGCGGCCGGCTCGCCAGCACCCGCGTGTACCAGGCGCCGGTGTTCACCGTCACCGCCGCGATCACGACCCCCGCCGCCAGCCCGCACGACACCAGCCAGCCGCGGTACAGCGAGGCGCGGGCCAGGTCGGCCGTGACCCAGGAGATCGCCAGCCAGAGGCCGGCGACAGCCACTGCCGCGTTCCACCTCCCTCGTTCCCGTGCCCGTGCCGGAGAACGGTCTGGGGGCAGCCGACGGATGAGCACGGCGAGCAGGCAACCGACGAACAGGGCGCCGGCGCGCGAGTCGGTGCCCAGATAGGCGCGTTGCGTGCCGAGATGCTCGGCCGCCCACCACTGCCAGGCGCCGGACAGGCAGACAGCGGAGGCGGCGATCCACAGGATCGTCTGCTCCCTGTCCCGTCGCCGGCGCCGTACCTTCAGCACCAGGGAGAGGACCACCGGCCAGACCAGGTAGAACTGCTCCTCGATGGCCAGGGACCACAGGTGGTTCAGAGGCGTCTTGGTGGCGGTGGCGCCCCAGTAGCCCACGTTGCCGAACAAGGCGAACCAGTTGTTCAGGTAGACCAGTGACCACGCCGTCTGCCTGGTCGTGGTCCGGGCCATCGACGGCGACGCGCCGAGGTTCGCCCACAACAGGGTGAGGCCGAGCACGACGAGCAGCGCAGGCGCCAACCTGCGCACCCGGCGGCCCCAGAACCGCCCCAGGCGCACGCTGCCGTCAGCCAGGCCCTCCTCCAGCAGCAGGCCGGTGATGAGGAACCCGGAGATCACGAAGAACAGGTCCACACCGAGGAACCCGCCCCGGAGGACGCCCGCGTGGAACAGCATGGCCGCCACCACGGCGAGGGCCCGCAGCCCGTCCAGGGCGGGGATGTAGCGGTTGGTCGGCCGTCTCCCGTCGCCGTCCGCGTCGATAAACGGCGCCGGAGCGCGCTGCCCGCCGGCCACGATGGTCATCTGGCCCTCGCGATCAGGACGCGGGCTGTGGTTCGTCCGGGTGGGGGGGCGGGGGCGGGGAGCCCGTCATCGCCGCCCTGGCCTCGCTCGCCCCCGACCGAACGAGGACCGGCCGGCGCCGGAGGTGACCAGTTTCCCCGGCGTCGGGCGCGCCTCCGACCGATCCGAGCCCGACGGGGAGCGACCGTGGCGCCGGCGGCCCGGTGGATCGGCAACGGGCGCCCGCGGGCGCAGGGTCGGGGCACAGGCCACGACCGCCTGTTCCCAGTCGTCCTCGGTCGGCTCGAGGGTCGCCCTGACGGGTCGGGGCGAGGGGTCCGGACGGGCCGCTTCGGCCACGGCCACGGCGACAGGTACACGCGCCGGCGCCGGTACCGGCGCCGGCCGCGGTGCCGGCGCAGGAGCCGGCGTCTGCGTCAGGACGGCGGGGGCGGGGACGCCCTCGAACGAGGCCTCACGGGCCGTCTTCAACCAGTCGTCACGGGATCGCAGGACCCGGACGAAGGCCACCCAGGTCGCCACGTGGTGGACATAGCTGTAGGGCCAGTTGGCGAACCCCAGGGCGATCGACCGGCCCAGGCTCATGTCCCGCTCGGCGGTGGCCCGGTACACCGGGCCCCAGACCACGAGGGGCGCCAGGCCGAACAACAAGAACAACGGCAGCAGCCCCCACCCCTCGGTGGAGATCCATGTCCCCGGCCCGCCGGTGGTGGTGGTGGCGTACCAGACCAGGACGGCGGCGGAGAAGGCGTACACCAGCCCGCCGATGAGCTGCAACCAGGGAAGGAGGAGGAAGTACCCGATCTCCAGGGCCCCGGCGTTGTTGATGTGGGGCGAGCGCAGGATCTGGCGGAAGTAGCGCGAGCACTGCATGGAGCCCTGGGCCCAGCGGCTGCGTTGACGGACGAGGCCACGAAGGGTGGGGAGGCCCTCCTGGGCCACCCAGGTGTCGTGGCAGTACTCGGTGCGGCTGCCGACCAGCAACACGTGCAGGCCCAGTTCGAAGTCCTCGAGGAGGGCTCCGTGCCAGGGCGTGCCGTGCTCGACGGTGATGGTCTCGAGCACCGACAGCCGCGTGAACTGGCCGTTGCCTCCCATGCCGACACTGCCGAGGTGGCGCCGCAGGCTCTGCATGGCGGCGATGACCCCGGCGAACTCCACGTCCTGCAGCCGCACCAGCAGCCGGGACAGCCGGTTGGTGGGAGCCCCGGCGGAGATGTCGAGGACCCGCACCTGGATCTGCACGGCGCCCACCCGGGGGTCGCCGAAGAACGCCGGGCCGGAGATGACGTCGAGGCAGTTCGGGTCGAGGTGCCCGTCGGCGTCGACCACGCCCACGATCATCTCCGACGGGTCGATCTCGAGGGGGCGCCAGCGCCGCAGCTCGCGCCATCCGGCGTTGAGCGCCTGGCCCTTGCCCTGCCTGGCGTCGGGGGACCGCCGGGTGACGACGTGCACCTTGTCGCAACCGGCGCGCAGCTGCGCCAGCACCGCGGCGGTGCCGTCGGTGGACCCGTCGTCGACGCACCAGACGTGGCATCCGGGGAAGTCCCGGACCAGGCGCTGGACGGTGGTGGCGATCACCGCCTCCTCGTCCAGGCACGGCACGATGAAGTGCCACAGGAAGGCCCGGCCGTCACCGGAGGGGGCGGGCTTGCGCCGCAGGAAGGGGACGACGATGAGCACCACGTAGCCGATGAAGAACACGCACAGCAGGAAGGCCCCGTCGTTGGCCCCGGCCATGAGGAGGTCGTGGAAACTACCCATCGGCGGCCTCGGGGCCCCGCTGGCGGACCACGCTGCGCACGTAGAACAGCACCCCGGCGAGCACCCCCAACGTGCTGACCACGGTGCCGAGGAAGATGTGGCTCACGTCATAGCCACGGTTGAAACCCCACAGCCGCATGGACAGGGCCACGACCAGCAGGCGGAACTGGTTGACGAGGAACAGGGCGACGGCCACCGCCGCCAGGGTACCGATGCCCCGACCGACGGAGGTCCGGCGGGTGAGGACGAGGCCGGCGGCCAACAAGAAGAACGGGCTGACGAGCAGGGCGGCGGTGCACCCGGCGGTGATGTCGAACCCGACGACGCGGGTCTGCAGGGGGAAGACGACCGCCGTGCCCAGCGCCCGTGCCGGCGCCACCTGGGAGACGCTGATGGTGAGGGCCGACAGCCGGGCCTCGAGGGGGCGGATGAACGATTGGCCCACCACCAGCAGCACGGCGCCGAGCGCCATCGTCGCTGCGACCCAGCGGACGAGTGATTGCCGGTCCGGCGCCGGAGAGACCTCCCGACTCCGTGCCGGCCATCGCCGGCGGCGGATCACAACCCTCGGCGCATCCCCGCCCTGAGCAGCAGCAGCCCGCCGAGAATCATCGCCAGAGCCAGAAGGGCGAAGCCGAGCAGCGGGAAGCCGGTACGGGCCAGGCCCAAGCCGATGACTCCCCCGCCGACGATCGGCGGTCCGTTTCCATACATGCGGACACCCTTCTCACACAGCTGTTTCCCGCTCCACCGGGTGGGGACGGGATGTCTCTCGAGCACAGTACTGCCTGTAGTGCGTGGATCATAACCAAGTCGGCCCCGCGTGTCACCCACCGGGTCCCCGGGCGCAACGGGCGGCCTACGACGCCAGTGGCGAGGCCGCCCCCCGGCCGGGCCCCCTGCGGCGCAGGAGGCCGTCGATGGCGTCGGCGGCGACGGGCCGGGAGAAGAAGTAGCCCTGGCCCATGTCGCACTTCATCTCGGCCAGGCGCTCGGACTGTGCCGGGTACTCGATGCCCTCGGCGATCGTCCGTAGTCCCAGGGTCTGGGCCAGCTTCACGATGGCCTGGGCCACGGCCGAGTCCTCGACGCCCCGGGTCACGTCGTCGACGAAGGCCTTGTCGATCTTGAGGATGTCGATGGGCATGTCCTTGAGACGGCTGAACGACGACCAGCCGGTGCCGAAGTCGTCGATGGCCACCTTCACCCCCAGCTCCCGGAGTTGGCGCAACTTCTCGACCTTGAGGTCGAAATCGCGCATGAACAGGCTCTCGGTGATCTCCAGGGTGACGTTCTGGGGCGGCGTTCCCGACCGGGCCAGGGAAGACTCCACCATGTCGACGAACCCGATCTCGTCGACCTGGACGGGCGAGACGTTGACCGCGACCCCCAGCGGTGCGGCGCGGGGGAACCGCTGGCTCCACACCCGTTCCTGGCGGCAGGCCTCGCCGAGGATCCAGGCGCCCATGGGGACGACCAGCCCGCTCTCCTCGGCCACGCCGACGAACTCGCGGGGGTAGACGAGCGGGGAGCCGGGCCGGGCCCAGCGCACGAGCACCTCGACGCCGACGAGGTCGCCGCCGGCCAGGTCGACGATGGGCTGGTAGTGGAGGACGAGCTCGTGGCGGTCGATGGCCACCCGGAGATCGGCCTCGAGGTCGAGGCGGCGGGCCACGGCCTCCTGCATCTCCCGGCGGAAGATCTGGCAGCGGTTCTTGCCGGCGGTCTTGGCCGCGTACATGGCCACGTCGGCGTTGCGCATGAGCGCCTCGGCGTCCTGGCCGGGCTCGCTGATGGCGATCCCGACACTGGCGGTGATCACCACCTCGCGGTCGTGGGCCGTCACCGGCCCCGACACGGCGTCGAGGATGCGCTGGGCGACCATCTCGGCGTCGGGCTCGGAGCTGCCCTCGAGGAGCACGCCGAACTCGTCGCCCCCCAACCGGGCCGCGGTGTCGCCCGGGCGGATCCTGGTCCGCAGGCGCTCGGCCAGCTCCACCAGCACCTCGTCCCCCGCGGCGTGGCCCAGGCTGTCGTTGATGGTCTTGAAACCGTCGAGGTCGACGATGAGCACGGCGTGGGGGCGGGCACCGGTGCGGCGGTTGCGGGCCAGGGCATGCTCCACGTGGTCGCCGAACAGGGTCCGGTTGGCCAGACGGGTGAGGGGGTCGTGGAGGGCCAGGTGGCGCAGCTCCTCGTCCTCGGTGCGACGCTCGAACAGGTTGCGGGCGTGGAGCACCACGCCGGCGACGCTGGGGTCGTCCCGCAGGTCGGCGACGGCCACCTCCGCCTCCAGCCACCGGCCCTGGACGTGGGAGAACCGGATCTCCGAACCGCCGCGGGGGCGGATGGCAGGCCCGGTGGGGTCGGCGAGGATCCCGACCAGCTTGGAGCGGTCCTCGGGATGGACCAGGCCGGCGATGGGCACCCCGGCCAGCCACTCCGACGGTCGCCCGAGCATCTCGGTGGCCGCCGGGCTGGCGTAGCGGACGAGCCACCGCACATCGCCGGCGCCGTCGTCGACAGGGTTGATGACCAGCACCAGGTCGGGGTCGTGCTCGACCACGGCGGCGGCCAGCAGGGTGGGGCGGCTGCGGTCCAGCTCGGCCGCCATGGCGTTCATGGCCACCGCCAGGTCACCCAGCTCGCCGTCGGCCGACGGGTCGAGGCGGATGCCCAGGTCGCCGGCGTTCACCCGGCGAGCGGCTCGCTGGGCCGTGCGGATGGGCCGGACCAGGCGGCGGTCGAGTTGCACGGCGGCGGCGGCGGCCAGCACCAGGGCGCCGCACAGCCCGCCGGCGATGGCCAGCCGGGCCCGGTTGAACTCGTCGATGGCGCTGTCGAGGTCGGCGACGGCCCTCCGTTCGGACCCGTCGCCCGGGGCGCCGCGGGCGATGGCCTGGCGGGCCCGGTCGATGCGGTGCTCGGCCCCCCGGTAGAAGAGCAGAGCGACACAGGTGAGCACGACGAGGGCGAGCAACGGCGGGACCAGGACGGTGATCAGGCTGGTGCGCAGCGTTCGCCGCTGGCTCCCCCCGCTCTCGCCGGCAAGGCCGGCGCGGTCGTCGGCGTGGGCCCACAGGTGGGTGGCCATGGGGGCGCCGGGGCGATCATCAGCCACGGCTGCTCCCCTGCGCTCTGCACCGCGGGCCGTCCTGCGCCCCTGGCTTCACCAGGCCAACGATACGGGTATCCGCCCCTGGGCGCAGCCGACAGGCCAAAACCGGCGGTCGGCTAGGGCAGACGGGCGCGCAGCGCGGCGGTGACGGCGCGACCGTCGGCCCGTCCGCCGGTGGCCGCCATCACCTTGCCCACGAAGAACCCGGTGAGCTTGGGGTCGCCCCCGGCCAGGCGCTCCCACTCGCGGGGGTGGGCGGCGATGGCCGATTCGACGGCCGATTCGAGGACGTCGTCGGCCAACGCCTCGAACCCGAGGGCGGCGGCGATCTCCACCGGGTCGCCACCGTCGGCCATCAGCGCGGCCAGCACCTGCTTGGCCTGGGTAGCCGTCACCTTGCGCTCGGACTCCATGCGCAACAGGGCGGTGAAGGCGGCGGGGTCGAGGGCCAGGCCGGCGGTGATGTCGGCGGCCACCTCGTTGGCGGCGCGGGCCAGGGCCAGGCGGGGGTCGGCACCGGCATCGATGGCCGCCTCCACCAGGCGGTCGAGTCCCTGGTCGACGACCAGGGCGACGTCGGCGGGGGCCACTCCGGCCTTTGCCGCCAGGGCGGCGCGCCGGTGGGACGGAAGAGCGGGCAGGTCGGCGGCCACGGCCGAGACCCACTCGCGGTCGGGGACGAGTGGCACCAGGTCGGGCTCCGGGAAGTAGCGGTAGTCGAACGCCTCCTCCTTGGAGCGCATCGAAGACGTGGCCCCCTCGGCTTCGTTCCAGTGCCGGGTCTCCTGGACCACCTTGCCCCCGGCTTCGAGAAGGGCCACCTGCCGGGCCCGTTCGTGTTCCACGGCCCGGCGCAACGAGCGCACCGAGTTGAGGTTCTTGATCTCGGCCCGGGTGCCGAAGCCGGTGTCGCCCACCCGCCGCACCGACACGTTGGCGTCGATGCGCAGCGAGCCCTCCTCCATGCGGGCGTCGGACGCCCCCGTGGCCACGAGGATGGCCCGCAGCTCGTTCACGTAGGCCTGGGCCTGCTCGGACGACCGGATGTCGGGCTCGCTCACGATCTCGACGAGGGGCACGCCGGCCCGGTTGTAGTCGACCAGCGAGTGGTCGGCGCCGTGAATGCGCCCGCTGGTGCCGGGGCTCTGTGCCCCAACGGAGTGGCGGTGGGTGGTCTTGCCCGTGTCCTCCTCCATGTGGGCCCGGGTGACGCCGATGCGGGTGCCGTCGGGCAGGTCGAGCCAGCCGCCGGCGTTGAGGGGCTCGTCGTACTGGCTGACCTGGTAGTCCTTGGGCATGTCCGGATAGAAGTAGTTCTTACGGGCGAACACCGACGGGCGGATCTCGCTCTGCAGGGCGGTGCCCACCCGCATGGCCAGCTCCACCGCCTGGCGGTTGAGCACGGGCAGCGACCCGGGCAGGCCCAGGCACACCGGGCACACGTTGGTGTTGGGCTCGTCGCCGAAGGCGTTGGGGCACCCGCAGAACAGCTTGGTGGAAGTGGCCAGCTCGCAGTGGACCTCGAGACCCACCACCATCTCCCAACCGTCATCCCGCTCAGGGGGCCGCTCGGGCCCAGCATCTCCGGCGACGGTCGTGGCGGCGGCGGTCATCGACGGTTCCGTTCCAGGGCGCCGGCGGCCCGGAACATGGCGTGCTCGCCCAGCGCCGGGGCCATGACCTGCACGCCGACGGGCAGCCCGTCGTCGCCCGTGCCGTAGGGCACCGACACCGCCGGGTGGCCGGCCAGGTTGGAGGGGATGGTGCACACGTCGGACAGGTACATGGTGAGGGGGTCGGCGGTCTTGGCGCCGAGGGGGAACGCGGTGGTGGGGGCGGTGGGCGACAGCAACAGGTCGTGGGAGGCGTAGGCGGCATCGAAGTCACGGATGATGAGCGTGCGCACCCGCTGGGCCTGGCCGTAATAGGCGTCGTAGTAGCCGGCCGACAGGGCGTAGGTGCCGAGCATGATGCGCCGCTTGACCTCGTTGCCGAAACCGGCCGTGCGCGTGAGGTGGTTCATCTCGCTGACGTCGGGACCGTCGACCCGCAGGCCGTAGCGCACCCCGTCGTAGCGGGCCAGGTTGGACGAGGCCTCGGCCGGCGCCAGCAGGTAATAGGCCGACAGCCCGTGGACGGCCGCCGGCACCGATGCCTCGTCCACCTTGGCCCCCGCCGCCTCCAGGGCCCCCACCGCCTCGTCGAGGCGCGCCGACACGTCGGCGTCGGCCCCGTCGGCCAGCTCGGTGACGACCCCGATGCGCAACCCGTCCACGCCCTCGTCGACCGCACCTCGGAGGTCGCCTGAGCGGGGTGACGGCCCCGGGATGGAGGTGGAGTCGGCCGGGTCGTGGCCGGCGATCACCTCCAGGAGGAGGGCGGTGTCGGCCACGTTGGCGGCGAAGGGCCCGACCTGGTCGAGGGAGGAGGCGAAGGCGATCAGGCCGTAGCGCGACACCATGCCGTAGGTGGGCTTGGCCCCCACCACACCGCACAGGGCGGCGGGCTGGCGGATGGAGCCACCGGTGTCGGAGCCCAGGGCCAGGGGGGCGAAGCCCGCCGCCACCGCCGCCGCGCTGCCACCGCTGGAGCCGCCGGGCACCCGCATGGGGTCGTGGGGGTTGCGGGTGGGCCCGAACGCCGAGTTCTCGGTGGACGAGCCCATGGCGAACTCGTCGAGGTTGGTCTTGCCGACGATCACCGCCCCGGCGCCGAGCAGCCGGGCGACCACGGTGGCGTCGTAGGGCGGGACCCAGTGCTCGAGGATGCGCGACGAGCACGTGGTGGGGATGCCGCGGGTGCACAGGTTGTCCTTGACGGCCACGGGCACGCCCGCCAGGGGGCCGGGGTCGCGACCCGCGGCCACCGACTCGTCGACCCGGGCGGCGGCCGCTCTGGCCTCGTCGCCCAGCACCAGGTTGAAGGCGTGCAGCTCCCCTTCCCGCTCGGCGATGCGGCTGAGGTGCTCGTCGACCACGTCGGCCGCGGTTCGGGCGCCGGACCGCACCGCCTCGGCGATCTCCTCCGCAGTGGCGGCCATCAGGGCGCCTCGCCGAGTATCCGGGGAACGCGGAAGCGCCCGTCCTCCACCGCCGGGGCCTGGGCGAGCACCTCGGCGCGGTCGAGGCCGGCCACGACGGTGTCGTCGCGCAGGACGTTGACCAGGGGGAGCGGGTGGGCCGTGGGCGGAACGCCTTCGGTGTCGAGGGCGGCCACGTCGGCGGCGTGGTCGAGCACGGCGCCGAGCTGGGAGGTGAAGCGGTCGAGCTCGTCGTCGGTGAGGCGCAGCCGGGCCAGGGCGGCCACGTGGGCGACGTCCTGGCGGGAGATGCGGTCGGCCAC
>JBBWZS010000043.1:0-26061 GCA_039649175.1 Acidimicrobiaceae bacterium
TCGAGCACGGACCGGTACTGGGGTTCGGTGAGCGCCCCGCTCACGCAGTCGGTCCACGCCGCCACGTCGACGGCGGCTCCCGGCTCGGGCTCCCGTTCGGCCACGACGTCGGCCAGGGCCAGCCGGCCTCCGGGTCGCAGCACGCGGAACGCCTCGGCGAACACCGACTGCTTGTCCACCGACAGGGCGATGACGCAGTTCGACAGCACCACGTCGACGGTGGCGTCGGGCAGCGGGATGGCCTCCATGTGGCCCTTCAGGAACTCCACGTTGTCGACGGCCGCCTGGCGTTGGTTGCGCCGGGCCAGGTCGAGCATCTCGTCGGTCATGTCCAACCCGTAGGCTTTGCCGGTCGGGCCGACCCGACGCGCCGACAGCAGCACGTCGATGCCGCCGCCCGAGCCCAAGTCCAGCACCACCTCACCTTCGGCCAGCTCGGCCACCGCCACCGGGTTGGCGCAGCCGATGCTGGCCGCCACTGCGGCAGCCGGCAGGCCGGCCAGGTCATCGCCGGGGTAACACGCCGACCCGATACCGGGCTCAGCGGCACAGCACCCGCGGGACCCGTCGCCGGACGTGACCCCGAGGGCCGCCGCCGCGTAGTGGTCCCGGACGGCTTCCTGAACAGCGTCGCGGTCGATTCCCCCACCGGCCACCGCCGGCTGGTCGGGCACGGGCGGCCGTGGGGCCGGGATCGCGTCGGGTTCGGTCACGGTGACTCCTTCTGGCGCTCAGGCGGATGTGGCGGTGGTCGAAGCATCACCGTCGAGACCCGGGTGGGGCATCACGACGGCCGAGGCGACGGCGGCGACGGTGGGATACAAGAGGCGGGCCAGGCCGACGGCCAGGGCGGCGCCGAGGAGCTGGGCCACCACGAAGGCAGGAACAGAGCCGGGTTCGATGCCGGCGAAGGAGTTCGACAGCGTGCGGGCCAGGGTCACCGCCGGGTTGGCGAAGCTGGTGGAGGAGGTGAAGAAGTAGGCCCCGCCGATGTAGGCGCCCACTGCGAAGGGTGCGGCCGAGGCCCTTCCCGAGCGCACCACCCCGAAGATCACCAGCAGGAGCCCGAAGGTGGCCACCACCTCGCCGACCCACAGTCCCCCCGAGCTGCGGGCGTGGGTCGACAGCTCCACCGCCGGCAACGAGAACATGACATTGGCGACGACGGCGCCGGCCGCGGCACCGACCACCTGGGCCACGCAGTACGCACCGGCCTCGACGTTGGTCACACCGCCGAACACCCGGTCGGCCAGGGTGACGACAGGGTTCAGATGGGCGCCCGACACCGGCCCCAGCGCGAGGATGATGGCCATCAGGGCGGCGGCGGTGGCGACTGCGTTCTCGAAGAGCTGGAGACCGACGTCGCCGGGCGACAGCCGGGAGGCGGCGATGCCCGAGCCGATCACGGCCGTCGTCAGCAGTGCCGTGCCGACCGCCTCGGCGAGGGCTCGGCGCGCCAGGTCTTCGCTCATGACGGACCTCACGCTGACCGTGCCCTCGACAACGAGCTGATGGAGCATCGACGTCTTCGTGAGATAGATTGAAGTATGTCGATGAGTCTGGCCGACGAATCGACGTCTGTCAATGAAAAGAGGTGGCATGGCCACGAGGACGAGGTCGGCCGTGTCGGCTCTCGAGGAGTGCTGCCCGGCGGTGCTGTCGGCTCCCCTGAGCGAGGAGCGGGCCGAGGAGCTGGCGGTGGCCCTCGCCGTGCTGGCCGACCCGGTGCGCCTGCGGCTGCTCAGCCTCCTGGCGTCGGCCGAGGCCGGCGAGGCGTGCGTCTGCGAGCTGGTGGAGCCCCTTGGCCGCTCCCAGCCCACCGTCTCCCATCACCTGAAGATCCTCACCGACGCCGGGCTGATCGTGGGCGACAAGCGCGGCCGTTGGGTCTGGTACCGGGCCGTCCCCGACCGCCTCGGCCAACTGCGGAGCGTCCTCGCCTGACGATCCCGGTTCAGGCCACCTCGGTGGCCGCCGCCGCGAACTGGGCGTTGTAGAGGCGGGCATAGGCGCCGCCGGCAGCCAACAGCTCGTCGTGATCGCCCTGTTCGACGATGGCACCGTCCTCCATGACCAAGATGGTGTCGGCGTCGCGGATGGTCGACAGCCGGTGGGCGATGACGAAGCTGGTGCGGTTGGAGCGCAGCGCGGCCATGGCCCGCTGGACGAGGACCTCGGTGCGGGTGTCGACCGAGCTGGTGGCCTCGTCGAGGATGAGGATGGCGGGATCGGCGAGGAAGGCCCGGGCGATGGTGAGCAGCTGCTTCTCCCCGGCGCTCACCGAGCCCTCCTCGTCGTCGATGACCGTGTCGTACCCCGCGGGGAGGGAGTGGACGAAGCGGTCGACGAAGGTGGCCTTCGCTGCCTCCTGGATCTCGTCCTCGCCCGCGTCGGGGTTGCCGTAAGCGATGTTCTCCCGGATGGTCCCGCTGAACAACCACGTGTCCTGCAGCACCATCCCGATCTTGGATCGCAACTCACGGCGCGGCATCGTCGCCGTGTCGACGCCGTCCAGGGTGATACTTCCTCCGTCGAGCTCGTAGAAGCGCATGATGAGGTTCACCAGGGTGGTCTTGCCGGCACCGGTCGGCCCGACGATGGCCACCGTTCGACCGGGCTCCGCCGTCAACGACAGGTCCCTGATGAGGGGGCGGTCGGGGTTGTACGAGAACGACACGTGGTCGAAGACCACCCGGCCCCGCACCGGCTCGGTCAGCCGTTCGTGGTCGGGGTCGGCCGACTGCTCCTCGGCGTCGAGGAACTCGAAGATCCGCTCGGCCGACGCCACGCCCGACTGGAAGACGTTGGCCATCGACGCCACCTGGGTGAGCGGTTGGGTGAACTGGCGGGAGTACTGGATGAACGCCTGCACGGCCCCGAGCGACAGCTGGCCGGTGGCCACGCGCACCCCGCCGAGGATGGCCACGGCGACGAAGTTGAGGTTGCCGACCGCCATCATCGACGGCTGGATGGACCCGGAGATGAACTGGGCGCCGAAGCTGGCGTCGTACAGGGCGTCGTTGGTCACCCGGAACCGCTCCTCCACCTCGTGTTGGCGCCCGAACGCCTTCACGATGGCGTGCCCGGTGAACGCCTCCTCGACGATGGCGTTGAGCGAACCGGTGTGGGCCCACTGGGCGATGAACCTCTTGCGGGACCGGCTGGCGATGAAGCGGATGGTGAGGATCGACAACGGGATGGTCACCACGGCCACCAGCGCCAGCAGCCAGGAGACGACGAACATCATGGCCAGCGTGCCCACGAGGGTGAGGATCGAGGTCATCATCTGGCTCAGCGTCTGCTGGAGGCTCTGGGCCAGGTTGTCGATGTCGTTGGTGACGCGGCTGAGGAGGTCACCGCGCGGCTGGGTGTCGATGTAGCGGAGGGGCAGGCGGTGGAGCTTCTCCTCCACCTGCCGGCGCAGGCGGTGCATCGTCCGCTGCACGATGCCGGCCAGGATGAACGCCTGGCTGTAAGCCAGGAGGGCCGACCCGACGTACAGGGCCACCACGACGAGCAGGGTCCGGTGCAGCGAGCCGAAGTCGATCTTGTTGGCACCGCCGTTGCGCAGGCCCTTGAAGATGATGTCGGTGGCGTCGCCGAGGATCTTGGGCCCCAGGACGGACAGGGAGACGCTGACCACGGCCAGCACGATCACCCCCACCACGCCGACGAGCTCGTCTCCCAGCATGGCGATGAGGCGCTTCATCGACTGGCGGAAGTTGGTCGACCGCTCCAGCGGCAGTCCGATGGCGCCTCCCCGGCCCATCCCCCCGGCCGGGCGCGGTGGCGGCTTGAGCGGCACCTGGGCGGGGACCTCGGCCGGCTCCACCGGCGGAGCGGCATCGGGCGCCGGCCCGATGACCGGGTGGGGGATGGGCGCGTCGGGCTCGGCTCGCGGTGCGGTGTCGTCGCTCACGCCGCCTCCTGGGCGCTGCGCTGCGAGTCGACGATCTCGACGTAGGTCGGGCACGACGCCAGCAGCTCGTCGTGGGTGCCGAGGCCGACGACGCAGCCGTCCTCGACCACGGCGATGCGGTCGGCGTTGCGAATGGTCGAGACCCGCTGGGCCACGAGGACCACGGCGGCGTCGCGCGTGTGGGGCACCAGAGCGGCCCGCAACCGGGCGTCGGTGGCCAGGTCGAGCGCGGAGAAGGAATCGTCGAACAGGTAGATGTCGGGACGGCGTACCAGGGCCCGGGCGATGGCCAGGCGCTGGCGTTGGCCGCCGCTCACGTTGGTGCCGCCCTGCTCGATGGTGGCGTCGAGGCCGCGGGGCATGGCGGCGACGAAGTCGGCGGCCTGGGCCACCTGCAAGGCCGTCCAGAGCTCGTCGTCGGTGGCGTCGGGCTTGCCGTACTGCAGGTTGGAGCGGACTGAGCCGGAGAACAGGTAGGGCTTCTGGGGGACGAGCCCGATGCGGTTCCACAAGATGGCGGGGTCGAGCTGGCGGATGTCGACGCCGCCGACGAGCAGGGTGCCCTCGGTGACGTCGAAGAGCCGGGCGACCAGGTTCACCAGCGTCGTCTTGCCCGAGCCGGTGCTGCCGATGATCGCCGTGGTCTCGCCCGGGCGGGTGACGAAGCTGACGTGGGACAGGACCGGTGCCTCTGCGCCCGGGTAGCCGAAGGTGACGTCGCGGAACTCCACCGAACCGGGGGCGGGCATGGAGCGCACGGGCTCGACGGGCGGCAGCACCGACGTCGGCGTGTCGAGCACGTCGACGATGCGGTCGGCACAGACGGCGGCGCGCGGGGCCATCACCCCCACGAAGGTCGCCATCATCACCGCGGTGAGGATCAGTGTGAAGTAGGTGAGGAAGGCGATCAGCGAGCCGATGGTCGTCTGGCCGGAGGCGATCCGGCTGCCTCCCACCCAGAGCAGGGCCACGGTCGAGCCGTTGATCACCAGCAGGACGACCGGGAACAGCAGTGCCATCGTCCGGCCGGCGGCGAGCGACGTGTCGGTGAGGGCGGCGTTCACCACGCCGAAGCGCCGCCGCTCCTGGGGCTCCCGCACGAACGCCCGAACCACCCGGACACCGGTGATCTGCTCGCGCAGCACCTGGTTGACCTTGTCGATGCGCTCCTGCATCAGGCGGAAGAGGGGCACCATCCGGGCCACGATCAACAGCACGGCGATCAACAGCACCGGGATGCTGGCGACCAGGAGCCAAGAGAGGCCGATGTCCTGGCGCATGGCCAGGACGACCCCGCCGATGGCGGTGACGGGTGCGGCGAGGGCCAGCGAGCACGTGAGCACCACGAAGATCTGCACCTGCTGCACGTCGTTGGTGATGCGGTTGATGAGCGACGGCGCCCCGAAGGTGCTGACCTCCTGGGCGGAGAAGTCGGTGACACGGTGGAACAGCGCGCTGCGGACGTCGCGGCCGAAGCTCATGGCCACCTGCGAGCCGAAGTACGCGGCCACGACCGACAGGATCAGCTGCACGAGGGTGACGACGAGCATCACGCCCCCCAACCGCCAGATGTAGCCGGTATCGCCCCGCATGACGCCGCGGTCGATCACGTCGGAGTTGAGATTGGGCAGGTAGAGCGAGGCGATGGCCTGGACACTCTGCAGGGCGACGACGACGAGCAGCACCCGCTTGTACCTGGCCAGGAACCTGCGTAACAGGCGGATCAGCACGGGGCTCCCTCCCGGCCGGCGCGAGGACGCGATCGCCGGGTGCGGACGCCGTCGAGGACGATGCTCACGATCTCCGAAGCCTCGGTCGGGTCGCCTCCGTGGAGGGCGGGATGGCTGGACGCCACCGCCAGGGCCCGCAGGGCGAGCGCCGCCTGCACGGGCTGGTAGCGAATGCGATGCCGCTCGGGCTCGAACAGCTCGGTCAACGCCTCCAGGTCACCGGGACGGGTCGGCGTTCGCCCCTTGAGGGCATCGGAGTCAGCGGCGGCCGACACCAGCCGCCACATCTCCACGGTGCGGCGCTGGACGATGCGGACCGCCTCCTCCAGGCGTCGCTCGAGGGGCAGCGACCCGTCGATGGCGGCGATCACCTGCGCGGTGCGCGAGGAGTCGAGGGCGGTGTCGATGACTGCTCGCAGGAGGGCGTCCTTGTCGGGGAAGACCCGGAACAGCGTCCCCTCGGCCACCCCGGCGGCGTCGGCGATCTGCCTGGTGGTGACGTTGGTGCCCCTCTCGACCATCAGCGGCAGGGCGGCGGCCACGATGGCGGCGCGGCGTTCCGCCGCCGGTAGGGCGAGGGCCCGGTGGCGGTCGGTGCAGGGCACGGCGTGAGTGGGCACAGCGGGGGTGGGCACGGCGGCCAGCGTACCTGAGTGAGCACTCACTCAGTATTCGGACCACTGAGTCCCCGGGGCCCCGGCAGGGCAGGGCGCAGCGGTCGCGTGTGAGCCTCCGGACTTGGGCCAAGATGCATCCGTCGACAGTGCCCGAGGATGACCAGGATGGGAGCGACATGGCCGAGATGAACGACTGGAACACCAAGATCATCGAGGAGTTCCGCACCAACGGGGGCAAGGTGGCCGGTCAGTTCGAGGGGGCCCCGCTGCTCCTCCTCCACACCACCGGGGCCAAGAGCGGTGCCGACCGGGTCAACCCGGTGATGTACCAGCAGGTCGGGTCGGACATGGCCGTGTTCGCCTCGAAGGCGGGCGCCCCGACGAACCCCGACTGGTACCACAACCTGTTGGCCAACCCGGCGGCCACCGTCGAGGTGGGCACCGAGACCGTCGAGGTGACTGCCAGAGTGGCCGAGGGCGACGAGCGTGACCGCATCTGGGCCAAGCAGAAGACGGACTACCCGGGTTTCGCCGAGTACGAACAGGCCACGTCGCGCCAGATCCCCGTCGTCATCCTGACCCCGGTCGGTTGATCCGGGGCCTGAGCACGGGGGTGACGCCGGCGGCACAGTCGACACAGGTGTGGGCGACGGGGTGGGCCATGAGCCGGTCGAAACCGATGTCTCGACCACAGCCCTCGCACACGCCGTAGTCGCCGGCGGTCAGACGCTGCCGGGCCCGTTCCACGGCGTCGAGGTGATGGCGGGCCTCGTCGATCAGGGCGGACAGCTGGGCCCGTTCGAAGCCCACGGTGGCGCCCTCGGGGTCGTGCTCGTCGTCGGCGGCCGAGAGTGCCGACGCCTCGACGACGCCGTCGAACCGGTCGACGAGTCCGGCCAGGCGCTCGGAGGTCCCATCGCCCTCCGACGCCAGCCGCGCCGAGAGGGTGACTCGTTGCGAGGGGGACAGGCCCGACGCCGACGGCTGGTCGCTCATGGCACCGACATGGTCGCGCCGCCGGGCAGGTGGAGCCCGTTCGCACCCGGCCGACAACCACTACCGTGGGACGCAGTGACCGAACTGGATGTGCGATCCAAGAGCACCGACAGCGAGGCGCCCCCCGAGCCCACCGGAGCGCGCCGGTACCTCAACCGTGACCTGTCGTGGCTCGACTTCGCGGCCCGGGTCCTCACCCTGGCCGAGGACGACCATCAGCCGCTGCTGGAGCGGGCCAAGTTCCTGGCCATCTTCAGCGACGGCCTCGACGAGTTCTTCCAGGTGCGGGTGGCCGGGTTGAAAGAGCAGGTGGCCGCCGGCCTCGGCGCCACCGGCCCCGACGGCATGAGCCCCACCGAGCAGTTGCGGGCCATCCGCGAACGGGTTCACGGCCTGTTCGCCCGCCAGGGCCGGGTCTTCCTCGACGGCGTGGCACCGGCACTGGGCGAAGCCGGCATCGTGTTGTCCGACTGGGAATCCCTCGACGACGACGACCGCGAGTTCCTGGTGAAGGCCTTCCACGAGCGCATCTTTCCTGTGCTCACACCTCTGGCCGTTGATCCCGGCCACCCCTTCCCCTACATCTCCAACATGTCGTTGAACCTGGCCGTCACCGTGCAGGACGCCAAGACGGGTGAGCACCGCTTCGCCCGGGTCAAGGTCCCGCCGCTGCTCCCGCGTTTCGTCGTCATGCCCGACGGCGAGCGCTTCGTGCCCGTCGAGCAGGTCATCGCCGCCCATCTCGGCACCCTGTTCCCGGGAATGGAGATCCAGAACCGCGAGCCCTTCCGGGTCACGCGCAACGCCGACCTGGCGCTGGAGGAGGGCGAGGCGGACGACCTGCTGGCGGCCGTTGAGCTCGAGCTGCGCCGGCGCCGGTTCGGACGGGCCGTGCGCCTCGAGGTCGACGCCAAGATGAGCGACGAGACGCGCGACCTGCTCATGCGCGAGCTCGAGGTCGAGCCCGACGACCTCTACGCCGTCGACGGTCCCCTCGACCTCGGCGGACTGTGGTCGGTCTACGAGCTCGACCGCCCCGAGCTCAAGGACGAGACCTGGGTGGGCATCACCCAGCCGGCGCTGGTCGACGCCGAGGGCGACCCCGCCGACCTGTTCGCCGTGCTGCGCGAGCGCGACGTGCTCGTCCATCACCCGTACGACTCGTTCACCACGTCGGTGGTGGCCTTCGTGGAGCAGGCGGCCGCCGACCCCGACGTGTTGGCCATCAAGCAGACCCTCTACCGCACGTCGGGTGACAGCCCCATCGTCAAGGCCCTGATCCGGGCGGCCGAGGCGGGCAAGCAGGTGGCCGTGCTGGTGGAGCTCAAGGCCCGCTTCGACGAGCAGGCCAACATCGCCTGGGCCCGCGCCCTCGAACAGGCGGGCGTCCACGTCGTCTACGGACTGGTGGGGCTGAAGACCCACACCAAGACCGCTCTGGTCGTGCGCGACGAGCCCGAGGGGATCCGGCGCTACTGCCACGTGGGCACGGGCAACTACAACCCCAAGACGGCGCGCCTCTACGAGGACCTGGGCCTGCTGTCGGCCGACGACGACCTGGGGGCCGACCTCAGCGAGCTGTTCAACTACCTCACCGGCTACAGCCGCAAGTCGCACTACCGCAAGCTCCTGGTGGCCCCGTTGTCGTTGCGCGCCGAGATGGTCGCTCTCATCCAGGCCCAGCGAGACGCCGGCGACGATGGTCGCATCGTGATGAAGATGAACAGCCTGGTCGACTCGGCGGTGATCGACGAGCTGTACGCGGCGTCGGATGCGGGAGTCAGCATCGATCTCATCATCCGGGGCATCTGCTGCCTGCGCCCGGGGGTGGAGGGGCTGTCGGAGAACATCCGCGTGCGGTCGATCGTCGGCCGCTTCCTGGAGCATTCGCGCATCTACGCCTTCGGTTCGCGCGACGAGCGCCGCTACTTCATCGGGTCGGCCGACCTCATGCCTCGCAACCTCGACCGCCGGGTCGAGGCGGTCACGCCGGTCACCGACGGCGAGCTGCAGGGGCGCCTGCAGGAGGTCCTCGACGTGTGCCTGTCCGACGACCTGCTGGCCTCGGAGCTGCACCCGGACGGCTCGTGGGACAAGATCACCACCGAGAAGGAGATCAACGCCCAGGTCCGGCTGCACGAGCTGGCCTTCGACCGGGGCCGCCGCCGGCACAAGAGCAACGGGGTGAGGCGGAGCTGATGTCGTCGGGCAAGTCGGCCACCGAGCGCGAGGTCAAGCTCGGGGCCCGATCCGATTTCCGCCTTCCCGATCTCGACCGCGTCTTCGAGGGCGTGACGTCGGCCCCGCTCGCCGAGCGTGACCTGGACGCCGTGTACTACGACACCGACGACCTGCGCCTGGCCCGGTGGGGCGTCACCGTGCGCCATCGAACGGGCGAGGGCACGGCCTGGACGGTGAAGCTCCCCGAGGGTGAGGAGGGCCCCGCCCTCGTGCGCCGGGAGGTGAGTTGGGACGGCCCCCCCGACGCCGTGCCCGCCGAGGCCCTGGACCTCGTGCGGGCCTATGCGCGGCGGAGCTCGCTCGCCCCCGTGGCCCACATCCACACCATGCGCACCGGCGTCGTGCTGAGCGATGTCGAGGGCCTGTTGGTCGCCGAGGTCGTCGACGACGAGGTGTCAGTGCTCCACGACGGAGAGGTGGTGGCCCGGTTCCGGGAGGTCGAGGTGGAGGTGGCCGACCGGGCCCCGCCCGGCCTGCTCGACGCCGTCGTCGCCTGCCTCCGCCACGCCGGCGCGGGCAAGCCCGATTCCACACCGAAGCTCATGCGCGCCCTCGGCGCCCGAGCCCTCGAGCCGGCCGAGCTGACCTCCGTCGATCTCGACGACCATCCGAGTGCCGCTGACGTGGTGCGCTCGGCCATGGTGGGGTCGGTGACGCGGATCCTGCGCCACGACGCCGGCGTGCGGATCGGTGACGATCCCGAAGACGTCCACCAGGCGCGGGTCGGCACCCGGCGGCTGCGCTCCGACCTCCGGACGTTCGCGCCGGTCCTGGTGGACGAGTGGGTCGTCGCCCTGCGCAGTGAGCTGAAGTGGTTGTCGGAGGAGTTGGGAGGGGTGCGCGATGCCGATGTGCTGGCCGAGCGCCTCCGGCACCAGGCCGACGCGCTGCCCGAGCGCGACAGCGCCGGCCTGGCGCCGCTGTTCCGCCGCCTGGCCAAAGAGCGCGAGGCCGCCGGCGCCCGCCTGCTGGAGGCGATGGCGAGTGAGCGCTACCTCGACCTGCTCGACCGGCTGGTGGCCGGCGCACGGTCCCCTGCGCTGCGCCCGGAGGCCGACGAGCCCGCCGACCAGGTGGTGGTCGACCTCATGGTGCGGCCGTGGCGACACCTGAAGAAGGCGGTGGGCGAGCTGGGGCCCGAGCCGTCCGACGACGAGCTCCATCAGGTGCGCATCCGCACCAAGCGCACCCGGTACCCGGCCGAGGCGGCCGGCGCCGCCGTCGGGGGTGGCACCAGGAAGTTCACCAAGGCCCTCGCCCGGTTGCAGCAGGTGCTCGGTGATCACCAGGATGCCGTCGTGGCCGAGGAGTGGCTGCGCGTGGCCGCCGGCGAGGCCGGTGCCGCCGAGGCCCTGGCTGCGGGCGAGCTGATCGCCGTGCAGCGAGCCGAGGAGGCCGCCTGCCGGGATGCCTGGCCGGCGGCCTGGAAGAAGGTCGTCAAGAAGAAGCGGCGGTCGGGGCTTGGTTGACCGGGCGGTGGCGCGTGGATGAGGTGGTGCGGGCCGCCGGCGGGGTGGTGTGGCGGCGGGGGCCGGCGGGCGTGGAGATCCTCCTCGTCCACCGCCCCAAGTACGACGATTGGAGCCTGCCCAAGGGAAAGCTCGACACGGGCGAGACCTCGGAGGCGGCCGCCCTGCGCGAGGTCGAGGAGGAGACGGGCCTGCGTTGCCGGTTGGGCGACGAGTTGCCGCCCGTCACCTACGCCGACCGCCACGGGCGGGCCAAGGTGGTGCGCTACTGGGCCATGGAGCCGGTGAGCGGCACCTTCGTCCCCAACCAGGAGGTCGACGAGGTGCGGTGGGTCGCGCCGACCGGCGCCGGCGCCCTGTTGTCCTACGCGCGCGACCGGCGGGTCACCCAGTCGCTGTCGGTCTGAGGTCTTAGGATTTCGCCCCATGCCTCTCTACCTCGTCCGCCACGGCAAGGCCGGCAGTCGCCACGACTGGAAGGGCGCCGACAGCCGCCGGCCCCTGAGCAAGAAGGGCCGGCGCCAGGCTGACGCCCTCGTCTCCCTGCTGGCGGACGGGGGCGCCACCGCCGTGTACTCCAGCCCGTCGTTGCGCTGCGTCCAGACGGTGCAGCCGCTGGCCGACAAGCTCGGGCTGGCGGTGGAGGCGAAGCCCGAGTTGGGCGAGGGCACGGCCAGGTCCGAGGTGGCGGCATTCGTCGGGGGCCTGCTGGCGACGACGGCGGTGCTGTGCACCCACGGCGACATGATGCCCAAGATCCTCGATGCCCTGGCCGCCGACCACGGCCTCGATCTTCCCCGTGACTACCCGTACGCCAAGGCGGCGACGTGGGAGGTGGCCACCAACGGCGCGGGCGCCCTGACCGCTCGCTACCTGCCGCCGCCGAAGTAGGTCGCCGCCGGTGGCGGGACGCCATCGCGGCCGGGGTAACGTTCGCCTCGAATGCGAATTGCCGCCTTCGACCTGGGGACCAACTCGTTCCATCTCCTGGTGGTCGATGCCCATCCCGACGGCACCTTCGCCCCGCTCGTGCGCGAGAAGGAGATGCTGCGCCTGGGCGACGAGGTCAGCCGCGGCGGTCGCATCGGCGAGGCGGCGATGAATCGGGCGGTCACGACCGTTCGCCGTTACCGCACGCTGGCCGAGGGCGTCGACAGCGACGACCTGGTGGCGTGTGCCACCAGCGCCATCCGCGAGGCGGAGAACGGCGGGGAGCTGGTCGACCGGATCGAATCCGAAGCCGGGGTCCGGATCTCGGTGATCAGCGGCCTGGAGGAGGCCCGGTTGATCTTCGAGGCCATCCGGGCCAGCGTCGTCATCGATCCCGGGCCCGCCCTGTGCCTCGACCTCGGCGGCGGGAGCCTGGAGGTCATGGTGGGCGACGCCTCCGGCCTGCGCTGGGCGTCGAGCGTGAAGCTCGGGGCGGCCCGCCTCACCGCCGAGCTGGTGGGCGCCGACCCGCCGTCGAGCGAGGACGTCCGCCGCCTCAGGGAACGGATCACCTCCAGCCTGGCGCCGCTGGCCGACGAAGTCGCCCACCTGCACCCGACCATGGCGGTGGGCACGAGTGGCACGTTCCTGGCTTTGACCCGGATGGTGGCGGCGCGCCGCCCCGGCGGGATCCCCACCTCGGTCAACCAACTGAGCTTCGGCCGCGACGAGTTCCTGGCCGTCCACGACCACCTCATGAGCCTCTCCGCCCCCGAACGGGCCCGGCTGCCCGGCCTCGACGCCCGCAGGGCCGACATCATCCCCGCCGGCTCGGTCCTGCTCATCACCGCCATGGAGCTGTTCGGCTTCGACGAGCTGACGGTCAGCGAATGGGCCCTGCGCGAGGGCATCGTCCTCGACCGCATCAAGCGTCACGACGACGCCGACTGGAGCGGCGATCCCAGGGCCATCCGCCATTCGTCGGTGTTGCGCCTGGCCCGCGGGTGCAACTGGGACGAGGGCCACAGCCGCCAGGCCACCCGCCTGGCTCTCGACCTGTTCGACCAGACCCTGGCGTTGCACGGGCTGACGCCGGCCGACCGGGAGCTGCTCGAGCACGCCGGGCTGTTGCACGACATCGGTGAGCACGTGGCCACCGAGTCCCACCACAAGCACACCGCCTACCTGATCCAGCACGGCCGGCTGCGGGGCTTCTCGCCCGAGGAGGTGGCCGAGGTGGCCGCCCTGGCCCGCTACCACCGTGGTGGCGATCCTCGGCCTTCTTCCGACGGCATGGCCGGCGTCGCCGCCCCCCGGCGTGAGAGCCTGGCCCGGCTGGCGGCCCTGCTGCGGGTGGCCGACGGCCTCGACCGGGGCCGGGCGGCGGCTGTCGGCGAGATCGACGTGGCCCTCGACGACGCCCGGGTCAGGGTCCATGTGCGATCCGACACCGACATCGACGTCGACCTGTGGGGCGGGCGGCGCAAGCGTGAGCTGTTCGAGCGACTCTTCGATCGACGCCTGGAGCTGGTCCGGGGCTGACACCGTACGATCGGTCCATCAGCGAGCACCGAAGCGACGGGCCGGGAGGTGGCTGGGAGCCCCTGCGCCGGTCGTCCCGACCCCGACCCCGCCTCCGGATCTCGACCACGCCGTTCGGCCGGTTGGCCACCGCCCACGTGCTGGCCATCGCCGGGGACACCCTCGTCACCATGGCCCTGGCCGGGTCGCTGTTCTTCTCGATCTCGCCCGGCGCCGCCCGCAACCGGGTGGCGCTCTATCTGCTGCTCACCATGGCCCCGTTCGCGGTGGTGGCTCCGTGGCTCGGACCACTGCTCGACCGCAGCCGCAACGGGCGGCGCATGATGCTCATCGCCTGTGGGGCGGGCAGGGCCGTCGTCTGCCTGTTCATGGCCCGGCACCTGCAGAGCCTCCTCCTGTTCCCCGAGGCCTTTGTCGTGTTGGTGTTGTCCAAGGCGTACTCGATCACCAAGAGCGCCCTCGTCCCGCCGACGGTGGCCGACGAGGACGAGCTGGTCGAGGCCAACTCCCGCCTGGCCCTCCTGGGCGTGGTGGCCGGGTTCGTGATCGCCATCCCGGGTGTCGCCGTCCTCAAGATCGGGTTTCTCGGGGGCGCCCCCTGGGTCCTGCGGCTGTCGGCACTCACCTTCGCCGTCGCCGCCGTCGCCGGGTTCCGCCTCAAGCGGGTCCCGGGAGGCAATGCCCCCATCGTCAGCGCCGCCGAGGAGAAGGCCGAGCTCCACGCCGCGGCCATCCGGTTGTCGGTGACGGCCATGGCCGGGCTGCGCGCCGCCGTCGGGTTCCTGGTCTTTCTGACCGCCTTCGTCCTGCGTCGTGACCAGGCCCCGGCGTGGTGGTTCGGCGTGGTGCTGGGCGCCAGCATGGCCGGCTCCTTCGTGGGCGCGGCGGTGGCGCCCCGCCTGCGCCGCCTGATCGCCGAGGAGCGGATACTGGCCGGCTCCCTGGCGGCGGTGGCCGTCGTTGCCGCCGTCGCCGCCTGGACGGGCGGCCGGACCAGCATCGCCGTGCTGGCGTGCGTGCTGGGCGCCGGGGCCGGGGCCGGGAAGCTGGCCTTCGACAGCATCGTGCAGCGCGACGCCCCCGATGCCGTCCGGGGCCGGACCTTCGCCCGCTTCGAGACGCGCTTCCAGCTCGTCTGGGTGGCCGGCGCCGCCATCCCCGTCGTGATCCCCGTCCCGAGCGGCGTGGGGATGGCCCTCATCGCCGTGGGCTGCGGAGCGGCGTTCGTGGTCTACGCCACCGGGCTGCGGGCCTTCACGTCAGCCGGCCAGGGGGACTGAAGGCCAAGCGGCAACCGACGGGTGCTGGGGGTACCCGTCGGCTGTCCGCTCAGGCGGCCATCCTATGGGACGGAGGGGCCGGTGTTCAACCGCTTTGTCCGGATCGTCCCGCTCACTCGTCGTCGGGCAGATCGATGCGTGCCAGCCAGAGCCCGGGTGCGTCGACCTCGGCGGGCGTGGGCAACTCCTTGTCGCTGTGCCACAGGCGGCGCAGCCCCTCCTCGCCGGCCCGGTCGACGATGCCCTCGGCGAACGCCGCCCCTCGCTCGTACCCGGCCCGATCGAGGCCCAGGCCCACCAGGCGGCCGGCGAAGCGGTCACCTTCCGACGGCTCCACCCGGCGCCGGCGCATGGCCTCGGTGACCATCTCGTAGGCCCCCACCAGCCCGTGTCCCACCTCGTCCATCACGTGGTCGACATAGCCGGTGATGGCCATGGTGAGGGTGGCCATGCGGACCAGCACTTCGCGCTGGGCGTCGGTCTGCACGGCGCCGAGGAGCGTCTCGGGGTTGCCGAGCACGCTCTGGAGGGCCTGGGGGTCGGTGGGGTCGATGTCGCCGAAGCTGTGCTCCACCGCGTCGGGATCGACCTCGAAACGGCTCACGTACTCGTCGACGAGCCCGCGCAGGCGGGCGCGGACATGGGGCCGGCCCAGCACGGCGTGGGTGGTGACCTCCCGGATGCACACCCACATGCGCAGGTCGGCGGCGGGCAGGCTCCACTCGGTGGCGAAGGCGTCGAGGTTGGCGGGCACGACGAGGAGCTGATCGGCGGGCATCCGGGGGAGGGGCAGGTCGTACTGGCCCATCGACCGCCGGGCCAGGTGGCCGACCATGTAGCCCGACTGCACGCCGAGCAGGACGGGGACGAGGATCTTGCCGAGGTCACCCAGCAGGGCGGTGGCGGGGTCGGGCGTGGTGCCCGGCGGCGCCGCCTGGGCCAGGGCGGCGGCCAGGCGCTCGAGGAAGGGCCGGTAGGACTCCATGCTGTGCAGCGCCCAGTCCCCCCTGGTGACGGGAAGGGCGCTGAGGACGCCGCCGGCGACCGAGGTGGACAACCCCGTGGCATCGCCCACGTGGAGGTCGGCCGACCGCAGGAGCTCCTCCATGCGCATGCGCTCGAGCGGCTCGACGTTGGGCTCGGAGGCACCGTCGGTGGCGATCCACTGGGCCGTCTGGCGGGCGACGTCCCAGTTGACCGGGCCCTGACCGCCGAACCAGCGAGCGAGGTCGCCGAACATCGGCCACCCTTCGAAGGGGTTCGTGCCCCCCGGCGGCTCACTGCTCATCGGACGAATGGTACGTCGTTCGGGCGATCAGGACGGCACTGGTCGTTCGACCAGCGTCACCGTCGCGGTGCGACCCTGGCGATCCCGGATGACCTTCAGCGTCACCGTGTCCCCGGGGGGATGTGAGCGCAGCGCCATCGCCAGCTCGCCCATCGACGTGACGGTGCGGCCGGCGACACCCACGATCACGTCGCCGGGGGCCAGGCCCCCCCGCTCCGCCGGGCTCCCCTCGGTCACCTGCCCGACCATGGCGCCGCCGTCGACATCGAGGTCACCAGCCGTCGTCACGTCGAGATCGCCGCCTTCGACCCCCAGCCACGAGTGCACCACCTTCCCCGTGCGGATCAGCTCGTCGGCCACCGAGCGGGCCACGTCGATGGCCGTGGCGAACCCGAAGCTCGACCCGTCCCCGCCCGACGCGGCCGCCGCGGTGGCGTCGGTGGGGGAGGCGCCGGCGTCAGCGGGGGTGACGGCGGTGGTGATGCCGATCACCGCACCGTTGGTGTCGAGCAGCGCTCCTCCCGACGAGCCCGCCGAGACCGGGGCGTCGATCTGGATCATGTCGACGAGGGTGGGGTGCGACGTGGTGGCGGGGGTGGTGAGGGTGATCTGGCGGTGCAGGGCGCTGATCATCCCGCCGGTGACCGACGGTCCCCCGGCCAGCCCGAGGGGGAACCCGATGGCTACGGCCGCCTGGCCGACCCGGAGGTCCATGGCGCTGCCCAGGGTGGCCACCGGGAACGGCCCTCCGTCGAGTTTGACCACGGCGGTGTCGGTCTCGGGGTCGGTGCCCACCAGGCGAGCGACCACCTCCCGCCCGTTGGACATTCCCACCCTGATGCTCGTCGCCCCGTCGACCACGTGGGCGCTGGTGAGCAGATGTCCGTCGCTGCGGAAGATGACGCCCGAGGCGGTGACGGCGTGTCCGGGAGTCTGGACCTTGAGCTGGACGATGGCCGGGCGCAGCCGCTCGGCCATGTCGACCACCGGGGAGGTGGAGACGGTGGAAGCCGTCCGTGGCCGCACCATCTGGCGTTCGAAGGCCACGTCGGACGACGACGACAGGGTCCGCGTCCCCACCACGGCCACGACCAGGCCGGCCGACACCAGCCCGGCGACCAGCGCCGACACCCCGGCCACGGCCCACGTCGGCGTCCGTTCCCGCTGCCGCCGCCGGGCGTCGGCGGGGAGCGGCCCTCCCAGCAGGGGGTGGGCGCCCGGGCCGCCGAAGGCCAGCTCTGAGGGGTGCCGCCAGAGGCGGTCGTCGGGCGACGGGGGCTCCCGGAACTCGGAGGGCTCGTCCTCCGGTTCGACAGGGTCCATGACCGCGCAGGTTACCGGCGAGAGCACGGATTTCTCTTTCAGGGGGCCATCTTCTGGACCCTCACCTGCCCCGATACCATTTGCCTGTGCCCCTGCAACCCTCCGACGGTGACGACTGGGTGGGCATCGGACCCGACGTCCTCCCCGTCCAGGCGGCCATGGAATGGGCCGCCGTGGCCCACTGCGGCGCGGTCGTGGTGTTCTCGGGGATCGTCCGCGACCATGCCGAAGGCAGGGCCAACGTGACCGCCCTCGACTACGAGGCCTACGACAGCGAGGTCGAGCCCCGGCTGGCGGCCATCGCCGCCGAGGCCCGCCGGCGGTGGCCCGACGTCGGGCGACTCGCCCTCCTCCACCGCACCGGGCACCTCACCGTGGGGGAGATCTCCGTCGTGGTGGTGGCCTCGTCGCCCCACCGCGATGACGCCTTCGTGGCCGCCCGCTGGTGCATCGACACCCTCAAGGCCACCGTGCCGATCTGGAAGCGAGAGACTTGGGAGGGCGGCGAGGACTGGTCCACCTGCTCCCACCCCGTCGCCGAGGTGTCATGAAGAACCTTCTCTATCTGGGGCTGGCCCTCGGCATCAGCCTCGTCGGCTGCCTGGTGCTGTGGGCCCGGTCCCGCCGACCCCGTTCGATGGAGCACAGCATGAAGGAGTTCAGCAAGGAGCTGGGCGCCCTCGCACCCGACGACCCCCCGCCTCCACCGTCGTTCCGGCCAAGGGGCCGTAACCCTGGCTAGGGACCTGGCCATCGATCTGGGCACCGCCAACACCCTCGTCTACGCCAAGAGCCGGGGGATCGTGCTCAACGAGCCGACGGTGATCGCCCTCAACGTCCAGACCCAGGACGTGCTGGCCATGGGCCAGCAGGCGTGGCACATGATCGGTCGCACGCCCGGCTACATCCAGGCCGTCCGGCCCCTGCGCAAGGGCGCCATCACCGACTTCGACATCACCCAGCGCATGATCCGCCTGCTCCTGCAGCGGGCCGGGTTGTCCCGCTTCCAGCGCCCGCGGGTGCTGCTGTGCGTGCCCTCAGCCATCACCGAGGTGGAGCGGCGCGCCGTGAAGGAGGCGGCCCGCCAGGCGGGGGCGGCCGACGCCCAGCTCGTGGCCCAGCCCATGGCCGCCGCCATCGGGGCCGGACTGCCCATCCACGAACCCCTCGGCAACATGGTCGTCGACGTGGGCGGAGGCACGACCGAGACGGCCATGATCTCTCTCGGCGGCATCGTGGCCCTCGAGGCCATCCGGGTGGGGTCGTTCGACATCGACGCCGCCCTGCAGGCCTATGTCCGCCGTGAGTACGGCATGGCCATCGGTGAGCGCACGGCCGAGGAGATCAAGCTGGCCATCGGCTCGGCCTTCCCCGTGGCCGAGGACGTCAAGGCCGAGGTCCGCGGGCGCGACCTCATGTCGGGGTTGCCCAAGACGGCCATCCTGTCGCCCGGCGAGGTGCGCGAGGCCATCGAGGAACAGGTGCGGGCCATCGTCGACTCGGTCATCAACTGCCTGGGGTTCGCCCCGCCCGAGCTGGCCCAGGACCTCATCCTCCAGGGCATCCACCTGGTCGGCGGCGGCGGCCTCCTGCGAGGCCTCGACCGCCGCCTGGCCGAGGAGACGTCACTACCGGTCCACCTGGTCGAGGCTCCTCTCGAATGCGTCGTCCTCGGCGCCGGCAAGTGCCTGGAGGCCTTCGAGTCACTGAAGGTGCTGTTCATGGGGGCCGAGCGGTAGGCCCGCCTCCGGTCAGTGGGTATCCGGCGGCGAGCGGCGAAGGGCCCGGCGAACTGGTAGCACGGGGACATGGCGACTGACCTGATCGCGGCCGAGGCCGATGCCGTCGTGGTGGAGCTGGTGGCTACCCCCGAAGGGCGAGCCGACCCCTACTCGCGCTACGCCCGGCTGCGTTCGCTGGCGCCTGTCCATCGCAGCGCCATCGGGTTCTGGGTGCTGACCCGCTTCGACGACTGCCAGCGGGTCCTACGTGATCCACGCGTCGGCAAGGACTTCTCCGGGGCGGCCCGGGCCCTGGGGCTGAGCGACGCCCAGCAGGCCGAGCAGGCCGCCTTCCGCGACGACCACTCCAACATGTTGTTCGCCGACCCGCCCGATCACACCAGGCTGCGGGGCCTGGCCACCCGGGCCTTCACGCCCCGCACCGTCGAGGCGCTGCGCGGCCGGGTGGTGGCCATCGTCGACGAGCTCATCGACGGCTTCGGCGCCGGCGAGGTCGACCTCATGGACGCCCTGGCCTTCCCCCTCCCGGTCACCGTCATCGGTGAGATGTTGGGCGTGCCCGCCGAGGACAGAGCCCAGTTCCGCCCGCTGGTGCGAGCCAGCACCGCGGTACTGGAGCTGGCCGTCACCCCCGAGGCCCTGGCCGCCGCCACCGCGGCGCGCGCCACCATGGAGGAGTACTTCGCCGCCCTCGTGGCCGAACGCCGGGCCCACCCGCGCGACGACCTGCTCACCCAGCTGATCGAGACCGAGGACAAGGGCGACCAGCTCAGCGAGCGCGAGCTCATCTCCACCGCCATCCTGCTGTTCGCCGCCGGCTTCGAGACGACCACCCACCTCATCGGCAACTCGGTGCTGGCCCTCCTCGGCGACCCGGGGCAGCTCGACCGCCTGCGCGACGACCGCTCCCTCCTGCGGCCCGGCGTCGAGGAGCTGCTCCGCTACGACAGCCCGGTGCAGATCACCGCCCGCACCGCCTACGAGCCCATCGACGTGGCCGGCCACGACGTCGAGGCAGGCGAGACCGTGCTCGCGCTCCTCGGGGCCGCCAACCGCGACCCCGACCACTTCACCGACCCCGACCGTCTCGACGTGGGGCGGGACGGCGGCGCAGCGCTCAGCTTCGGCAGCGGCATCCACTACTGCCTGGGCGCGGCCCTCGCCCGCCTCGAGGGCCAGGTGGTGCTCGACCGCCTGCTCGAGCGGTTCGCCACCTGGGAGCTGGTGGGCGACCGGCCCGGGCATCGCGACAGCCTCACCCTGCGGGGCCTCGTCGACCTGCGGGTTCGCTTCTCCGCCTGAGTCACCGGCGGGCCGGCGCCTTTCAGCGCTTGCCGCTCAGGTCTTCGGCCGCCTGGCGCACCTGCCAGTCGCGGTCACCGAGGGCGGCCTCCAGGGCTGCGTCGACGGCTGGCCCCGAGAACGGAGCCAGCGAGATCACCGCCCGGCGACGGACGGTGGCCTTGTCGGTGGTGGCGGCCAGGATGGCGGGCAGGCCCCGTTCGTCGCCGATGGCGCCCAGGGCGGCGACCGCTGCCTCCCGGCACAGCGCATCGTCGTGGCCGGTGGCCACGACCACCAGCGCGTCGAGGGCCTCGGCCGTCACCGACACCTTCTCGCCCAGGGCCCAGGCGGCGACCTCGACGACACGGGGGTCGGGGTCGGCCAGTTGCGCGGACGTGTCGACGCCGTCGACCGCCGTGGCGACCTCGCAGGCCCGGCGGCGGACGGTGGGGTCGTCGTCGGCCAGCGCCTCGTGCACGTCGGTGGGCGTGGCCGCGCCCAGGCGGGCCAGGGCGGCCAGGGCGGTGGCCCGCACCGCCGGAACCGGGTCGTGGAGGAGGGCGCGAGCGGTGGCGACGTCACCGGTGTGGCCGGCCAGCGCCGCCGCTCGCCGCCGGCCTGCGGCCTCAGTCACCCGCCGTCGCCGACTCGGCGGGCCATGCCACCATGGGACGATGCGCCCGATGCCGAAGCGCCAGGCGTCGGTTCCCGCCCTCGTGGTGGCGGTGGTGGCGCTGCTGGCCGTCGTCGCCGGGTGCGGGGGAGCGTCGCGGACGACCGGCGCCGGTGCCGCTCGGCCCGACCGTCCCGCCGGCCTGTGGTCGCCGGCCCGGTTCACCCGTGCGCCGAGGCCGGCGCCGACCACCACCGCGCCCCTGCCCTACCCCATCGCCATCCCCGACGATGCCTACGCCCCGGAGCCCGTGGTGCGGCTGGGCACCATCGAGATCCCCAGGATCGGCCTCACCCACGCCCTGTTCGACGGCGTCACCCTCCACAACATCGATCAGGGCCCCAGCCACTGGCCGGGGTCGGCCATGCCCGGCCAGCTCGGCAATGTCGTCGTCGCCGGTCACCGGGTCACCCATGACCACCCCTTCGAACGCATCGCCGAGCTGGTGGCGGGGGACCAGGTGATCTTCACCGTCAACGGCGTGCGCACCATCTACCGGGTGACCGGCCACCAGGTCGTGAAGCCGTCCGACACCTGGATCGCCGACCAGACCCGGGCCTTCACGGCCACGCTCTACGCCTGCCATCCGCCAGGCTCGGCCGACCAGCGGTTCGTGGTGAAGATGGAACTGGCAGCCCGAGAGTCGCCGGGCGCCGGGGGCCACCCGTCTCACCCGACCGCTTGACGCAGGGCCCGTGCCGCCAGGGCCAGCCCCGCTCCCGTGGTGAGCGCCACGAGGACGCCCACGAACGTGACGAGGATCACCAGCGCCAGCCCCGACCGCACCCTGACCCAGGCCCGGGCGTGCCGACGCCTGGGCCTGAGGTGGGCCGCCGGCGGGTGGTCGCGTGTGGGGCGGTGGCGGCGGGGAGCGGGCGGGCGACGGGGGCGGTCGCGGCTGGGAGTGCGACGGATCGTGGCAGGCTGGTCCGGGTCGCTCAACGCGACCCGTACGACGATGACGGTCGCCGCCGCGACCACGAGGCCGACCAGGAACGTGGACACAACCGACCCGATGCTACCGGGCGCCTCCGAGGCGCCCGACTCCTCTCCGGCTTCCGGCTACGGCTGGGGGACGGCCGTGTCCCCGGGCGCGGGCTGGGGCACACCACCGACGTCCGGTTCCGGTTCCCCGACGGCTGGTTCTGGTTCCCCGACGGTGTCGCCCCCGCGTCCTCCCGGCCCGACCGCCGCCCCTCCCCCTCCCGGCCCGCCATCCCGGCGGCGCCCGGCGATGGTGGCGGCCGCCGCCTTCGCCTCGGTCCTGCTGGTGGCCGCCGTGGCCGCCCTGTTCATCCGCATCCCCTACGACACCATCGCCCCGGGTTCGGCCAGCCGGGTCGACGACCTGATCGCCATCAAGGGCCATGACGCCTACCCGCCCAAGGGCCGGCTGTTGTTCACCACCGTGTCGGTGCGCGAGCGCGTCAACCTGTGGGAGGCCCTCGGTGGCTGGCTCGACCCCGACACCGACGTCGTGTCCGACTCCTCGGTGCGCGGTCCCGTCCCCCCTGATCGGTACCACGAGCTCAACGTCGAGGCCATGGCCGATTCCAAGACCTCGGCCGAGGCCATCGTGTTGCGTCACCTGGGCTTCACCGACCTGGCCGGCGGCGCCGAGGTCGTCTCGGTCGAGCCCGGGCTGCCCGTCGCCGCGGTGCTCAAGCCCAAGGACCTCGTCGTGGGGGCCGACGGCAAGCCCGTCACCGGACCGGTGGGCGTGATCGACGTCATCAAGGCCCACAAGCCGGGAGACACGCTGACCCTGAGCGTGGTCCGCGACGACGCCGCGCCCGTCGACATGACCGCCACACTCGGCAAGGGCGACAACGGCCAGGCCCTCCTGGGCGTGCGCCTGAGCACCAGGTTGAAGCTCCCGTTCGGCATCGCCATCGACTCCGGCAACATCGAGGGGCCGTCGGCGGGGTTGGCCTACTCGCTGGCCCTGCTCGACCAGCTCACGCCGGGGGAGCTCACCGGCGGGGCCAAGGTGGCGGCCACCGGCGAGCTGGGGCCCGACGGGACGGTGGCGCCCATCGGTGGGGCCACCCAGAAGGTGGCGGCCGTGCGCCGGGCGGGTGCGACGGTGTTCCTCGTCCCCAAGGACAACTACGCCGAGGCCAAGGCCCACGCCGGCTCCAAGGTCAAGGTGATCCCCATCACCACCTTCGACGACGCCCTGCGCGCCCTGGCCACCCTGCCCGGCAGCAACGCCGGTGACTTCGTGCAGAACGGGTCCGCCGCTCCCTAAGGGGTACGATCGGACCGACGTCATGGCGAGAACCGCACTGCTCGTGTCCTCGGGCATCTGAGGCGCCGTGTCAGGCTCGGCTTCTGTCCTTCGGTTCGCGGCTGAGTTCGCGACGTTCCTGGTGGCGGTGGCCGGAGCGGCCATCGTCTTCGCCCGTCCCCGGCTCCTCGGCGTCGAACGAGCGTCTCGCATCGCCCTGTTCGCCGGCTTCGTCGGCCTGGCCGGCGCCGCCTTCCTGCACGGTTCGCTGCTCTTCGAGGCCGGCGACCTCCCCGTGCTCGGCGTGCGGGGCGCGGGCATCGCCCTGCTGGCCCTGGGCACGCTCGGCTGGGGTGAGGACAGGGTCGGGCGCCGGGTGGTGTGGCTCGCCCTCGTGCTCATCGCCATGGCCGAGGTGGCCGCCGCCGTGGGCGTGGCCGACGCCGTGGTCGACGCCACCCGCATCCTGGGTGCCATCGGCCTGGGCGCCGTCCTGGTCACGTCGGCCCGTCGCTCCATCCCCGCCCAGCTGGCCGTCAGCACGGCCGCCTCTCTCCTGCTCGTGGTACTCGCCGTGTCGGTAGCGCTGTCGCTGGTCATCACCGACAACGTGGAGAAGGAGGCCCTGCGCCGGGTCGACTCCCGCTCCCGGGCCGAGGCCGACGAGATAGAGACCTCCGTGCTGCCCACGGCGGCGACCAATGCCACCCTGGTGGCGGCCACGCTGCAGGGCAGCCGCCTCGGCCTGCTCCAGGGCCTCGACCAGGATCCCGCCCCCAGCCCCGCCCTGGCCGCCGACATCGACAGCTTCGTCGGGGCCAACCTGCTGCGCGCCGGCAACCCCGTCCTCTACGCCACCAGCAAGCAGGCCCTGGTGCTGTTCTCGGGCATCAGCCGGGCGGGCGCCGAGGCCCTGGTCGGCTCACCGTCGGTCGAGGAGGCGGTGACCACCCAGGGCCGCACGGTGGCGGTGCAGGTCGCCGACGGCAGGGCGGTGGCCGTGGGGTCGGCAGCGGTGACGGCCCCGGCACCCGAGGGCCGGCGTTCGGTCGGGGTGCTGGTGGCCACCACCGCCCTCGACGACGCCTACTTCAACCAGCGCGCCCTCAACGACCGCACCGTGAGCCTGGCCGTGGTCGACCGCCAGCAGCCCCTGGCCGGGTTCGGCCCGCTGCCGGCCAGGGCGAGCGTCGAGGCGGTCGGCCGGGCCGCCCTCGCCAGCGCCGGCGGAACGGCGTCATCGGTGTCCGGTGGGTACTTCCTGTCGGCGGGCGTGGTTCGCGCGTCCGACGGGTCGTCGGTGCTGGCGGTGGTGGCGGCCACGCCGACGACGGTGGTCGACGACACCCGCAACTCGTTGTTCGGCACCCTGTTCCTGGTGGGGCTGGGCACCGCCCTGATGGCGTTCCTGGCCGCGGGCATCGTCGGCGAACGTATCGGAGGAGGGCTGCGGCGGCTCACCTTCGCCGCCGAAGGGGTGCAGCGCGGCGACTTCACCACCCGGGTGAGCGTGTCCAGCGAGGACGAGCTCGGTGTGCTCGGGTCCACCCTCAACTCCATGGCCGGCTCCATCGAGACCCTCACCACCGAGTTGCGGGAGAAGCGCGACGAGGAGGCCCGCCTGCGCAGCCGGCTGGAAGCGGTGGTGGCGGGCATGGGCGAGGCGGTGGTGGCCGTCGACCGGGACGGTCGCATCACCACCTTCAACGGCGCTGCCGAGGGTCTCTTCGGGGTTCCCGCCGCCGGTGCCGAGGGCCGCCCCGTCGACCAGGTCGTGCGGGTGACGGGCGAGGACGGCACCGACCTCAGTCCCCGCTTGGCCCGCCCGGCCGAGGGGCGCTGGGCGGAGGCGGCCGTCGTCCATCGTGACGACGGCACCAACGTCCCGGTGGCTCTGTCCGCCGGTGCCCTGGCCGATGCCGCCGGGGGCATCGGTGGCGGCGTGTGGGTGTTGCGGGACATGCGCCGCGAGCGCGAGGCGGAGCGGACCAAGGCCGACCTGCTGGCCAACATCAGCCACGAGCTGCGTACCCCGCTGGTGCCCATCAAGGGCTACGCCATGATGCTCAGCCGTGGTCGCTTGCGGCGGGACGAGGCGCAGGCCGGCCTGACCGCCATCGGCGACGCCGCCGACCAGCTCGAGCGGGTGATCGGACGACTGCTCGAGGTGGCCGGCGGGCGTCCTCGCACGACGGCCGCGAGCCGACCGGAGCCCGTCCACGTGCGGTCGGTGATCGATGCGGCCATCCAGCGGGCCAAGGCCCGGGATGGCGGACACCATCCCGTCACCCGCCGGGTCTCCCGCGGCCTTCCCCGCCTGGCCGTCGACCGTCGCCGGCTGGAGGAGTCCCTCGACGAGCTGATCGACAACGCCGCCAAGTTCTCCCCGGAGGGCAGCCGCATCCTGGTGACGGCCCGCCGGGTCGACGCCGTGAGGTCCGGGGGCGAGACGGGGCCGGCCGTCGAGATCTCCGTCGACGACCTCGGGATCGGCATCGCCGAGGACGAGCTCAGCCGCATCTTCGACGACTTCGCCCAGGCCGACAGCACCGCCACCCGGGCCTTCGGCGGTCTCGGGCTCGGCCTGTCGGTAGTGCGCCGGACGGTCGAGGCCTACGACGGCGAGCTGGTGTGCGAGACCGAGGTCGGAAAGGGGTCGCGCTTCTCAATCATCCTTCCCGTCGCGCCGATACTGGACGAGGAGACATGAGATCGCGTTTGGTGTCGACGGTTGCCCTGACCGCCGTCCTGGCCGTCGCCTGCTCGGGCGGCGGGGGCGGATCCTCGGCGCGCCTGA
>JBBWZS010000112.1:0-7335 GCA_039649175.1 Acidimicrobiaceae bacterium
CGCCGGGTCGTGATGCTGGGATGGGGCGCCCAGGTGGCGGGAACGGCCCTGCAGCTGCTCGATTGGGCGGCCGAGGTCACCGTCGTCACCGCCGGGCGGCGCTTCGAGGGCGAGGAACGCCACCGCCAGGCCCTGGAGCGCCACGGCGTCGTGCTCGTGGAGGAGGAGGCGGCCGAGCTGGTCGGCCCGCGCCACGATCTGGCGGCGGTGGCCCTGGCCGGCGGTCGCCGAATCCCGTGCGACCTGGTGTTCTTCTCCATCGCCCATCACCCCCAGACCCGGCTGGCCCGCGGGCTCGGGTGCCACATCACCGACGAAGGGTGCCTCGACGTCGACCACTGCGGGCGCACCTCGGTGGAGGGAGTGTTCGGGGCGGGCGACGTCACCCCAGGGATCCAGCTCGTGCAGGTGGCGGCGGCCAAGGGCGCCATCGCCGGGGTGACCTGTGCCCAGTCATTGGCCGGTGAGCCTGGAGCCACCGACGCCCCGGCACCGGGGCCCGCCGCCGACGCCGAGGTGGGCGGCGACTGACCGACCCGAGCGCGCGGGCGTCGCCGTAGACTGGCGGGCGATGCCCGGGCTGGTCGCCGATCTCGCCCCCGAGGTGGCCCGGCGCAACCGGTGGGACCGGGTGCGGGCCCGGATGGGCGCCCTCGGCGTCGACACCCTCCTGCTGTCCCTCGGTGCCGACCTGCCCTGGCTCACGGGCTACGCGGCGATGCCGCTGGAACGCCTCACCATGCTGGTGCTGCCGGCCGACGACGCCGCCACCCTGGTGGTCCCCCGCCTCGAAGAGCCCCGCGTCGTGCCCGTGCCCGAGCTGTTCGCGGTGCGGGCCTGGGACGAGACCGACGACCCCGTGGCCATCGTCGCCGACCTCGTCGGCGGGCGGCCGAACCTGGCGGTGTCCGACCGCACCTGGGCCACGTTCGTGCTGGCCCTGCAGGCCTCGCTGCCGGGAGCCCGCTGGCACCCGGCGTCGATGGTGACGGCTGCCCTGCGGGCAGTGAAGGACGGCGCCGAGGTGGCGGCCCTGCGCCGTGCCGCGGTGGCCGCCGACCGGGTGGCCGCGGCGCTGACGTCGGGGGCGATGAGCCTGGTCGGGCGGTCCGAGGCCGACGTGTCCCACGAGCTGGGTGAACGCCTCCTGGCCGAGGGCCACGACCGGGTCAACTTCGCCATCGTCGGCAGCGGGCCCAACTCGGCCAGTCCCCACCACGAGCCCGGCCCCCGGGTCATCGGTGGTGGCGAGGCGGTGGTGTGCGACTTCGGCGGCACCCTGGCCGGCTACTGCTCGGACATCACCCGGACGGTCTTCACCGGCGATCCTCCCGCCGAGTTCCGCCATCTCTACGCCGTGCTGCACGAGGCCCAGGCAGCCGGCGTCGACGCCGCCCAGGTGGGCGTGGCCTGCGAGGACGTGGACGGGGTGGCCCGGCGCATCATCGACGACGCCGGCTACGGGCAGTGGTTCGTCCACCGCACCGGCCACGGTATCGGCCTGGAGGAGCACGAGGACCCTTATCTGGTCGGTGGCAACTGCGAGCCCCTGGTCGCCGGCCACGCCTTCTCGGTGGAGCCGGGCATCTACGTGCCCGGTCGGTGGGGTGCACGGCTGGAGGACATCGTGGTGGCCACCGACGCCGGTCCCGACGCCCTCAACGTCGCCGACCACGCCCTCGCCGTGGTCGGGCGCTAGACGATGATCGGGGGCTGACGGTGGACCTGGGACTGCGGGGGCGGGTGGCCCTTGTGACGGCGGCGTCCAAGGGACTGGGCCGGGCCAGTGCCATGGCCCTGGCCGAGGACGGGGCGACGGTGGCCATCTGCGCCCGGGGCGCGGAGGCCCTGCGCCGAACCGAGCAGGACCTGGCCGCCCGCACCGACGCCGTGCTCGCGACGGTGGCCGACGTCACCGAGCCCGACGCCCCTCGCCGGCTGGTGGAGGCCACCGTCGAGCGCTTCGGCCGCCTCGACATCGTGGTGGCCAACGCCGGCGGCCCGCCGGCGGGCCGGGCCCTCGACGTCGACGACGACGCTCTACGCTCGGCGTTGGAGGCCAACTTCCTCACGTCGGTGCGCCTGGTGCGCGCCGCGGTGCCACACATGCGTGAGCGGGGATGGGGGCGCATCTGCCTCATCACCTCGTTCTCGGTCAAGCAGCCCATCCCCACCCTGGCCCTGTCCAACAGCGCCCGGACGGCGCTGTGGGCGTGGGCCAAGACGGCCGCCTCCGACCTGTTCGACGACGGCATCACCCTCAACCTGGCCTGCCCCGGCCACCACGCCACCGATCGCATGAAGGAGCTGGGGACCACGTCGGACACGCCTTTCGGTGACCCCGCCGACTTCGGCCGGGTGGTGGCCTTCCTGTGCTCCGAGCCGGCGGGCTACGTGAGCGGTAGCGCCCTCCAGGTGGACGGAGCCCAGACTGCCGGCCTGTTGTGACCCGCTGTCCGTGGGCGGGCGCGGGCGCCACGGCCCGGATGCGGGCCTACCACGACGTCGAGTGGGGTGTTCCCATCCACGACGACTCTCACCTGTTCGAGCTGCTGGTGCTGGAGGGCGCCCAGGCGGGGCTGTCGTGGTCGACCATCTTGAACAAGCGCGACCACTACCGTCAGGTCTTCGCCGGCTTCGATCCGGCGGCGGTGGCCGCGTTCGACGACGGGGTGATCGAGCGGCTCCTCGCCGACCCCGGCATCGTGCGCAACCGGGCCAAGGTCACCGCGGCCGTCACCAACGCCCGCGCCACCGTGACCGCGCAGGCGACCGAGGGCAGCCTCGACGCCCTGTTGTGGTCCTTCGTCGACGGCCGCCCGATGCAGAACCACTGGTCGACGGCGGGTGAGGTCCCGGTGTCCACCGAGGCCTCGGCGGCCATGAGCCGCGACCTACGTCGTCGGGGGTTCCGCTTCGTCGGCCCTACCATCTGCTACTCGCTGATGCAGGCGGCCGGGCTGGTCGACGACCATCTGTCCGACTGCTTCCGCCGGGTGGTCGGACCGTGAGGAGGCTCGGGCCTTACCTGCCCTCGTAGAGCGAGCGCCGGCCGCTGCCCGACTCGTGCTGCCAGACGGCGAGCACGTGGTCGATGCGGTGCAGGCGGGTCCGCAGGTGCACCACGACCAACTCGTTGTGAGCCAGGGGCAGGCCCAGCACGACGACGATGGTGAGGAGGCCGCCCAGGGCCATCAACACGGCACTGATGCTCAGAAGCTGTTCCATGTCGTTCCCTCCTCATGGTCGAGACGCTGACGGTTGCCTTTCCACCATCGGCATCCGACCCCTTTCTCTTGAGGTCGTCGACCGGGGACAGCGCAGGCGTCATGGGAGAATCGACGGGTGATCCGCCTCGACGCTGCCACCGTGTTGTTGCAGTGGGCGACCGGCGGGCTCTTCTTCTTGTGGATCACCACCCGCCGCCGCCAGCTCGGGATCGGTTACGGCTGGCTGATGCGCTCGATCTACGGCGTGCTGGCGGTGGGGGCTTATGTGGCCGGGCGCATCGTCCAACCCGATGCCGTGCGCGACGTGTGCTCGCTGGCCACGGCGGCAGCGGCGGCGGTGGCCCTGGGCGTGTCGATCGTGCGGCGCAAGGCGGGCGTGGCCGGTGAGCGGGACCGGCGCCGGCGCAAGGAGGCCCGGGTGGCGGCCATGACGGGCGCCGCAACCGTCGACACACCGGCGCCGATCGGCGACACCGGCGCGGCGGGCCGCACGGCGGGTGAGCCGGCCGAGTTCCCCCCCGTCCTCGACCTGATGGCTCCGGCGATCGGCGTCGTCGGCCTGGTGGCGGCCGCGGTGGCCGCCGGCGGGCCCACGGGCCTGGCCCTGGCCCGGACCCTCGTGGGCGCCGCCTTCCTCGGTTCCATCACCGACGCCATGCTCCTGGGCCACTGGTACCTGGTGCAGCCGGGCCTGGGTCGGGCCCCGATCCTCGAGCTGATCCGCTGGCTGGCCGGCCTGTGGCCCCTCGAGATCGCCGTGCTCATCTGGCCCACCGGCATGTTCTCGGTGCTGTCGGGCTCGGTCGACGACGGTTGGAACGGCACCCTGGGCTGGTTCTGGGTGGCCTGTGCCCTGGCCACCATCATCCTGGTCGGGGTCACCCACCTGGCCCTCAAGGAGAAGGCGTACTCGGCGGTGATGGCCGCCACCGGCCTGCTCTACCTGGCCATCCTCACCGCCTTCGGCACCGACCTCGTCGCCCGAGCCGTCCTCACCCGCTGACGACGATCGAGGCCGACCGGCGTTCTGGCGTGCGGAACACCCGGAAGACCCCCCCGATTCGCACGCCAGAACGGCGAAATCGTCAGGTCGCCGAGGGCAGGCGGTCGACCCACGCCACCTCGACCGGGGCGCCGAGGAGGGCCTCGTAGGTCTTTGCCTCGGTCTCGACCGCCGCGCGGGTGGCCCGGGGGAGAGGGGCGAAGGCCTCCACGTCGAGGTGCACCGAGCCACCCCGTCGGGCGTGGCCCCACACCCCGGCGATGCCGCCGTCGACGAGCAGCACCGGGGTGATCCAGCCCGCCGGTCGGGAGATGCGGGCGTGGAGCCCCTCGGGCCAGGTGTGGCGCCGGTGGCTCCGGGGGGCCAGGACGTAGGTGTCGAAGGCGGGCAGGAGCCGCACGTGGCCGCGCCGGGCGACAGCGCCGGCGATGTCGTCGGCCCCCGCGGGCGTGAGCAAGGCCGCTTCGCCGTCCACGTCGACGGTGACCAACTCGCCGGCAAGGGGTCGCAACAAGCGTTTGCCCTCGGCGGCGCTGACGCCCCACCAGCGGGCGAAGTCGTCGGCGGTGGCGGGCCCGTAGGCGTCGAAAAAGCGGCGGGCGACAACGGCGGTGGCAGTCTCGGCATCGGGCTCGCTCCAATCGCCGGCCAGCCAGGTCCTGGGGTTGACAAAGGTCACGTTGCGGCCCCGGTCGGGGGCGAAGCACAGGTCCCCGTTGGCGGCGGCGACCTTCAAGATGGTGCCGCCGAAGGCGGTGCGCACCACCTCGGCCAGCGACGCGTCACCCGAGACCTCGGCCACACCCTCGCCCAGCTCCTGGCGGGTCATCGGCGTTGCGTCCAGGACCTCGGCGACGGCGGCGGTCGTCACGTCGAGCTGCGCGACGGTGATGCCGTGGTAGCGCTCCCACGCCGCTCCCCGCCGGGCCGCCTGCTCCTTGCGCCGCAGCGCCGCCACCCAGGTGGGCAGGTCGTCAGCCGCGAACAGGTGCAGGGTGCCGCGCATGGCCCACGTCTTGACCAGGCTGCGGTCGGCCCACAGCGCGGTCCGCACCCGCTCGGGTGGCTGGCCGGTGCGGGTCCCGATGGCCAACTCGGCGCTGGACATGACCTGGGCCTGGACACCGGCCACCTGCCGGGCCACGTCCACCGCCGTGCCCTGGCGTCGGGCGAGCAGCTGGCGCCCGACCCGCCAGGCCACCGCCTGCGGCCAGGTCACCTTCGCCGTCGCCGCTGCGCCCACTTAGCTGGCGGGGGGGACCCGGCCCAGGTTGAGCTCCCGCACCACTTCGTTGCTGCGCCACCGGAATTGTTCGTGCAGCTCGTCGACCTCGGCGCGCAAGGCGTCGCCGTCGTCGGTGGTGCCACCCGAAGCCAGGAGGCGGGTCGCCTCCAACAGCTCGGTGGTCAACTGGCGGAGCTGGCCGTCCTGGACGAGAGGGAGCTGGGCGACGACGGTCGGGCGGACGCTGGCGTCCACGGCGGTCCAACCCTGGGTGGAGGTCTGCACCAGGGCCACCACCGCGGTGCGGAGAGCGAAGATGGTGCTGGCCTGGTCGCGCGTGCGACTGCGATGGCGCCCGAGGCCGGCCGTGGTGAGGGCGATAACGGCGGCCACGACAGCGACGGTGACGACCACGATGACGAGTGCGACGACGGGTGACAAGGCAACGCCAATGCTAGGCAGGCAGTCGCGCGCCATGGTGGTTGACTGCCGGCATGAAGAAATCCATCGACCACGGCCTTGACGACCACCCTCCCGGCGCCGAGTGCCCACGAGCGGCTTGGGTGGTGGCCATCGCCGACGACTGCGACGACTGCGGAGACGTGCGGCTCGAGGTGACCGTCGAAGAGGAGGGCCACGGCGGGGCCAGGGTCATCGCCCACCTGGCGCCGGGCACCGCCCGGAGGCTACGGGCGGCGCTGGGCCACGGGCTGCGCCAGCTGGGCGAGCCCGCCGACTGACGCCGGTCAGCCGGCGGCGGCGCCGCCCGGCGCCAGGTGGCTGACGGTCGCTCTGGTCGGGTCGAGGTCAGGCCGGGGAGACGGCGTACACCGTCCCCGTCGACCAGTCACCCACCAGCAGCGTGGACTGGTGGGCCACGAGCAGGGCGACGGGGCTCTTCACCCCGGTGAGGAAGGGGCTGACTGTGGCCGTCCAGTCGGCGCCCTGTCGCGCCAGGGCCGCGCGCTGGACCTTGCCGGTCGCCCATTCCGCCACCAGCGCCGAGGTCCCGACGGCGGGTCCGAGCCCTCCCGTGACGATGGCCAGGCCGCTCACCGCGGCGTGCTTGTCGAGCACGGCGGTGGGCTTCGGCACGCCGGCGCAGGCCGCCCCGGCCTGTCCGAAGCAGTCGGGGAACCCCCACGCCTGGCCCTGTCGCACAACGGCCAGCCAGTCGCCGGGTGTCTGGTCGCCGAGGTTGTCGCGCTGGTTCATGGTGACGAACAGGTCGGACGTCCCCGGGACGTAGGCCAGGCCCACCGGGGCCCGGATACCGCCCGCCTCGACGCGCAGATCGCGGCCGTCGGGAAGGAACGAGACCACCGCCGCCGACCACGGCGACGTCGGGGTGCAGCTGTCACACGGCGCGGAGATGCCCATTGTCAGGCGACCGTCGGGGGCCACGGCGAGGCCGTTGCTCTCACCCACACCATCGGGCAGGGTGAGGACGGTGCGGTGGTTGGCGAAGTGGACGCCGTCGAAGTCGCTGTAGGCGTCCACCCCTGCCTTGGACGACGCGTAGAGCGACGCCCCGTCCCAGACCAGGCCGAGCGGTGTGTGCAGTCCGGTGACGACGGCGACGGCGTCGGCGCCCGGTGCGGGGATCACGTAGATACCGTCGCGACCGGCATCGGCATAGTCGGCGGTGGCCAGCCACAGCCGGCCCTGGTCGTCGGACGCGAAGGCGGCGACATTCACCGGCGCCTCGGCGTAGACCGTGGCCCGCAGGCCCGCCGGCCCCCGCAGGCCGGCCCCGATGGCCACCAGCGTGTCGGAGGCGGCAGGAGACGACGTGGACCCACCGCACCCGGCGGCGATCACCGCCGCTGCCGCCAGCAGCGCCACCCGGCGTGGCCACCTCACCCTCTGTCTCCTCC
>JBBWZS010000127.1:0-3463 GCA_039649175.1 Acidimicrobiaceae bacterium
GGGCGTCGATGGTGACGGCGGCCAGCAGGACCAGGGCGGTGACCACGTACTTCGCCGCCGCGCTGTAGCCCTGCAGGCCCATCCCGTTGTCGATGGCGGCGATCACCAGGCCGCCGAGCACGGCGTGGACGGCCTTGCCCCGCCCCCCGAACAGGCTCGTGCCACCGATGACCGCAGCGGCGACGGCATAGAGGACGAGGGTGCCGCCGTCTAGGGCGGTGGAGACCGAGCGCAGCCGTGAGGCGTAGACGATGCCGGCGATGCCCGCGGTGAACGACGCCAGCATGAAGGCCACGGTCCTGATGGTGGCCAGCCGGACGCCCGCCCGCCGGGCCGCTTCGGCGTTGCCGCCGATGGCGTACATGTAGCGCCCGAACTTGGTGCGGCCGAGCAGCACCGTCCACATGGCGAGCACGGCCAGCACGACCAGCACGACCCAGGGCACACCCCGGATCGGTACTCGGGCGCCGCGGTTGGTGTTGCAGACGACAACGAGCACGACCCCGGCGGCGAGGGCGGCGAGGATCTTCAGCGCGGTGAGGCTCACGGGCGGCGCCACCAGGCCGCTGGCCCGCCGCCGGCCCTCGCGCAGCCACGTGCGCAGCCCGAAGAGCCCGACGACCACGAGCATCACGATCCAGCTGGCGGCCGGGGTGAGGTTGCCGCTGGCCAGGTCGTTGACGACCTTGTCGTTGATGGGAAGGGAGCCACCGGTGCCCAGGATGAGGAGGAGAACCCCCTGAAATCCGAGCAGGCCGGCCAGGGTCACCACGAACGAGGGCAGGCCGATCCTGGTGATGATCGTGCCCTGCACCAGCCCGATCGCCGCGCAGGCGACCAGGGCGGCGATGACGGCCGCCCACCAGGGCCAGCCCGTCGACTGCTTGACCAACTCGGCCACGACGGTGCCGCCGATGCCGCTGACGAAGCCGATCGACAGGTCGATCTCGCCCAGCAGCAGCGGGAACACCTCACCCATGGCCAGCAGCATGTAGGCGGCGCCCTGGACGAGGAGGTTGACCTCGTTGCCGGCCGTCAGGAACTTCGAGTTGAGCGACTGGAACAGGATGGTGATCAACAGCAGACCGCCGATCACCGGTAGCACGCCGGCGTCGCCGGCCCGGATCCGGGCGAAGCGGGCCTTCAGGTAACTCCCCAGCGAGTCGGCCACCAGCTCCGGGGCCAGGGCCAGGTCGGCCACGGTCGCGGCGGCGTCGGTCATCTCCTCCGCTTCGGCGGGGGTGCCCGCCCCGTGGGTCTGGTCGAGCTCGGTCATCCGGCACCACCACCGGCGGGTGCCGCGCTTCCCCCGACCATCCGGCTCGACACGCCCGAGGTCATCAGGTCGACGGCGATCTGGCGGTCCATGTCGGCCGCCGGCCGGACTGCCACCATCTTGCCCAGACGGAGGACGGCGACCCAGTCCGCCACCTGGAACACGTCCTGCATGTTGTGGGAGACGATGAGGACGGCGAGCCCGCGATCGGCCAAGCGGCGCACGAGGGCCAGCACCATGGCCGTCTGGGCCACCCCCAGGGCGGCGGTGGGCTCGTCCATGATCACCAGCTTCGAGTTCCACAGCACCGCCTTGGCGATGGCCACCGACTGGCGCTGACCACCGGAGAGCGAGGCGACGGGCTGACGGATGGAGCGGACGGTGGTGACGGCCAGGCTGCTCAAGGTCTCGGCCGCCGACTTCTCCATCGACTCCTCGTCGAGGGTGAAGTGGCCTGTCCGCTCGCGCCCGAGGAACATGTTCTCCACGATGTCGAGGTTGTTGCACAGGGCGAGATCCTGATGGACGGTCTCGATCCCGAGGGCGGCGGAGTCCCGGGGCGTGCGGATGTGCACGGGGCTCCCCTCCCAGATCATCCGGCCTCCGTCTGCGCTGTGGATGCCGGCGATGGTCTTGATGAGGGCCGACTTCCCCGCTCCGTTGTCACCCACGAGAGCGGTGACCATGCCGGCACGAATGTCGAGATCGACCCCGACGAGCGCCTGCACGGCGCCGAAGTTCTTGTCGATCCCCTCCAGCCGGAGAAGGGTCTGGCCGGCGCCGGCCGACGGGTTGTCGGCCGGCATCTGGCCAGGGTCAGGGTCTGGTGCGACCTCGGTGCTCACGGTGTCCGCAGATCAACTGATTCCGGCTGCGGTGCAGGCACTGGCAACTGCGGAGATGCAGAGGTCGGGGACCTTCACGGCACTATCGGCGATGACCGTCGATTTCATGTTGTCGGTGGTGACCCAGGTCGGGGTGACCAGCACCGAGGCCACCGCGGTGTTCGCTCCGGTGTCCTGGGTGGTGCCGTTCACCAGGCCCTGCGGTGGCGTCTGGCCGGCGCGCAGGTAGATGGCGACCGCCGCTGCCGCCTGGGCCTCGAGGTAGATCGGCTTGTACACGGTGCCGCACTGGTAGCCCTTGAGGATGTTCTGCAGGCCGGGCAACGAGGCGTCCTGGCCGGTGGTGGGGAACGTCTTGGCCGGGATGTTGACCTTCTGCAGGTCGGCGATCACCGCGTTGGCGTTGTCGTCGTTCGGGGTGATGGCGGCATTGATGTTGGGGTGAGCCGTCAACTGCTGCTCGAACGTGGTCGCCGCCACCGACGGCGTCCAGGTGCCGGCCGGCTCGCCGACCTTCACGTACGTGCCGTTGTCGAAGTAGGTCTTCAGGACGCCGTTGTAGCCCTGCGAGAACAGGGAGGCGTTGTTGTCGGTGGGGTCGCCGTCCATGACCAGGATGTTCGGCTTCTGCACCTTCCAGGCAGCGATGCAGTCGACCTCGCCCTGGCCGATGAGCTGGCCGACCTTGACGTTGTCGAAGCTGACATAGTTCCGGTCCTTGGCGCCGTTCTTCACCAGGCGGTCGTAGTCGATGACCTTGACCCCCTTGGAGGTGGCGTTGGCCTCGATGGCGGCGCCACTACCCGAGTCGATGGCGTCGACCAGGAGCACGCTGGCGCCCTGGGTGATGTCGGCTTCGGCCTGGGTCTGCATGGTGGCGGCGCTGCCCTGGGCGTTGTCGATCTTGAAGTCGGCAGTACTCAACCCGGCGGCCTGGAACGCCTTGGTCAGGTAGGGACGGTCGAACGACTCGTAGCGCGCCGACGTGGTGGTGTCGGGCAACAGGACGCCGATGATGCCCTTCCCCTTGGAGGCCACGGACTTCAGCTGCCCCATGGCCGAGAAGTCACTCGTGAACGAGGTGGCGGTGATCGAGACCGGCGGTGAGCTGCCCCCGGTTGTGGTGCCGGTGGTCTTGCTCGACGTGGAGCTGCTGCAGGCAGCCAAGCCAAACGTGACTCCGAGGGAGGCGGCGACCAGAGCCGTCCGCGTTCGAGAGAGACCCATGAGATTCTCCTCAGCTCGTCCGTACGTGCCGCCAGGGTACATGTGACGTCAACCTTTCGGAGGAGCCAATCGGCGACGCGCCGCCAAGTCGGGAACAGCACGACCGGGCCGCCCG
>JBBWZS010000134.1:0-15299 GCA_039649175.1 Acidimicrobiaceae bacterium
CGGCCGGCTGGTGGCGCCACAACAGGTCGGCCCGGTCCCGGGCATCGACCGGGAGGGCGTCGCTGATCACCAGCACGTCGACGTCGGACCACGTGTTGAAATCGCCGCGAGCGTAGGACCCGAACACGACTGCGGCCACGAGCGGGACCTCGGCGCCGAGGGCGTTGGCATAGCCGAGTGCCTGCTCGAAAGCGGCGGCCTGCTCACCTCGCCGGCGCTCGACGACACCCCGGACGCCGTCAGCCAATTTCGGGGGGTCCGGCGTCGGCCGCCCGGAGCGCGGCGGAGATGGCGTCGACCGCCGCCACCAAAGAACCGGCGTCGTCGTGGGCGGCGCGGGCATCGGCGGCGGTGTAACGCTCCTCGGGCGCTCCCGTGGGGTGGGCGTCCGGGTAGCGGGCGGGGAGGTAGTGGCGACCGAGGCGCATGGCGGGCTCGTCCAGACCCGGCGGCCAGTCGTCGCCGAACACCGCCGCCACGCTTCGCTCGATCGGGCCCAGGTCATGGCCCCAGGCGCCGGCGTGTTCCCCCACCGAGTGGAGCAGGCCCTTCAGGGCCAGCTGGGCGCCTTGCTCGGCGAGGAAGCACGACCACGAGGGCGTGGTGGTCGCCGCTGAAGCTGACAGGTCGAGGGCGGCCTGGGCCTGGCGTCGCCAGCGCTCGAGCTCGGGCCCGTCGTAGGCCACCATCGACCCGTCACTCCCACTCGATGGTGCCGGGCGGCTTCGACGTGATGTCGAGCGCCACCCGGTTCACGCCGGGGACCTCGGCGATGATGCGCGACGACAACGTCTCCAGCAGCTCGTAGGGGAGCCGGGCCCAGTCGGCGGTCATGGCGTCGTCGCTCTGCACGGCCCGGATGATCACCGGGTGGGCATAGGTGCGCTCGTCGCCCATGACCCCCACCGAGCGCACGGCGAGCAGCACGGCGAAGGCCTGCCACAGCTCCCGGTGCAGGCCGGCCCGCTTGATCTCCTCCACGACGATGGCGTCGGCCGACCGGAGGATCTCCAGGCGCTCGGGCGTGACGGTTCCCACGATGCGAACGGCCAGGCCCGGTCCCGGGAAGGGCTGGCGCCACACGATGTCCTCCGGCAGGCCCAGCTCCTCGCCCATGGCCCTGACCTCGTCCTTGAACAGGTTGCGGAGGGGCTCGACCAGCTCGAACTTCATGTCGTCGGGAAGGCCGCCCACGTTGTGGTGCGACTTGATGCGGGCGGCGTCCTTGGTGCCGGATTCGATGATGTCGGGGTAGAGCGTCCCCTGCACCAGGAAACGGGCGGCTCCCTCGCCGTGGGCCAGGCCGGCATCGGCGGCCACTTCCTCGAAGACGCGTATGAACGTGGCCCCGATGGCCCGGCGCTTGACCTCGGGGTCCTCCACGCCGGCCAGGGCGTCGAGGAACCGGTCGGCCGCCTTGGCGTGGATGAGGTCGACCTGGAACTGGCGGCGGAAGGTCTCCTCGACCTGGTCAGCCTCGCCCTCGCGCATGAGGCCGGTGTCGACGAAGACACAGGTGAGCTGGTCGCCGATGGCCTTGTGCACCAGGGCGGCAGCCACCGCCGAGTCGACCCCGCCCGACAGCCCGCAGATCACCTTGTCGGTGCCCACCTGGGACCGAACTGCCTGCACCGCCTCCTCGATGATGGAGGTCATGGTCCAGCGGGGACGGCAGCCGCAGACCTCGTAGAGGAAGTGCTTGAGCATCTCCTGGCCCCGGGCGGTGTGGGCCACCTCGGGGTGGAACTGCACGCCGTAGATCCGGCGACCGGGGTCTTCGAGGGCGGCAACGGGCACCAGTGAGGTGCGGGCCGTCACCCGGAACCCGGGCGGAGCGGTGACGATGGAGTCGGCGTGGCTCATCCACACGTCCTGGTCGGCGGGCAGGGCGCCGAACAGGACGGATCCGGAGGTCAGCTCGAGGGCGGTGCGGCCGTACTCGGCCACCCCCGTGCGGGCCACTTCGCCTCCGAGTTGGCGGGCCACCAACTGGGCGCCGTAACAGATGCCGAGGACGGGGACACCGGCGTCGTAGATGGTCGGGTCCATCTCGGGCGCGCCCTCGACGTGGACCGACTTCGGGCCGCCGCTGAAGATGATGCCCGCCGGGCGCCGGGCCAGCATGGCCTCGACGGGCATGTCGCAGGGCACGATCTCGGAGTAGACGTGCGCCTCGCGCACCCGCCGGGCGATGAGCTGGGCGTACTGGGCACCGAAGTCAACGACGAGAACGGTGTCGAAGGGGTTCTCGACGCCGAACCTTTGGTCGCTGCGATCCTCCGCTGCGCTTCGGTTCTCGCTCATGAACGAGCCTACCGCCGCCCTCGGCTCCTGAGAGGGGAGCGCAGGCGGCGGCGACGACCGACCGGCTTAGGAGCCCATCCCGATGTGCTGGGCCTGCTGGAGTGACTTACCCTCGGTCTGCAGCGCGGGGGCCACCATGACCTCGGCCTTCTGGAACTCCTTGACCGTCTCGTAGCCGCAGGTGGCCATCGAGGTGGCCAGGGCCCCGAACAGGTTGAGGCGGCCGTCGTTCTCGTGGGCCGGCCCTATCAGGACCTGCTCGAGGGTGCCTCGGACGGCGGTGCGCACGCGGGCTCCCCGGGGCAGGGTGGGGTGGAACGTGGCCATGCCCCAGTGGTGACCCCGGCCGGGTGACTCCTGGGCGGCGGCGAGGGGCGAGCCGACCATCACCGCGTCGGCGCCGCAGGCGATGGCCTTGGCGATGTCGCCACCGGTGCTCATGCCGCCGTCGGCGATGACGTGCACGTAGACGCCGGTCTCGTCGAGGTGGCGCATGCGGGCGCCGGCGGCATCGGCGATGGCCGTGGCCTGGGGAACGCCCAGCCCCAGCACTCCTCGCGTGGTGCAGGCGTGGCCGGGGCCGACGCCGACCAGCACGCCGACTGCACCGGTGCGCATGAGGTGGAGGGCGGCGTTGTAGGAGGCGCACCCGCCCACGATCACGGGGATCTCCAGCTCACGGATGAAGCGCTTGAGGTTGAGCGGCTCGGCCGTCTTGGACACGTGCTCGGCCGACACCACCGTGCCCTGGATCACCAGCAGGTCGAGCTCGGCGGCGAGGATGGCCTTGGTGAAACGGTCGGTGCGCTGGGGAGTCACCGAGGCGCACGACACGACGCCGGCGTCGCGGATCTCGGTGATGCGCCGCCCGATCAGCTCCTCCTTGATGGGCTCGCCGTAGATCTCCTGCATCCGGGTGGTGGCCTTCTCGGTGTCGAGGGCGGCGATCTCCTCGAACAGCGGCTCCGGGTCCTCGTAGCGGGTCCACAGGCCCTCGAGGTTGAGCACCCCCACGCCGCCCAGGCGGCCGATCTCGATGGCCGTGGCCGGGCTCACCACGCCGTCCATGGCCGCCGCCATCAGTGGCAGGCCGAAGGTGAATGCATCGATCTCCCACGAGATGTCGACATCTTCGGGGTCACGGGTGCGCCGACTGGGCACGATGGCGATGTCGTCGAACCCGTAGGCCCTGCGGCCCGATTTGCCGATGCCGATCTCGATCTCTGCCATCTACGCCACCTTGTGGGCCGGAGGTGCGGGAAGGGGGGAGCACCCCAGGATACCCGCCGGTCGGCCCTGTTCTGGGGGACGGCGGCGGTGGCGGCTCAGGGTGCCGACGGTGACGAGGACCCGACGCTGGCGGCGGCAGCCGCCTCGGCCTGGGCCACGAGTGACTCGAGGACCTCGCGCAGCCCGCCGGTCTTGAAGTTGGTGAGGACGCGCCCCGGTGGGGTCTCGCCCTTCTCCCACTCCATCCAGTTGGCGAGGAGCTTGGCCGGCTCCGGCGGCGGACGATCCATCGTCGACCATTGTACCGGCGGCGGACCAGTGAGCAGTACGCCAGATGCCAGGATCTCCGACGTGAGCGCCAGCGCAGCCGAGCCCTGGTGGCGGAGCGCCGTCATCTACCAGGTGTACGTCCGCAGCTTCGCCGATGCCGACGGCGACGGCATCGGCGACCTGGCCGGGATCCGCTCCCGGTTGGACCACATCGCCGGCCTCGGCGTCGACGCCATCTGGCTGAACCCCTTCTACCCGTCACCGCAGGCCGATGCCGGCTACGACGTGACCGACCACCGTGGGGTCGACCCCACCTTCGGCACGCTCGCTGACATCGACGGGCTCGTCGGCGAGGCCCACGGGCGGGGGTTACGGGTCATCATCGACCTGGTCCCCAACCACACCTCCGACACCCACCCCTGGTTCCGGGCCGCCCTGGCCGGTGCGCCCGGCAGCCCGGAGCGGAGGCGCTACCTGTTCCGCGACGGGCGGGGGCCCCGGGGCGACCAACCGCCCAACGACTGGCGCAGTGTGTTCGGGGGCACGGCCTGGGCCCGTGTGGTAGAGCCCGACGGCACAGCCGGCCAGTGGTACCTGCATCTCTTCGCTCCCGAACAACCGGATCTCGACTGGACGAACGAGGAGGTGCGGGCCGAGTTCGACTCGATCCTGCGCTTCTGGCTCGATCGCGGGGTCGACGGGTTCCGCATCGACGTCGCCCACGGCCTGGCCAAGGATCCCGCCATGCCCGACATGACCGGTGCCTTCGACGCTGCCGGGCCCGCCACCGAAGGTCACCCCTTCTGGGACCGCGACGACGTCCACGAGATCTACCGGCGGTGGCGGCGCATCAGCGACTCCTATCCCGGCGACGTCACCTTCGTGGGTGAGGCGTGGGTGCAGAGCCCCCGGCGACTGTCCCGCTACCTGCGCGCCGACGAGTTGCACACCGCCTTCAACTTCAACTTCCTCCTGGCGCCGTGGGACGCCGGCGCCCTGCGCCAGGCCGTCGACGACACCATCGACGCCCTCGCCGAGGTGGGGGCGCCACCGACGTGGGTCCTTTCCAACCACGACGTGGTCCGGCACGTGACTCGCTACGGAGGTGGCGAGGTGGGCACCCGGCGGGCTCGGGCGGCGGCGTTGCTCATGCTCGCCCTGCCCGGCGGGGCCTACGTCTACCAGGGGGAGGAGCTGGGCCTGCCCCAGGTGACCGACCTCCCCGACGAGGTGCTGCAGGACCCCACCTTCGTGCGCAGCGGGGGGGCCGAACGGGGTCGCGACGGCTGCCGCGTGCCCATGCCGTGGTCGGGCCGGCGACCGCCCTTCGGGTTCGCCTCCGGGGCCGGAGCGGACCCGTGGCTCCCCCAGCCGCAGGCATGGGCGTCGCTCACCGTGGAACGTCAGGACGCCGACCCCGCCTCGATGCTGAGCCTCTACCGCGACGCCCTGCGGTTGCGGAAGCGGCTGCTGAAGGGAGGGGCCCGACCCCTCGCCTGGCTCGAAGCCGGTGAGGGCGTGCTCGCCTTCACCCGGGGCCCCGGCTTCGCCTGCGCCGTGAACCTGGGCACCGAAACGGTGAAGGTCTCCGTGCCCGGGCGGGTCGTGGTGGCCAGCGGCCCGCTCGGCGCCGACGGTCGGATCCCTGCCGACACCGCCGCCTGGTTCCGTGAAGAGCCCGGGGAAAGTCCTTGACTTAAAGCTCACTTTAGCTATTACGGTGGAGGGTAACGAGAGGAACCACCTGTGGACATGGGCTTCAACAACTGGATGGCGCTCGAGAGCGTGATGCAGGGCGATCAGCCCCGCCGCGCCGTCAGCCGGGCCACCCTGCGGCGGATCGTGGACTTCGCCCGTCCCCACCGCCGCTCCCTGATCGCCTTCCTGGCCTTCAGCGTCGTCGCCGCCGTGCTCACCGTCACCACCCCGGTGCTGGCCGGGCTGGTGGTCGACGCCATCATCAAGGGCAAGCAGGAGGAGCGCGTCGTGTGGTTGGCCGCCCTCATCGCCTTCGTGGCCGTGCTCGATGCCGCCGTCGGTGTGGGCGAGCGTTGGCAGTCGTCCAAGATCGGCGAGGGCCTGATCCTCGACCTGCGCCGCGCGGTGTTCGAGCACGTGCAGCGCATGCCGGTGGCCTTCTTCATGCGCACCCGCACCGGAGCGCTGGTCAGCAGGCTGAACAACGATGTGATCGGCGCCCAGCGGGCCTTCACCTGGACGCTGTCGGGCGTCGTCAGCAACCTCATCGCCCTTATCCTCACCCTGGTCGTCATGCTGCGCCTGTCGTGGCAGGTGACGGTGCTGGCCCTCATCCTGCTGCCGGTGTTCGTCCTGCCCGCCCGGCGGATGGGCTCGCGGCTGGCCCACTTGGAGCGTGAGGCGGCCGACCACAACTCGGCCATGACCACCCAGATGACCGAGCGCTTCTCCGCCCCCGGTGCCACCCTGGTGAAGCTGTTCGGCCGTCCCGACAACGAGGTGGCCGAGTTCGGGGCCCGAGCCCGGCGCGTGGCCGACATCGGCGTGCGCACGGCCATGGGCCAGTGGATGTTCCTCACCGCCCTCACCCTGGTGTCGTCGCTGGCCCTGGCCCTGGTCTACGGGCTGGGAGGGACCCTGGCGCTGCGCGGGAGCCTGGCCCCCGGCACCGTGGTCACCCTCGCCCTCCTGCTCGGGCGGCTGTACGCCCCCCTCACCGCCCTGGCCAGTGCCCGCGTCGACGCCATGTCCGCCCTCGTCAGCTTCGAGCGGGTGTTCGAAGTGCTCGACCTCGACCCCAACATCGTCGAGTCGCCCGGGGCCACCGTGGTCCCCGACGGGCCGGTGGCCGTCGAGTTCGACGACGTGCGGTTCGGCTACCCCTCGGCCGACAAGGTCTCGCTGGCGTCGCTGGAGGAGGTGGCCACCCTCGACTCCCGCGGTGGCGCCGAGGTGCTCCACGGTGTGTCGTTCCGGGTGGAGCCCGGCCAGCTGGTGGCCCTGGTCGGGTCGTCGGGTGGTGGCAAGTCGACCATCGCCTCGCTGGCGCCCCGGCTCTACGACGTCGACGCCGGTGCCGTGCGCCTGTCGGGGGTCGACGTGCGCGACCTGACCTTCGACTCGATACGCCAGACGCTCGGCATGGTCACCCAGGACGGCCACCTCTTCCACGACACCGTCCGGGAGAACCTGCGCTTCGCCCGCCCCGAGGCCACCGACGAGGAGCTGTGGGACTCGCTGGAAAAGGCCCGCCTGGCCGATCTGATCGCCTCGCTGCCCGACGGCCTCGACACGGTCGTGGGTGAGCGGGGGTACCGCCTCTCCGGTGGCGAGCGTCAGCGGCTCACCATCGCCCGGCTGCTGCTGGCCCGGCCGCGGGTCGTGATCCTCGATGAGGCCACCGCCCACCTCGACACCACATCGGAGGCGGCCGTGCAGGAGGCCCTGGCCAACGCCCTGGCCGGGCGTACCGCGCTGGTCATCGCCCACCGCCTGTCGACGATCCGTGACGCCGACGTCATCCTGGTGATCGAGCAGGGCCGGGTGGTCGAGCGCGGCGCCCACACCGAGCTCCTCGCCGCCGGCGGCCGGTACGCCGAGCTGTACCGGACCCAGTTCGAACACGACCCTCGGGCGCCCGTCATGGATACGCTCCCCGCATGACCCTCGACGTTCGGGTGCAGCGGGCCCGGTGCATCGCCACCAAGTCGTGCATCAGTGCCGCACCCCACACCTTCGCCCTCGACCCCACGCGGGTCGCCACTGTCACCGATGCCGGCGGCGACCCCGAAGACGACGTGATCACCGCCGCCGAGGCCTGTCCGACGGGAGCCATCTCCGTCTACCGCGACGGCGTCCAGATCGCCTGAGGCGCGGAACCGCCCGGCACCAGGCCGGGCGGTTCGAGCGACGGTTGACGTCGTTGGTTACATGAAGCTCATGTTGGTGTCGTTGCGGGCCGGCACAGGGGCCGGGAGGATGGGCTCGTAGGCCTTGTCGGCCACCAGGGTCTTGGTGGTGAGCAACATGGCTGCGACCGAGGCGGCGTGCTGCAGTGCCGATCGGGTGACCTTGGCGGGGTCGACGACGCCCGCTTTGAGCAGGTCCTCGAAACCGCCGGTGATGGCGTTGAACCCGATGGAGGCCTTCTCGGCCTCGACCTGGCGGATGATCAAGGAGCCCTCGTGGCCGGCGTTCTGGGCGATCCAACGCAACGGGGCCTCGAGGGCCTTGCGCACGATCGCCGTGCCGGTGGCCTCGTCGCCCTCGTTCTTGATCTTGTCGAGGGCCTTGCGGGACCGCAGCAGGGCGGTGCCACCCCCGGCGACGATGCCTTCTTCGATGGCTGCCTTGGTGGCCGACACCGCGTCTTCGATGCGGTGCTTCTTCTCCTTGAGCTCGACCTCGGTGGCCGCCCCGATGCGGATGAGGGCCACGCCACCGGACAGCTTGGCCAGACGCTCCTGGAGCTTCTCGCGGTCCCAGTCGGAGTGGGCGTCCTCGATCTGCTTGCGGATCTGGGTGACCTGGTCCTTGAGCACCTTGGGGTCGCCGGCACCGTCGATGATGGTGGTGTCGTCCTTGGTGACGGTGATCCGGCGGGCCCGCCCGAGCTGGTCGAGGGTGATGTTGTCGAGCTTGAGGCCGAGCTCGGCGGAGACGACCTCGCCCCCCGTGAGGATGGCGATGTCGCCCAGCGTGGAGCGGCGGCGCTCGCCGAAGCCGGGAGCCTTGACCGCCACTGCGGTGAACGTGCCTCGGAGCTTGTTGACCACCAGCGTGGCCAGAGCCTCGCCGTCGACGTCCTCGGCCACGATGAGCAGCGGCTTGTTGGTCGACATGACCTTCTCGAGCACGGGCAACAGCTCGTGGACGGAGCTGATCTTCTGGTTGGCCAGCAGGATGTAGGCGTCCTCGAGGTCGGCTTCCTGGGTCTCGGCATCGGTGACCAGGTGCGGCGACAGGTAGCCCTTGTCGAACTGCATGCCCTCGGCGAACTCGAGCTCCATGCCGAAGGTGTTGGACTCCTCGACAGTGACGACGCCGTCCTTGCCCACCTTGTCGATGGCGTCGGCGATGACCTCGCCGATGACGCGGTCGGCGGCGGAGATGGACGCCACGTGGGCGATCTCCTCTTTGCCGTCGACGTCCTTCGCCTGCTTCTTGATCGACTCCACGGCGGCGTCGACGGCGGCGTCGATGCCCCGCTTGAGGGCCATGGGGTTGGCGCCGGCGGCCACGTTGCGCATGCCCTCGTGCACCAGGGCCTGGGCCAGCACGGTGGCCGTGGTGGTGCCGTCACCGGCCACGTCGTTGGTCTTGGTGGCCACCTCTTTCAAGGCTTGGGCACCCATGTTCTCGAAGGGGTCCTCGAGCTCGATCTCCTTGGCGATGGTGACACCGTCGTTGGTGATCGTGGGCACACCGAACTTCTTCTCGATGACCACGTTGCGGCCGCGGGGCCCCAGGGTGACCCGGACGCAGTTGGCCATGGTGTTGATACCGGCCTCGAGCGCCTGGCGGGCGTCGTCGTCGAACTTGAGCTCTTTGGGCATGGGCTACTTCTTGTCGGTGATGGCGAGGACGTCGCGACCGTTGAGGATGAGAAGGTCCTCACCGTCGACGGAGATCTCGGTGCCGCCGTACTTGCTGTAGATGACGATGTCGCCGACCTTGACGTCGACAGGGATCAGCTCGCCGGTCTGCTCGGACCGACGGCCGGGGCCGGCAGCCAGGACTTCGCCCTGCTGGGGCTTCTCCTTGGCGGTGTCAGGGATGACGATTCCGCTCACCGTGGTCTCCTCAGCCTCGCTGGGGCGGACGACGATGCGGTCTTCGAGGGGCCTGAGGTTCATTGCGGTGTAGACCTCCGTTAGCACTCTCCGTGTAAGAGTGCTAACGATAGCAGCCTCCCGGCCCGACGCAAAAAGGCGGGGCTGGCGAACGCAGGAGCCGGCGGGGTTGGGCGCCCACGCCGCTACGTAATGGCGAGCGAGGGCGACACCCCGACCTCCAGTGACGTGGGTCCATCGGACCGCAGGCGGCGCCAGCCGGCGGCGGCGATCATGGCGGCGTTGTCGGTGCACAGCTCGGGCGTGGGGATCACCGCCGCCACACCGTCCTCGGCGCAGACCTCGGCGATCCGGCGGCGCAGCAGGGAGTTCGACGCCACCCCGCCACCGATGCACAGTGTCCGGGCCCCGGTGTCGGACACGGCCCGGCGCGCCTTGGTGACCAGCACCTCGACGGCGGCGTGCTGGAACGACGCCGCCAGGTCGGCCACCTCGGCGTCGGGGTGGGCCTTGGCGTACCGGGTGACCGACGTCTTGAGGCCACTGAAGGAGAAGTCGTAGCCCTCACGTTCCATGGCTCGGGGGAAGGCCACCGCCCCGGGATCGCCCACCGCCGAGATGCGGTCGATGGCCGGACCGCCGGGGTAGCCGAGGCCCAGGAAGCGCGCGACCTTGTCGAAGGCCTCACCCACGGCGTCGTCCACGGTGGAGCCCAGGATGCGGTAGTCGCCGTGGCCCTCCATGAGCACGAGCAGGGTGTGGCCGCCCGACACCAGCAGGGCGACGGCGGGCAGCTCGAGATCGGGCTCGTGGAGGAAGCAGGCGTAGAGGTGGCCCTCCATGTGGTTGACCCCGATGAACGGGACGTCCCACACCAGGGCCAGGCTCTTGGCCACGCTCACCCCGACCAGCAGGGCGCTGGCCAGCCCCGGCCCCACGGTGGCGGCGACGGCGTCGATGCGGTCGTCGTCGATCCCGGCCTCGACCAGGGCCTCGGCCACCGCCGGGGTCAGCAGGCGCACGTGGGCCCGGCTGGCGATCTCGGGGACGACGCCCCCGTAGCGGGCGTGCAGGTCGACCTGGGTGGCGACCACCGACGACAGCACCGTCGACCCGTCGACCACCACCGCCGCCGCCGTCTCGTCGCACGACGTCTCGATGCCGAGGATGTGACAGTCCTGCTCGGCACCCCGCTCAGGGGGCCGCTCGGGCCCCGCATCCCGCTCAGGGGGCCGCTCGGGCCCCGCATCCTGCTCAGTCATCGTGGCGATTCCTCCACCAGGGTCGTGCCCGGGAGGAGGGCTTCGATCGATGCCAAACGCTCGGCGTAGGCCGGGGCGGCGACATCGTCGGCCCACATCACCAGGGCGTCCTCGTTGGTCTCCACGTAGTAGTTCTTCCGCACGCCCGCAGGCCGGAAGCCGAACCGCCGGTAGAGCTCCTGGGCGCCCCGGTTCCCCATGCGCACCTCCAGGGTGAGACCGGTGGCCCCCCGATCGATGGCCTCGCGGGCCAGCGTGAGCAGGAGGCGGGAGCCGATGGTGCGCCGGTGCCAGGCGGGATCGACGGCGAGGGTGGTCACGTGCCCGTCATCGACGCTCACCATCAACCCGCAGTAACCCACCACCACCCCGTCGACCCTCGCCACCCAGTAGGCCCGGCTGTTGCGCAGGGCGAGCTCGCTGACGAACAGGCTCAACGACCACGGCCGGGGGTACACCTGCGACTCGATCTTCAGCACCGATCTCAAGTGGCGCCGCCGCATCGCCACCATGTGCACGACCAGGTCCTGGTCGGCGCGCCGGTCGTGTTCGACCTGGGCCATCAGGCGGTTGCCGCCCAGTCGGGAGGTGTGCGCCGCTCCCAGTTGATCTCGGCGTCGGACCGGCGCAGGTACAGGGGCTCGAGCTCCCAGGGTTGGACGAACTCCTCCCGGATGGCCAGGGGATGAGCCAGCTCGACGAGGGCGGTGGCCGAGGGGTGGGCGGCCGACACGCCCCCCGACTCGCAGTGGACGGCCTCGGCGACCAGAGAGGGGTACCGCAGGGCACCGTCGCCGACGAACAGGCATTCCTCTCCGGTGGCCTCCAACTCGGAGGCCAGCTGTGCGGGGGAGCCCACGTTGTAGCCCGAGAGCCGCTGCACGCCACCGGGCACCTGCCGGTAGAAGGCGTAGAAGAGCTCGCCCCGGCGGGCGTCGACGGCGGCGACGATGAGTCGACTGCTGTGCCGCACGGGGAAGGCCAGCAGGTCGAGGCTGGTCACGCCGATCACCGGGACCCGCAGGGCCTGGGCCACGGCCTTGCCGGCGGACACGCCCACCCGCAGGCCGCTGAACAGGCCGGGGCCCACGTCGACGGCGACGGCGGAGATCTCCTTGAGCGCCACTCCGGCATGGCGGCAGACGAAATCGATGGCCGGGACGAGGGTCTCGACGTGGCGGCGTCCATGGGCGGCCTGGAAGCCGGCCCGGACCCCCTCGTGGCCGCCGATGGCACAGCCCACCTGCTGGGTGGCCGTCTCGATACCCAGGATCAACACTGCGGGCCGGTCCTCAAGCGTCCACAGCCCACCGGCTCACGGCTGCGGCCAGGGCCCCCATGCGGGGCACCCACGAGGGGCCGACGCCGTCGAACACCAGCCGGCGGTCGTCGTCGGCGTCTCCCTGGTCGAGGCGGACCTCCAGGAGGTCGGCGGGAAGGGCGGGGGTCACCACGTCGCCCCACTCCACGACGGTGACCCCGCCACTGTCGACGATCTCGGAGATGCCCAGGTCGAACACCTCCTGGAGGTGGTCGAGGCGGTAGACGTCGATGTGGGCGAGGGCGAGGCGACCGGCATAGGAGCGCACGAGCACGAAGGCCGGGCTGGTGACAGGCTCGGTCACCCCGAGGCCCTGGGCCAGGCCCTGGGTGAACGCCGTCTTGCCCGCCCCCAGATCACCGGCCAGCACGATCAGGTCTCCCGGGCCCACCAGCTCGGACACCGCCGAGGCCAGGGCCTTCGTGTCGTCGACCGACTTGGTGAGACAGGCGATCAACCGGTCACCCCCTTGAGGCCCCGTTGGGCCAGGATCTGCTTGGCCCGCACCAGGTCGGCACGCATGTGCGCCACCGTCACCGCGCCCGAGCGGAGGGCGGCGGCGGGGTGGAAGGTGGGAACGACCATGGCGGTGCGGAAAGGGTAGGCCCGGCCCCGCATGCGGGTGATGCCCTCAGTGGTGTCGAGCAGGAGCTTGGTGGCGAAGTTGCCGAGGGTCACGACCACGGCCGGGTCGATCAGCTCCACCTGGGCGTCGAGCCAGGGCCGGCAGGTGGCGATCTCGTCGGGCCGGGGGTCACGGTTGCCCGGAGGGCGGCACTTCACGGCGTTCGCGATATAGAAGGCGTCACGGGTGAGCCCCATCTCCTCGAGCACCAACCGGTCGAGGAGCTGGCCCGAACGCCCCACGAACGGCTCCCCCTGCAGGTCTTCCTGGGCCCCGGGCCCCTCGCCCACGAACATGAGGTCGGCTGCAGGGTCGCCCACCCCGAACACCACCTGCGTGCGCCCCGCCGCCAGCGCGCAGCGAGTGCACACCGAAGCCTCCCGCTCCACCTCGGCCAACGACGGCATCGGTCGATTGTACCGCCGGCCCGTGGGCGCCCTCCCTGCCCGCGCCGGGCTCAGCCCCGACTCAGCCGGAGAGGTAGGTCCTGGGCACGCGGGCGCCGATGCCGCAGAGGACCTCGTAGGCGATGGTGCCCACCAACTCGGCCCACTCCCAGGCGTCGACCGTCTCGTGTCCCTGGCGGCCCAGGAGCACGACCTCGTCGCCCGGGGACACCTCGGTGTCGTCACCACAGTCGACGGTGATCTGGTCCATGGTGACGCTGCCGGCAATGGGGCGGCGCCGACCTCCGATGAGCACCTCGCCGCCCGTGGCGCCCAGCCGCCAGGGGACGCCGTCGGCATAGCCGATGGGGACGGTGGCGACGATCGACGGCGTGTCGAAGCGGCGGCGCAACCCGTAGGAGACGCCCTCGCCGGCGCCCACCCGCTTCACGAACGACACGCGGGCCCGAAGCGACAGGGCGGGACGCAGGTCACCCCGCCCGACGAGCGTGAGGCTGGGCGCCACCCCGTAGAGGGCGATGCCGCAACGCACCATGTCGTAGCGACCCGCGGGATGAGCCAGGCAGCCGGCCGAGTTCGACACGTGCAGGCGCCGGGGCCGGACTCCACGCGCCGCAAGTTCGGAGACGACATCGTCGAACCGGCAGAGCTGGTCGGCGGTGAAGGCGTCGTCGGGCTCGTCGGCGACGGCGAAGTGGGTCCAGAGGCCCTCGAGCACCAGCTCCGCGCACCCGTCGACCTCCCGGGCCAGGGCGACGGCGTTGGCCGGTGACGCCCCCACCCGGTGCATCCCGGTGTCGACCTTGACGTGCACCCCCATCGGCGTGGGGTCGGCTGAGTCGGCGACAGCCTTGGCGGCCGTGGCCACGGCCGCCGGCGTGTACAGCGTGGGCGTGAGGCCGAGAGCACGGACGTCGGCCATGGCGTCGAGGGGGGGCTCGGACAACACCAGGATCGGGGCGGAGACCCCCTCCTCGCGCAGGTGCGCGCCCTCCTCCACGAGGGCGACGGCGAGAGACGAGGCGCCGCCGGCGAGGGCGGCGCTGGCCACCTCGACCGACCCGTGCCCGTAGGCGTCCGCCTTGACCACCGCGCACAGAGCGGCGCGTCCGGCCAAGCGGCCCAGGGCGCCGGCGTTGTGACGGATCGCTGCCAGGTCGACCTCGGCCCACGCCCGACGCCGTCGCGCGGAGTCGGCACTGGCCATCGCCCGCGACCCTACGAGAGTCGGGCGACGGCGGCCGGCAACAGGTCGATGAGGTCTCCCGCCACCAGGCCGCGACGCCACCCGAGGCGAGCGGCACATCCGTGCACGAACGCAGCGGCGGCCGCCGATCGCTGGCCGTCGAGACCCTGGGCCAGCAGGGCGCCCACCACGCCGGCCAGCACGTCGCCGCTGCCGGCGGTGGCCAGTCGGGAGTCGCCGCAGTTGGTGATCAGCACCTCGCCCCCGGGATCGGCCACGACGGTGGTCGAGCCCTTGAGCAACACGGTGGCCCCCAGGGCGGCAGCCAGCTCGCGGACCTCACCGAGACGGTCGGCGCCCGGCTTGGCACCCCGGAGCCGGGCGAACTCGCCCTCGTGGGGGGTGAGCACCGTCAGTGGGCGCCGGTCGCGGACGACCTCGGCGGCCTCGTCGACACCACCGAGGGCGTAGAGCCCGTCGGCGTCGACGACCGCCGGCAACGGCGAGGCGGCCAACAACGCCCGGACGGCATCGGCCGTCGCCGAGGTGCGAGGCAGCCCCGGGCCGATGATCAGGGCCCGGGCCCGCGTCGAGTCGTCGACCACGACCGTGTCCCATCCCTCGGCGGGAAGCGTCCGCCCCACCACTTCGAGCGAACCGGGATCGGGGTCGCTGCCGGGGATGCCGAGGCGGACCGTCCCCGCTCCCGCCCGCATGGCCGACCGGGCGCAGAGGTGGGCCGCTCCGGTCATGCCCGGCGATCCCGCCACCACCCACACCGCCGTCTTCCACTTGTGGGTCTCCGACGGTCGCTCCGGCAGCCAGGCCGAGACGTCGTGGGCCTCGACCAGGTGGGCACGGGCCCCGGAGGTGTCGAGGCCGATGTCGGCCACGGCCACGTCGCCGGCGCGCTCGGTGCCGGG
>JBBWZS010000167.1:0-5584 GCA_039649175.1 Acidimicrobiaceae bacterium
AACCTGGCCTATGGGGACCAGCGTCGCCTCGAGATTGCCCGTGCCCTGGCCACCGAACCAGGCCTGCTGTTGCTCGACGAGCCCCGGGCGGGCATGAACCCCCACGAGACGCAGCAGGCCGCCGAGCTGGTCCGCCGCATCCGCGACCAGGGCGTGGCGGTGGCCGTGATCGAGCACGACATGCGCTTCATCTTCGGCCTGTGCGACCGGGTGGTGGTGCTGGTCCACGGGCGCAAGCTGGTCGACGGCAGTCCGTCGGAGGTGCAGGGCGATGCCCGGGTCGTGGAGGCCTACCTGGGCACGCCTGCGAAGTGAGTGAGGACCGCAGCCTCGACGAACCACTGCCGCAACCGGAAGGGACGACGGGCGCTCCTCCGGACGGGCAGGCGATCCTCGAAGTGCGCGACCTGCGGGTGGCCTATGGCCGGATCGAGGCAGTGCGCGGCGTGAGCTTCACCGTCACCCAGGGCCAGGTCGTGACGCTGATCGGCAGCAACGGAGCGGGAAAGACCACCACGTTGCGCACCCTGTCGGGACTGCTGCGATCCAGCGGCGGCGAGATCCTGTTCGAGGGAGAGCGGATCGAGCGTCTCCCTGCCCACCGCATCGTCGAGCGGGGAATCGCCCACGCTCCCGAAGGCCGACACGTGTTCGCCCGCATGTCCGTGCGGGAGAACCTGGATCTGGGCGCCTACCTCCGCCATGGCCAGGCAGCAGTGGGTAACGACCTCGAGCGGGTCTACGAGCTGTTCCCCCTGCTGGCCGAGCGCCGGGCCCAGGCCGCAGGGACTCTTTCGGGCGGCGAGCAGCAGATGTTGGCCATCGGTCGGGCCCTCATGAGCAGGCCCCGGTTGCTCATGCTCGACGAGCCGTCGATGGGTCTGTCGCCGCTGATGATGCAGCGCATCTTTGCCACCCTCGCGGCGCTGAAAGCCGAGGGCACGACCCTGCTCCTGGTGGAACAGAACGCCCAGGCGGCGTTGGGTCTCGCCGACGCCGGACATGTGCTGGAGACGGGGCGCATCGTGTTGTCGGGGACGGCCGCCGTGCTCCTGGGCGATGACCAGGTCCGCAAGGCCTACCTGGGCGAGGAGTAGCCCGGCACTGTTGATGGGACCCCCGAGGCCTGGGCCTTCTCCAGAGGCGCGGAACGGGTTGGTCTTCTAGGGTTGTCGCCGACCCGGGAGGGTAGATGGCCGGCCAAGGGAAGTCGGTGGCGAGGGACGATGTCGTGCTCCCCGTGACCCGCGGCCTGTCGGCGTTCATCGTGCCGTTCCTCGTGGTGGCCTTCGTCGTCCTCTACGGGTTTCCGCGACGCACCGATGAGCTGTTCGCCTGGAAGATCGCCCCGCCGATGACCCCGATGACCCTCGGGGCCGTGTACCTGGGCGGCGCCTACTTCTTCGCGCGGGCGTTCCGGGCCAAGGCCTGGCACACGATCAAGGCCGGGTTCGTCGCCGTGGGGACGTTCGCCTCGCTCATGGGCGTGGCCACCATCATCCACTGGGACCGCTTCAATCACACCCACGTGGCCTTCTGGTTGTGGGCCGGGCTCTACTTCACGACGCCGTTCCTGGTGTGGGGGGTCTGGGCTGCGAACCGCCAGCGAGACAGTCGAGCCGCACCGGACGAGCTCCTGCTCCCACCGGTGGCCCGCCTCCTCATGGGAGCCACCGGCGCGGTGGCCGTCGTCGCCGGGGCGTTCCTCTTCCTGCTGCCGCAGCGGGCCATCGACGTGTGGCCGTGGCACCTGACGCCGCTCACGGCGCGGGTGCTGGGCGCCATCTTCATGTTGGGGCTGGCGGCGTTGGGGGTGATCACCGACGCCAGATGGAGCGCGGCCCGCCTCATGCTCCAGGTCCAGATCTTCATGCTGACGCTGATCCTCATCGCCGCGGTACGGGCCCACGCCGACTTCGATACATCGAATGTCATGACCTGGCTGCTCCTGGTCGGCTTCCTGGCCGCCATCGCCTCGGCCGCCGCCATGTCGGTCATGATGGACGCCCGGGCCGGTCGCCAACGACCGTCACGGGACGCGAACGAGGTCGTAGGTTGACCTGCGTCTCAACGCCAATGCGGCCGGCGCTCTACGGTTGGTCGCTCTCGAGCCGGGCGATGTCCTCTGCGCTCGAGGTTCCCCGTCCTGCTCGGATGGCGGCCCGGTCCTCTCGGTGCCGTAGGACCTCGTAGGCGATGAGGGCGGCGCACACGGCGGCGACCACGCTGAGCGCCGCGGCAGCCGAGATCCGAGTCGCCAGGGGAAGGAACGCCAGCAGCACGAGCGACGCCATCGGTCGGCCGTGTCCGAGTCCGCCGCCGATGCGCAGGCGGAGGGCGACATGGGCGATGAGGTACAGGGCGATGCCGCACACGAGCCCGAACGCAGGAACGGCTGCCAACGAGGTCGCCGTGTCGTGCAGCGCAGTCTGGAGTCCGAAGGCGAACAGCACGACGCCGCCGACCATGGGCAGGTGGAGATAGGAGTAGACGTCTCGGGCCAGGGCGGCGCGTCGTTGGCCGGTCGTGTCCGCCAGCTTGATATGGGCGACGTAGATGACCCAGTCGAAGTACGACCACCACAGGCAGGCGATGACGGTGATACCGAGCAGCACGGCGGCGATGAGCCCAGGCTCGAGTTCGAGTCCGGCAGCGCCGACGCCGATGGCAACGACGGATTCGCCGAGGGCGATGAGGATGATCTGGCCGAACCGTTCCACGAAGTGTGTCGGCGACAGGTGCCAACCGCGCATATGGCCGATCAGGGGTCCCATGTAGTCGACCGCGGCTGCGGCTCCCCAGCACGCCAGCTTCGCCGTCCCGTGCAAGGGGCTGGCGACGAGAAGCAGCGCCGCGCTCAGGAACACCGGAGGCACGATGCGCAGCACGGCACGCAACAGCTCCCTGTCGCCGCGTCCGGCGACGGCGTAGAGCACCAGGTGCAGGGCGCGGACGATCAGGTAGGCGACGGCGAAGGTGGTGGCGTCGCGACCGAAGGCGCGTGGCGCCGCCAGCGAGGCGATGAGCATCGCCGCCACGGCGGCGAACATCGCGATGCGCACGCCGCCCTCTTCGGGATCGACTGTGTTGGTGAGCCAGGCGTACGCCGACCACGCCCACCACAGGACGCTGAGGAGCAGACCGGCCCGGAGGACCCCGCCCCACGTGGCGTCGCGGCTGAGCAGGGTCGTGACCTGGGTGAAGGCGAAGACGAAGACGAGATCGAAGAACAGCTCGAGCGGGACGACGGTGTCGCGCCCACCGCGCTCGACTGGCTCTCCATCGGGCACGTCTCAGTCCGTATGGGCGTCGTATTCTGCGTCGGTGACGTGGTCTCCCCACGTGGCGGGGCCCCGGGTGATGGAGAGGTGGGTCATGAAGTGGTGGTGGGTCGCGCCGTGCCAGTGCTCTTGTCCGTCGCCGGTCACGTGGACGTCGCCGGGTCGGATCGTGACGACCCCCTCGCCGCGTGCTTGGACGAGGCCGCGGCCTTCCGTCACGTACAGCCTCTGGCCGCCCTCATGGGAGTGCCAGGCGGTCCGAGCGCCGGGCGTGAAGTGGACGGCGGCGATGCTGATCTGAAAGTTGCCGTCGGGTTGAACGACCGGGTCCATCCACACGTCACCCGTGAACCAGTCGGCTGGGCCCTTGGTGGTCGGCGGCTTCTGTTCGACTCCCATCGCTCCTCCTGTGTGGTTGCGACTAGGGCGTGGGTTCGACCACGGGCGGGGTGCCCGGCGGGACCGTTCCCGTCCCACCCCCGGCGGCCACGCACGGCTGGTTCACCGTGCCGAACCTGTTCGCGATCCACTCGTTGTGGTCGCAGTGCGGGTGATGGTCTTCCCCGTCGAATACGCCGTTTCCGTGGCCTGTGTTGCTCACCACTCGATTGTCGACGGACCCGGCATAGACCACCCCGGCGTCGACGGAAGGTCCGAACAGCTCGATGCCGTCACGCACGTTGTCATTGACGACGTTGTCGACGATGGTGTTCTTGCCTCCGCCGGCATAGATGCCGCTGCGGGCATTGTTGCTGGAGACGTTCCGGGCGAACGTGTTGCCGAACGCAGGCAGGATGGTGCTGCTCTCGTAGCCCGGCAGGGACAGGATGCCGTCGAAGGTGTCACCCGGGCCGGCGAACCCGTTGCCTGTCACGATGTTGTCGAGCACCAGATTGGCGGTGTTGGGCGGCTCGATCGACCGTTGGGTCCCGTGGATGCTGATTCCCGCAGCCTGGTTCCCCTTCGTCGTATTGCCGCTGACCACGTTGGCGGTGGCGCCGGGACCTTCGACGCGGATGCCCATGTCCTGATGCGGACGACCCGACGCGGTGCCGCCGCCTTCGGGGCCACACGGACCGGATTGGCCGTTGGGCAGGATGTTGGAGACGTCGTTGTCCAGCGAACGGTTCCCGCTGACCCGGTTGCCCTTCGACGCGTCGACCAGGGCGATGCCGTCATAGGGACCGTTGTGGCTGGTCACGTTCCCGGTGATGACATTGTCGGTGGAGTTGTCGGTGACGATGCCGTCGCCGTAGCTGCACGGGTTCATGGCGCCGGTCAACACCACGTGGTTGACGTTGTCGCGGGCAGTGAGATTGACGATCTGGTTCTGTGACCCGCCGTTGACGGCCACGCCGGCATCGAAGTGCTGAACCGTCCCCGGGCCCGTCACCGTGACGCCCGTGACGTTCATCAGGTTGATGCCCACCTGCTCCCGCTCGGTGGTGTTCCTGGTGTTGCGACCGGTGACGGTATGGCCGTTCAGGTCGACGGTGATATGGCTGGCCACGACACGCAAGCCGTCGGCGGTGCATGGTCCGATGTCGGTCCTGAGCGTGATGCTGTGCGTGATCGCCTGTCCACAGGCGACCTGTTCCGCCGCCCCCGCGGTGCCCACTGAGACAGGACTCAGGACGACCAGTGTCAGTGCCGATGCCAAACCGCCTGCCATCCGCCAAAGCTTCAAGGGACTCTCCTCGATGAGGGTTCTGGGAAATGCACTCCAACCGCCCGGGCCGCCTCGCCAGCGCCGACGAGCTAAACACCGTCGTCGTTTACTGTCAACCATCGCAGAGAGCAAGACATCGGCCTGCCTGGGCCCTTCGTAGCCAAGGGCGTGGGGAGTCAGCTGCTGCCCCCTCAGCGCGCGGGTGGCCGAGCGGCTGGGTCCCCGCACCGTCCTCACCGCGGGATTGGGTGTAATGGCAACGGGGCTGACCGTCCTCGCCGCCGTATCTGCGGCGACCCCGGTATGGGCACTCGCCGTCGCCGTGTTTGGCGCCCTGCTGTCCGGGCAGGGAGACCTCGTGCACGGACTTCGCGTCAGCCTGCTCGTCGCCGCCGCGGTGGCTCTTGCCGAGCGGGTCTTCCGTGGCGACAACTGAAAGGACACACATCATGCGAGGAGCACTCCTCTACGCCCCCGGCGACATCCGCGTCGAACGCCGCGACGACCCCAAGATCGAGCACCCGACCGACGCCATCATCCGTCTCTCGGCGACGTGTGTCTGCGGTTCGGACCTGTGGCCCTACCGCGGCATCGAGGCCGTCGACGGACCGGCGCCCATGGGACATGAGTACGT
>JBBWZS010000040.1:0-2896 GCA_039649175.1 Acidimicrobiaceae bacterium
CCCGGCGTCTGGGTGGCCGGCAACGTGGCCGACGTCATGGCCCAGGTCCTCGCCTCGGCCGAGGCCGGGGCACGAGCGGCCGCCGCCATCAATGCCGACCTCATCGTTGACGACGTGCGATCGGCCGTTGCCGTCCGCAGGGCACAACCGGCGGGCGCACACGGTGTGCGCGCTCCCGAAGGGATCAGGTGACCACCATGTCCGACCAGTTCGACCAGGCGTTCTGGGACGAGCGGTACCGGTCCCACCCCACGCTGTGGAGCGGCAAACCCAACCCCCACCTGGTGGGTGAGGTCGAGGACCTCATTCCCGGCACCGCGCTGGATGTGGGTTGCGGCGAAGGTGCCGATGCCATCTGGTTGGCCGAACGGAGGTGGCGGGTGACCGCCGTCGACCTGTCCCCGGTCGCCCTCGAACGCGCCGCCGCCCAGGCCGGTCGCGCCGGCCAGCAGGTCGCCGAGCGAATCACCTGGGGCCGCGTCGACATCACCGACTGGGAGCCGCCGGCCCGCTACGACCTGGTGTCGGCCCAGTACCTGCATCTACGGCTCGAGCCCAGGCAGGCCCTGTTCGATCACCTGGCCGACGCGGTGGCGCCGCGGGGGACGCTACTCATCGTCGGCCATCACCCGTCCGACCTGGAGACCACGATGCCGCGTCCGTCGGATCCGGAACTGTTCTTCACCGGCGACGACATCGCCGGCCGCCTCGACCCTGGTGAGTGGGTCGTGCTTACCAACACCGCTGCGGGGCGGGCGGTGACCGACCCCGAGGGCCGGCAGGTCACCATCCACGACGCCGTGCTCCGGGCTCAACGACGGGACGCCCCAGTCGACACGTAGCGGGCGGTCGCCGCAGTCGGCCCAGCTACACTCCGCTGCGGCTCGGGACGCTCGCGGAAGGGTGACGGTGCATGGCCACCAAGGAACAGGCCGATGCCCTGGTGCTGTTCGGTGCCACCGGCGACCTGGCCCACAAGAAGATCTTCGACGCGCTGTACGGCAACGCCAAGCGAGGGCGCCTGAAGGTCCCGGTGATCGGGGTGGCCGCCGACGACTGGACGGTCGATCAGCTCCGCGACCGGGCCCGGGAGGGCATCGACACCTTCGGTGGGGGCGTGCACGACGAGGGAGCCTTCGCCACCCTGGCCGGGGCCCTCAGCTACATCGGGGGCGACTACCGCGACCCGGCCACGTTCACCCGCCTGGCCCAGGCCCTCAACGACGCCGGGGCTCGACGTCCGGCGTTCTATCTGGCCATCCCCCCCAGCATGTTCGAGATGGTCGTCCAGGCTCTCCAGGCCGCGCAGATCGCCGAGGGGGCCCGGGTGATCATCGAGAAGCCCTTCGGCATCGACCTGGCCTCGGCCCAGGAGCTGAACCGGGTGCTCCACAGCGCGTTCCCCGAGTCGTCGATCTACCGGATCGACCACTACCTGGGCAAAGAGCCGATCCAGAACCTGCTGTACTTCCGGTTCGCCAACTCGTTCCTCGAGCCCATCTGGAACCGCAACTACGTCGATTGCATCCAGGTCACCATGGCCGAGAACTTCGGCGTCCAGGGACGGGGCCGCTTCTACGAGGAGGTCGGCACCTTGCGCGACGTGGTGCAGAACCACCTCCTGCAGACGGTGAGCCTGCTGGCCATGGAGGCGCCCAACGGTCCCAGCGCCGAGTCGTTGCGCAACGAGAAGGCCCAGGTCCTCGAAGCCATGTTGCCCCTTCGCCGCGAGGACTTCGTGCGGGGCCAGTTCGACGGCTACCGCCAAGAGGACGGTGTTGCCCCCGACTCCGACGTCGAGACGTTCGCGGCGGTCAAGCTCCACATCGACTCGTGGCGGTGGGCGGGGGTTCCCTTCTTCATCCGGGCGGGCAAGAACCTGCCGGTGTCGGCCACCGAGGTGCGAGCCGAGTTGAAGCCGCCACCGAAGAACGTGTTCGGCGACCAGGCGCTGGCGGGGTCGAACTACCTGCGCTTCCGCCTGGGCCCCGACGTGGTATCGCTCGCGCTCGGCATCCGGGTGAAGCACCCGGGCGAGACCTTCGCCGGGGAGTCCGAGGAGCTGTACGTCATGGAGAAGACCACCGAGGACCTGACTGCCTACGAGCGCCTGCTCGGTGATGCCATCGCCGGCGAGGCCCTGCTGTTCGCCCGCGAGGATGAGGTCGAGGCTGCCTGGCAGGTAGTCGACCCGGTGTTGCGCGACCACGATCCCGCCATCCCGTACGCGCCCGGCACGTGGGGGCCTGCCGAGGCCGACGCCTTGATGCCCGAGGGTCACTCCTGGCACGAGCCTGCCCCCTAGCGGCCGGCACCTCGCGATGTAGCGTTACATCATGCTCCGGACCCAGATCTCGCTCACGGAGGAGGAACGGCGCGTGCTCGACGACGCCTCGGCGCGCACGGGCCGGTCGATCTCGGCGCTCATCCGCGATGCCGTCGACACTGTGTACGGCGATGCCCGGTCGACGGCCCACGATCTGGCCCTGATGCGGGAGGCCTTCGGGTCATGGGCCGACTGGGAGGCAGACGGGGCGGCGTGGGTCGACCGGGTGCGGTCGGCTTCGGCCAAGCGCCCGGGCTGAGCCATGCGGGCGCTGGTCGACACCTCCATCCTCATCGACTACCTCCGCGGGCACACCAGTGCGGCGGCGGTCTTGGAAGGTGAACGGGAGGTCCACGTGCTGCACGCCAGCGAGTTGACGCGGGTGGAGGTCCTGTCCGGCATGCGCCCGCCCGACCACGACCGCACCTGGGCGTTGTTGTCGACCCTCGCCTGGCACCCCGTCGACGCCGAGGTGGCCGAGGCGGCCGGCACGCTCGGTCGCCGCTGGTTGCCCCACCATCCCGCCGTCGACGGCGCCGACCTGGCCATCGCCGCCACCGCCATCCTCCT
>JBBWZS010000010.1:0-7651 GCA_039649175.1 Acidimicrobiaceae bacterium
CGCAACCGAAGCCGCCGCGACGAAGGTGACCGACGACGATGTCGACATCGGCACAGCCGTGCACGACCGAGGCCATGAAGCTGGGCGGGTCATTTGGGAAGGCACGCTCGAGTCCGGCGACGAGTGCTGCTTGGAAGTCATGGGTGTCGAGGGCGGCCCACGTGCTCACGACGAACTGCCCTTGCGGCTCGAGCACACGCCGGGCCTCACCGAAGGCGGCCTCCTTGTCGGGGAAGAACATCGCACCGAACTGACAGACGACGAGGTCGTACTGCGCGTCGTCGAAGGGGAGGTCCGCGGCGTCGGCCCGGCGCCACACCGGCCCCGGCACTTGCCGCCGGCCGACCTCGACCATGGGCTCGTTCAAGTCGGTGGCCGTCACCTCGGCCGTGGTGGCGGCAACCAACTCTCGTGTCAGCACTCCCGTGCCGGCGGCGAGCTCGAGCACCCGGCGCGGTGTGGCGGCCGCCACTCGCCGGGCCATGTCGACAGCGAAGGGGCGGAACACCACGGGTGCGAGCCACCGCTCGTACGCCTCCGGCATCTCGTCGACCCACAGGCGATGGGTGTCATGGGCCACGACAGCGACGATAACGCCCGCTCCCCGATGATGGCCCCCCGACCCGCGTCAGTCGCCAGGCCTCGACGGCGACGAAGGAGCGCCAGCCTCGCAGCTTGGCGGCCTGTGTCAGCTAGTTGTCGAGAAGCTTGCGGACGTGGTCGGCGACGTTGGCCGGGGTGATGCCGAGCTTCTCCAGGACGGTCGATCCCGGCGCCGAGGCACCGAAGCGCTCGATCGACACGACGTCGTCGGCGTACTTCTGCCATCCCATGGCGATGCCGGCCTCGACGGCCAGGGTCGGGAGCTCCTTGGTGAGCACGCTGGCCTTGTAGTCGTCGTCCTGTTGCTCGAAGAGCTCCCACGACGGCATCGACACGACGCGCACCGGGACATCGAGCTCGTCGCGTGCGGCCAGGGCGACCCACACCTCGCTGCCGGTGGCGATGATCGTCGCCTTTGCGTCGTCGGCATCGGCGAGCACATAGGCCCCCCGGTCGAGGCCCGAGGCCGGAGCACAGGCGCCGGATGAGCGATCGAGCACGGGCAGGTTCTGGCGGGACAGCACCATCAGTCCGGGTCCCTCGAGGTCTTCGAGGATGACCCGCCAGGCCTCGGCCGTCTCCGCTGCGTCACAGGGACGCAACACGACGAGCCCGGGGATGGCCCGCAAGGCGGCGAGGTGCTCGATGGGCTGGTGGGTCGGGCCGTCCTCGCCGAGGGCAACCGAGTCGTGGGTGTAGACCCACGCCACCTTGAGCCCCATCAGGGCGGACAGGCGCAGCGAGGCACGCATGTAGTCGGAGAACTGCAAGAAGGTCGACCCGTACGGCCGCACGATTCCGCCGTGGGCCCCGAGCCCGTTGACGGCGCCACCCATGGCGTGCTCACGCACCCCGAAGAAGACGTTGCGGCCGGAGTGGCCGGCCGTGAACCGTTCGGACTCCGGGAACACCGTCATGGTCGAACTGGTCAGGTCGGCGGCGCCGCCCAGCATCGTCGGGGTGAAGGGCTCGAAGGCGGCCATCACCTTGCCGCCGGCCACCCGCGTCGACAGCTCGTCCTTCTCCCAGTCGGTCGGCAGCGCGTCGGCCATCCCTGACAGAGGCCGCCCCTCCCAGGCCAGGTCCCATTCCTCGGCGCGGGAGTCGTCCTCGGCCCGCCACTTCTCGAAGCGCTCGGTCCACTCGCCGTGGGCCTTGGCGCCCTCCTCGACCATGCTGAAGGTCTCGTAGACCCCGTCGGGCACGAAGAAGGTCTTGTCCGGGTCCCAGCCCAGGACCTTCTTGGTCAGCGCCACCTCCTCGTCGCCCAGGGCGGAACCGTGGGCCTTGCTGGTGCCGGACTTGTTGGGCGAGGGGTAGCCGATCACCGACTTGACCCGGATCAGCGACGGCTTGTCCTCCACCTTCTGGGCGGCCCGGATGGCCGTCTCCAGGGCGACCAGGTCGTTGGCGTCGTGGACGTCCTGCACGTGCCAGCCGTAGGCCTCGAAGCGCTGGTCGACGTTCTCGCGGTCGAAGCTCAACGACGTGGGGCCGTCGAGGGAGATGTCGTTGTCGTCGTACAGGTAGATGATGCGCCCGAGCCCGAGCTGGCCGGCCAGCGATGCCGCCTCGGAGGCGATGCCCTCCATGAGGTCGCCGTCGGACACGATGGCGTAGATGCGATGGTCCATGACCTCGGCGCCGTAGCGCTCCCGCAAGAAGCGCTCGGCCAGGGCCATACCGACGCCGTTGGCGAAGCCCTGACCCAGCGGGCCGGTGGTGAGCTCGATGCCGGGGGTGACGTTGGTCCGGTCGAGCTCGGGGTGGCCCGGGGTGATCGACTCCCACTGGCGGAACTGCTTGAGCTGGTCCATCGACAGGTCGTAGCCGGTGAGGTGCAGCACGGCGTAGAGCAGCATCGAGCCGTGGCCGGCGCTCAGCACGAACCGGTCGCGATCGGGCCATCCCGGATCGTGAGGGTCGTGGTGCATGATGCGCCGAAACAGCACGAACGCAGCCGGAGCCATGGCCATGGGCAGGCCGGGGTGCCCGGAGTTGGCCTTCTGGATCGCGTCCATGGCCAGCGTGCGGATCGTGTTGACGGAGAGCTGCTCGGTATCGGTATCGGCCACGAACTATCGCCTGCCTCTGGTGGTCAGATGAACTCGGGTCATTGAGAACGGACTCAGACCGAGAAAGCCATCTCCCGCAGCCCAAATCTCCGCAACTCTAGCCCGAGGGCGGCCCCGGTCGACGGGCTACGCGGTCAGCTCGCCGGCAGGGGGGTCGACCCCTGCGGCCACAGCGACTCCCAGACCCATCGCTCGCAGTGGAAGCAGAGCCGCTGGCGCTCCCCTGCCGCCACCCTGCACACCCAGTCGTCCCACGTGTCGTCGGCCGACAGCACGGGTGAGCGGTGTTGGCAGGCGACGGCGAGAGGGTGCGACCCCCCGTCGTGGTCGACCACCTTGGTGGTATCCGTAGGGGTCCGCACGAGAGCACTCCTGGGTGGGATGAGGGTTCACCAACAGGGTAAACCTGGCCCCAGGGGCCAGGTCAACAACGAACCCGGAACGGAGTCAGGACAAGTGTTAGCGTTCGATCCCGCGTCACCGTGGACGCCCGCTATCCGAGGAAGGTATGTGCCGATTCCGGTCGGGACCGCATCTCCGCCGACAAGGTGGTGCCTCGTGAGCAGGCCCGGTGTGAGAAGGCTGGGCAGCTGACACGGCCGATCAACTTCAGAGATCCGGGCCTGACTTCACCCTTGCCTTCGACGACTTCGACCCCGAGCAGGAAGGACTGCGCGAGGCGCTGACCTCGACGGGCAACGGGTACTTCGCCACACGCGGCGCCGCCGAGTGGGAGGACGCCAACGGGGTCCACTACCCGGGTACCTACGCCCACGGCTGCTTCAACCGGGAGACCACGATCCTCGGTGGCCGGCCGGTCCTCAACGAGGACCTGGTCAACCTCCCCAACTGGTTGTTGTTGAAGCTGAGGATCGAGGGCGAGGAGGCCATCCGCCTCGACAACGTCGAGGTCGTCTCCTACCGCCACGCCTACGACATCCGTCATGCCCTGGTGGAGCGCGAGGTGACGTTCCGTGACCGCGCCGGGCGCCAGACCGTGCTGCACAGCCGGCGGTTCGTGAGCATGGCCAACAGCCACGTGGCCGGCATCGAGTGGACCCTCACCCCTGTCAACTGGTCGGGGCGCGTCGAGGTCATCTCCGGGCTCGACGGCCGGGTGACCAATCACATGGTCGCCCGCTACCGCGAGCTCGAGGGCCGCCACCTCAACCCGGGATCGCCACGGACCTTCGGGCCCGAGATCATCGCCCTGAAGGTGCAGACCCGCCAGTCCAACATCTTCGTGGCCGAGGCGGCCCGTACCCGGGTCTTCCGGGACGACGACATGGACAAGCCCGTCGACGTCGAGCGCGGCCTCTACCAGATGGACGACTACATCCAGCAGGTGCTGGCCTTCGACGTCGAAGAGGCCAGACCGGTGCGGGTGGAGAAGATGGTCTCGCTGTTCACCTCCCACGACAACGCCATCACCGAGACCCTGGTCGCGGCCGGCAAGCACGTCACCGGCTACCCCGGGTTCGCCGTCGCCCTGGCCGAGCACGCGTCGGCGTGGACCGAGCTGTGGGAGGTGGGCGACATCCAGTTGCCCAACGAGCCGCGCGTGCAACTGCTGTTGCGGTTCCATGCGTCCCACGTGTTGCAGGTCTGCTCACGCCACACCGCCCGACACGACGCCGGCGTCCCCGCCCGCGGGCTCAACGGTGAGGCCTACCGCGGACATGTGTTCTGGGACGAGCTCTACATCTACCCCTACCTCAACTTCCGGCTCCCCGAGATCACCCGCGGGTTGCTGATGTACCGCTACCGCCGGTTGGCCGAGGCGCGCAACGCGGCGCGCAACGCCGGCTACCGGGGCGCTATGTTCCCGTGGCAGAGCGGCAGCGACGGCACCGAGGAGACCCAGGTCGTCCACCTCAACCCGCTGTCGGGGCAGTGGGACCCTGACCACAGCCATAACCAACGCCACGTCAACGCCGCCATCTTCTACAACGTCTGGCAGTACTACCAGGCCACCGACGACCTGGCGTTCCTGCGTGACTACGGCGCCGAGGTCATGCTCGAGATCGCCCGCTTCTGGGCCTCCATCGCCAAGTACAACCCTGAACGCGACCGCTACGAGATCCACGGGGTGATGGGGCCCGACGAGTTCCACGAGCGCTACCCCGGTGCCGAGGACGGCGGGCTGAACAACAACGCCTACACCAACTTGATGGTGGCCTGGATCGTCCACACCGCCCCGCAGGTGCTGCACCATCTCCCGACGAGCCGCCGGGCGGCGCTGCGGGCCCGCCTCGGGCTGACCGACGACGAGTTGCGCACGTGGGACGAGATGAGCCGCAAGATGTTCCTCCCCTTCCACGGCGACGGCATCCTCAGCCAGTTCGAGGGATACGCCGATCTCGAGGAGCTCGACTGGGAGGGCTATCGGGCCGCCCACGACGACATCCACCGCCTCGACCGCATCCTGAAGGCCGAAGGCGACGACCCCGACCGCTACCAGCTGACCAAGCAGGCCGATGCGGTGATGCTGTTCTTCTTGTTCTCCGACGACGAGCTGTGCGAGCTGATCGAGCGGTTGGGCTACGACTACGACCCCGACATGGCCCAACGCACCATCGACTACTACGACCCTCGCACCTCCCACGGCTCGACCCTGAGCCTGGTCACCCATGCCGCCGTGCTGGCCGATCTCGACCCGGAGAGCTCCTGGGACCGCTTCCTCGTGGCCCTCGAGAGCGATGTGGGCGACATGCAGGGCGGCACCACCAAAGAGGGCATCCACATGGGGGTCATGTCCGGCACCCTCGACCTCTTGCAGCGCACCTACGTGGGGGCCAGCGTGAGGGACGGCGTCTTGCACTTCGCCCCGACCCTCACCGATCGCCTCGACGGGCTCACGTTCCCGATGCAGTTCCGCGGCACGTCGATGACGGTCAGCATCTCGGGCGGGGAGCTCACCGTGCACGCCGTGGCTGAGGGTTTCAGCCGGCCCGTCCGGATCGGGCTGGGTGACGAGATCCGGGAGTTGGCCGCCGGTGAGGAGTGGGTCGTGCCGCTGCCCCCACAGCGCAGCCGTCAGAAGGACTCAGACCACACTGCGAAAGGGAGTTGACGTGGCCACAGGCTTTGAGGGTGCGATCTTCGACGTCGACGGGGTGCTCGTCGATTCCCCCCACGAACGGGCCTGGAAGGACTCGCTGCGCGAGTTGATGGAGGGCGACTGGGCCGACATCGCCGGCCAGACCTCGTGGTCCGACGATGGCTTCACCTCGAAGGTCTACCGGGAGGAGATGTCGGGCAAGCCGCGCGACAGCGGGGCGCACGCCGCCCTGGAGTACTTCGGGGTCCCCGACATCGAGGAGCGGACGAAGGTCTACGCCGAGCACAAGCAGGAGATGGTCGTCAAGCTCATCGAAGCGGGTGAGTTCAATGCCTACCCGGACGCCCTGCGTTTCGTGCTGGCCGTCCATGATCTCGGGATCCCGGTGGCGGCGGCGTCGTCATCGAAGAACGCCGGGCTGTTCCTCCGCCAGATACGCCTCGACACCTTCGCCGACGACGAGGGCCTCGACTACGACTTCGTACGCCCGGGATTGACCTTGCTCGAGTTCTTCGACGTCGACATCTCCGGGCGCGACTTCGCCCAGGGCAAACCGCATCCCGAGATCTTCCTGACCGGTGCCTCCGAGCTGGGCGTGGACCCGGAGAAGTGCTTCGTGGTGGAAGACGCCACCAGCGGCGTGGAGGCGGCCAAGGCCGGCAACATGGCGGCGCTGGGTGTGGCCCGGGCCGACGACGAGGAACTGCTGGCCGACGCCGACGCCGACCTCGTCGTCACGTCGCTGGACGAGGTCGACGTCAGCGGGCTCAGCGACCACGAGCTGCGGAAACGGGGTTCGTGAAGCCGCTGGTAGACGTCGCTTCTGTCCAGTCTAAGGACTGGCCGGCACGTATCATCGCAACACACCGGCACCCGGCCGGATCCAGCAAGGAGTAGCACCGTGCGTACCAGCACCAACCCGGCGCTCACCCGCAGCTCCGCCTTCACCGGAAGCCGTGGGCCGCAGACCGACGACCCTCTCGAGCAGGCCTATCTGGGGCCGAGCGCCACGTCGCGGCACACGGGCCGCATGACCGTCGACGACGTGGTCGGCCGTACCGGGCTGCTCCTCGCCGTCGCCGTGGCAACCGGGGCGGCCACGTGGGCCCTCCATCTCGGAGGTCTGGCGTTTCCCGCCGCCATCGTGGGCCTGGTGCTCGCCCTGGTCATCATCTTCAAGCAGGTGACCAGCCCGGCGCCGATCATCGCCTACGCCGCCGCCGAAGGGGTCTTCCTCGGCGGCATCAGCCAGCTGTTCAACGCCCAGTACCCGGGCATCGTCGTGCAGGCCGTCGTCGGCACTGCCGGGGTGACCGCTGCCATGCTCGGGCTCTACGCCACCGGCCGGATCCGGGTCACCCCGCAGTTCACCAAGATGGTGGTGGGGGCCACCATTGGCTTCTTCGTCCTGATCATGGTGAACCTCCTCGCCAGCGTCTTCACCGGCGGCAGCGGGCTCGGCCTGCGCGAGGGGCCGATCGGCATCGTGGTGGGGGTGGTGGCCATCGCTCTGGCGGCGCTCAACCTCGTCCTCGACTTCGACCTCGTGCAACAGGGCGTCAACAACGGGCTGCCGACCCGCTACGGGTGGTTCGCCGCCTTCGCCATCATGATCACCCTGGTGTGGCTCTACCTGGAGATGCTGCGCCTGCTGTCCAACCTGCGGGGCTGACACCCCGGTAGCCCGGCCGGCGTGATCCCCGGTCGGGTCAGGCCTTTCCCGACGCGCCCACCAGGTGGCGGCCGTCGAGCAGGTTGAGCTCGACGCCGTTGTCGAAGCGGACCCGGTACCGGATCCAGGAGAGCCCGGTGACCATCACGACCTTGCCTCCGGTCCCCGCCGGCACGGCGTCGAGGTCGTGGGCGGCTGTGACTCTGTCCTTTGCGTGGAACTCGTCGGCCATGCCCGCAG
>JBBWZS010000083.1:0-11917 GCA_039649175.1 Acidimicrobiaceae bacterium
GCCCGGTCCCGTTGATCCTGGCGGTTCTGGGCCAGGAGGATCAGTGGGGCGGCGTAGGCGGCCTGGGTGGAGAAGGCCAGGTTCAACAAGATGAACGGGTAGGGGTCCCACCGCAGGGCGGCTGCCGACACGTTGATGATGATCCAGACGATGACGATCGCCGTCTGGATGACGAGGAAGCGAGCGGTGCCGAGGTTGCGGGCGATGGCCTCGGAGAAACGTCCGAACGCCTCGGGGTCGTAGTGGGCGCCGAGAGCGACCCGCCCCTTGGGCGACGACAGATCTTCGCGCCGGCGCATCAGCGCCAACCGCGGGGAAGCGTGCGGTCGAGCACGTCGTCGACGGTCACCGCCCCCAGCAGCCGACCCTGGTCGTCGCACACGGCCACCGCCAACAGGTTGTAGGCGGCCAGCCGTTCGGCCACCGCCAGCTCGGTGAGGGCCGGGCTGATGACCGCCGGGGCGGCGTCGATGCACGTACCCACGCGCGTGGACGGAGGCTCACGCAGGAGATGCTGGAACCCGACCGAGCCCAGATAGGCGCCCGTCGGGGTCTGGGTGGGCGGCTGGGCCACGAACACCTGGGCGGCCAGGGCGGGCGACAGCTCCGGGTCGCGCAGGCGGGCCAGGGCCTCGGCCACGGTGACCTCGGGACCGAGCACCACCGGCTCGGAGGTCATCAGGCCGCCGGCGGTGGCCCCGTCGTAGGACAACAGCCGGCGGAGGGGATCGGCCTCCTCGGGCTCCATGGCCTCGAGCAGCAGCCGCTGGCGCTCGGCCGGGAGCTCCTTCAACAGGTCGGCGGCGTCGTCGGGCTCCATCTCCTCCAGCACGTCGGCGATGCGCGCCAGATCGAGACCGCGGATGAGCTCGACCTGCTCGCGCTCAGGCAGCTCCTCGAGGAGGTCGGCCAGTCGCTCGTCGTCCATGGAAGCCACCAGTTGGCGTCGACGTTCGGCGGTGAGGGGCTGGATGCGCCGGGCCACGTCGGTGGGGTGCAGCTGGCGCAACGCCGCGACCTCGCCGGCCAGGGGCCCGGCGTCGAAGAGGTCGGCCACCTCCCGCCACCCGACCACGCGCGTCGACTTCAGGCGTCCGAGCGGACCGGGCGGGACGATGGCGACGGTGGCCACCTCCCAGGAGCGGGCCCGAGCCATGACCGGCCGCAGGCCCAGGTCGGTCACCACGCCGCCGGCGACCCGCCGGTTCAGCAGGTCGGTGACGAGGAGCTCCCCCACCCGCAGGGAGAAGTGGCGCAGATCGACGGTGCCCCCGGCCAGGCGCAGCCCCGACGCATCGAGCTCACCCGCCCGTGCCGCAGCCACGAAGATGCGTCGGCGCTGGATGGCGGCCACGAAGCCCATCGCCTGGGGGGCCTGGTCGCCGACCGACGGCAACAGGACGACGTCGGCCACCGTGCCCACCGCGCCGCCCTCGGCGTCGATGATCGGCAGCCGAACGATCCGTGAGGCATAGATGAGCGTCGTCTCGTCCACGGGCGAGAGGCTACCGGCGACGGCCGGCGCTGCCACCCGTGGGTTCTGGTCAGTCCGGCGCCGGTTCGCCCGGTTCGCCGTCGGCACCGGAGGCGCGGCCGTCGGCACCCGAGGCGCGGCCGTCGTCGCCCGGCCGGCGCCAGAGGCGGCCGGCCAACTCGGCCTCGGTGAGCTCCACCTTGGTGGGATCGAGGGGAAGGTCGTCGGCCACCGGCGCCAGGGCGGTGCGCTGCCCGTTGAACACCGGGAGCGGCAGGTCGACGCTGGCATGGCCCTTGTGGGCGGCCACCACCTGGGTGTGGTACTCCTCGGCCAGCCGGGAGAACTCGGCGGTGCCGTACGGCGTGCCGTCGATGAGCGAACCGGGCCGGCCCTCGATGATGGCGTGGATGTCGTCGCCGGTGACCGTCTTGTGGGTCTCCAGGGCGTGGGCCACCGAGAGCACGGCGCGGCGGTTCTCGCGCAGCAGGACCTCGACCCGGTCCATGATCGCCGCCAGGTTGTCCTCGATGCGGCTGCCCAGGCTGCTCTCGAGCAGGTCCTTCTTGTCCTTGTCGTCACCCTTGCCCGGGCGCCCGCCGCCGCCGATGCCCACCTCGTGGGTGACGCCGTGGGAGGCGACCGTGGTGCCCATCCCCCAGTACCCCTCCATCATGGTGGCGATCTTGGTGGCCGTCTCCAGGTCGCCCGACACGCCCGAGGAGTTGTCGCCGTCGAAGAACATGCGCTCGCCCACCAACGACGCCAGGCACACCATGATGTCGGCCTCGTACTCCGAGCGCCACCGGGTGAACTGGTCCTCGGGCGGGATCGACGCCACCATGCCCAGGTAGGTGCCGCCCTTCTCGATGGTGGCGATGTCGATGGTCATGTGCTGGCGGACGCGGTAGGCGGTGACGGCATGGCAGGCCTCGTGCACGGCCACGGCGTGGCGCTCGCGCTCGATGTACTCCACGTCCTCGGGCGGGCCCAGGTCCTTGAGCTGCTTGGCCTTGACGATGTCGGTCCAGGTGATGGCGTCGCGCCCGGCGCGGATGGCGTTGATGAGCGCCTCGTTGACCATGTCCTTGATGGTGGCCCCGGTGGCGTACGGGGTGATGGTGGCCAGCTTGTCGATGTCGTCGGCGGTGAGCTCGTTGCGGACCTTGGCCAGGTAGCCCTCGTAGGTGCGCACCCGACCGGGCTTGGACGGGTAGCCGACCTTGTAGATGCGGTCGATGCGTCCCGGCCGCAGGAGGGCCTCGTCGAGGGCCTGGGGCATGTTGGTGGCCATCATGATGAGCATGCGGTACTTGGGCGGCGGCTTGGGGCGCATGCCCAGCACCCGGCGCACCACCCGGTTGGTGAAGCCGCGGGGCTTCTTCATCCCCGACAGCTCGGTGAGCAGGGCCTGCAGCGTGCCCATCCCCCCGCCCCCCATTCCCATGGGCATGATCCGGTCGCGGGTGCGCCGGGGCGGCTCGGGGCCGCTGCTGGTGACGGTGGAGCTGTTGGACATCGAGCTCCTGAACACCAGGGTCGCCGAGTCGGGCGACACGTAGCTGAGGCCGTTGCACGACGGCAGGGAGCTCCACGGGCCGGCCGCCATCGGTGCGCCCATCTGGCCACCGCCGAAGATGCCACCCGGCTGCAGGGCGCCCCGGCTGCCGAGTGAGTCGGCCTCGTCGAAGAACACGATGACCCCGCCGTAGCGCACAGCCAGCTTGCGCAGCTTGCGGAACAGCGACTTCACCTTGAGGATCCCCACACCCATGAACATGGCCTGGAAGGCGCCGGGGTCCACGAAGACGTAGGGCTTGCCCGTCTCCCCCGCCACCGCCTCGGCCATGAGGGTCTTGCCCGTCCCCGGCGGGCCCCACAACAGGATGCCGCCCGGCACGTAGCCGCCCTTGTCCTCGATCGACTCGGGGTCGTCGAGGAAGACGATGTTCTCCTTGATCTTCTCCAGCACCGAGTCCTGGCCCCACACGTCGTAGAACCGGGTCTTGATGTCGTCGGGGAAGTAGACGTCGGTGCCACCCCGGGAGAGGAACCAGAACATGGCTCCGAACTCCATGATCACGAAGAAGACACCGGCCAGCAGCTGGAAGAGCAGCGGCAGGGCCCGGAACAACGTGATGGGGAACTGCACCATGGCCAGGACGGGCGAGGTGTGCAGCACCGCGGCCAGCACGAAGTCGGCGATGGCCACGACGATGGCGAAGCGCACCAGGCGCCGGAAGCGGAACCGGTTCCAGTCGTTGACCCGGCCCACCCGGCGCTCCCACCGCCCGAAGACCCGCTGGGACCAGAACTGGTAGTAGGCCGGCGAGCGCTCGGTGACCCACAGGTGGAGCTGGTGGAAGACCTCGGCGATGATGACGACCACCAGCCACCACTTGGCACCCAATTGCTCGTCCATGGCGTCGCGGAACGGCAGGAGCGGGTTGTCACCCATGGCGGCGAGGGCGAAGAAGATCAGCGCTCCCACCGGGATCAACAGCAGCTTGATGCGGTCCCAGAACGGGACCGGCTTGCGGGTCAGGCGGTCTTCGTCACGCTGGCGGCTCTCGAACTTCAGCGGCCCCCGGTCGGGGGGGTCGAGGCCCACGGGTTCGTTGCTGTCGTCGCTCAACGCTCAGCCCTTCTGCTTGACCGTGAACGAATCCGCCACGTCGTTCAGGAGAGGGACGTTGGAGAGATACTCGCTCTCGGAGGCCCGCACGAGCAGCACGTAGACCCGATCGGACCGGGCATCGAGCAGCGCCGTCTGGTCGATCACGTAGAAGTCGCTCCCCTCCCGCAGCTCGAAGACCACCCGGTTGCCGTGGACGCCGTCGGCGGAAATGATCGTCTTCTCCCGCAACGGGCGGAAGCTGTCGGTGGCGGGTGGGTTGGCCTCCAGAGGCTGGCCCTTGTGCTCGGCCTCGGCCTCGGCCTTGAGCTGGTCGTAGGGGAAGAACATGTTCCGCAGGCTGGCCAGGTTCACGTGGTCGCGCTCGTCGGGGGTGAGGTCACGCACCCGCACCTCGGCCACGGGGGCCACGGCGAACGACACCGCGTGGGCAGGCTGGGGGTTGGGGTCGGCGTCGAAGGCCACACGCCACTGGATGGCGCCGTTGAAGACCAGGTCGAGGAACGACGGCGGTTGCTCGCCCGCCACTTCCAGGGCCTTGGCATCGGCCCGGTCGAGGAGGTTGCCGTCGAAGCTCTTCCACGACTTGGGCACCTTGAGATAGGTCTTGGTCGACGGGTGGGCGACGTAGCGGAACTTGGACGACGCGCACCCTGCTCCTGCCAGGACCACCACCAGGACCGCCGCCACCAGCACCGCCGGCGACATGCGACGAACTGCGAACCGCTGATGGGCGCCGGTCCGCACACCTCCAATCGTACCGCCCGCCCCGCCATGGGGGAGACGCCCGGGGCGTCAGGAGCGGGGCTGGGCCAGGGGCATGAGGGCGTTGATCAGCGGGCGCAGCTCGGCGGGCACGTCGGGCTCGTTGAGCGACACGGCATGGGTCTGGCCCCCGCTCGTCACCGTCAGGTCGTACTGGAAGCGGTCGGGCCCCGACGGCGCCACTGCCGGCCGCTGCGCCAGGCGGGCCACGTCGACCCGGGACAGCGCGTCGGCGACGGTGGCGGCGGTGTCGGGGGCCAGGCTGGACAGCGCCACCGACGTCCCCAGGCTCAGCCCTGCCATCCCGCCGCTGCGGACGAGGTCGATGTGGGTCTCGGCGCCGGCGTCCACGTCAGGCGGTGACCTTCACCTTGACCGCTTCCCACCCGGCGGTGACGGCGTCGACCTCGCCAGACGTGGTGCCGAACAGGTGGCCGGCCTGGCGGATCGTCACCTTGGCGAACGCCGCGAAGTCGGTGTTGGGCTGGACCTGAGGGTCGAGGAGCGACTCGTACCAGATCTTCCCCGCCTTCTCCCATGCCTTGCCCCCGATGGTCGTGGCGACCACGTAGAAGGCGTGGTTGGGGATGCCCGAGTTGGCGTGGACGCCACCGTGGTCCTGCGAGGTCTTGACGAAGTGGTCCATGTCGGCGGGCTGGGTGTCGTGGGGGTTGGCCTGACCCGGTGACTTCAGCGACCGCAGCGCGGGCTTGAGCATGGGGCCCACGATGTCGTTGCCGATCAGCCAGTCGGCCGCCGCCGCGTCCTGGCCCTTGGCGTACTGCTTCGCCAGCGAACCGAACACGTCGGAGATCGACTCGTTGAGGGCCCCCGACTGGTTCACGTAGGAGAGGCCGGCGGTGTACTGGGTCACCCCGTGGGTGAGCTCGTGGCCGATGACGTCGAAGGAGTTGGTGAGAGGCGTGAACATGGTGCCGTCGCCGTCGCCGAAGAACATGTGGCCCTGACCGTCCCAGAAGGCGTTGTCGTAGTCGGTGGAGAAGTGGACCATGCCCATGATCGGCATGCCGCTGCCGTCGATCGAGTCACGCTGGAACACCTCCCAGTAGAAGGTCCAGGTGGCGCCGAAGCCGTCGTAGGCCTGGTTGACCTGGGGGTCGTCGACGGGCGGTACCCCTTCGGCCCGGGCGGCCGTCCCGAGGACCATCTCCTCGGAGTGGTGCTCGTCGTAGATGGCTCGATGAGGCTGGCCGGCGGCGCGCCCGACCGCCGTCGGGCGCGAAGCCCGGGCCAGCGGGTTGGCGCCGATCTCGGCCCTGCTGACCCGGAAGGTCGAGTCGATGGCCAGCGTTCGCAGCGCCGCCTCCCGCTCCTGGTCGCTGCCGTGGCGGATGATCTGGCGCAGCAGCTCCGGGGGGACGATGCAGTGCATCGGGGATCGTGAGGTCATTGGTGCCTCCATGTCTGCCGCCGGGCGGGTGACCGGGACCGAGCCTACGCGCCACCAGGGCCCGCCGACCGGGCGGGGCGCGTTCAAGTTTTGGCGCCGTTCGTGCCGAGGAGAGCGGTATGACCCTCGCTACCGTCCCGGCCACCGTCCGCCAGCTCCTGACATCGGCGGTGGTCGCGGCAGTCGTCGCCGTTTCGGCCGTGGTGGCGCTGCCGGCACCCGCCGCCCACGCCGACGTGACCTTCGACCAGCAGCTGTTCACCCTCATGAACCAGGACCGAGCGGCCAACGGGTTGGCGCCGCTGCAGTCCTCGGCGACCATGATGTCGGTGGCCGAGGACGGCACCTACACGGGCTGCGGCTACGCCGTCGCCGGGCGGGCCGCCGACATGGGCGCCCGCAACTACTTCAGCCACACCATCCTCAACTGCGGGACCAAGAACGCCTTCGACATGCTGACCAGCGCCGGCGTGGCCTGGACATCGGCCGCGGAGAACATCGGGTGGGAGTCCGGGACGGTCGATCCCGCCGCCGCCGCCAAGCTGCTGAACGACCAGTTCATGAACAGCCCCGGCCATCGGGCCAACATCCTCGACCCCGCCGCCACCCACGTGGGTGTCGGCTCCTGGACCACCGCCACCGGCCAGACCTGGGCGGGCGGGGGCACGCCCTACCACAACGTCTACGTGACGGCGGTGGTCTTCGCCCACCTGTCGACCCCCCCGGCGCCGACCACGACCACCACCACGACACGACCGCCGGCGCCCACCACCACCACGACGCGACCCCCGACGCCCACCACCACGACGGTGCCCCCGGCCCCGACGACCACCACGACGCGGCCCCCGGCGCCCACCACCACGACGACGACGCCCCCGCCGCCGCCTCCTCCTCCGGCGGCAGAGCCCCCGTCCATCGTCAGCGGCATCGTCGCCGGCGCGGGTGCCGGCCGGGCCCCCGTGTCGTGGCAGCCGGCGGCGGCCAACGGCTCAGCCGTCGACATGTACGGGATCTGGGCCTTCACCGCCGACGGTTACTCGGGCCGCAGCGCCGCCGTGTGCGGCTCGTGCACGAGCGGCGGGGTCGAGGGGCTGGCCAACGGGACCGCCTACCGGTTCGTGGTGGTCGCCCACAACGGCGCCGGCTGGGGCGATGCCGGCCTCTCCAACTGGGTCACCCCCGGCACCCCCTCGGCCCCCGCCTGGATGGCGGCCAGCCCGGGAACCTCTCAGGTGCGGGCCTCGTGGGCGTCTGCCGCCCCCGGCGCATCACCCGTGGACATGTACTGGGCGCTCGTGTACGAGGGAGCCAACTACACCAACCAGTCCGCCGTCACCTGCGGCACGTGCACCAGCGCCACCATCACCGGGCTGGTCAGTGGGCACGCCTACGGGGTGTACGTGCTGGCCCACAACGCCTACGGCTGGAGCCCGGCCGCCGGCACCGCCTTCGTCACCTCGTCCTGACGTTCCTCGACCCCGGCCCCGCCTCGCTGCCATCGGGCAATGGCGCGCGAGGCTGATGGGGCAGGGGCCCCCATCAGCACTGGCGGGCGTGGTCCGAAGGACCCGGGTGCCCGCCAGGAAACTCAGCGGGCGTCCCAGGTGGGGATGAGGTGGCGGGCGGCCCGGGCCTCGTCGACGCGGCGCACCGGCGACGTGCGGGGCGCCTCGTGGGCGTCGGCGGCGTCACCGGCGGCGATGGCCACCAGTGCCTCGGCCAGGGCCTCCAGAGTCTGCAGGCTCTCGGTCTCGGTGGGCTCGATCATGAGCGCCTCGTCGACGATCAGGGGAAAGTACACGGTGGGAGCGTGGAAGCCCTCCTCGAGGAGGCGCTTGGCCACGTCCGCGGCCCGGAGCCCGTTGCGCCGGCGCAGCCCGGTCGCCGACACCACGAACTCGTGCATGTTGGGGCGGTCGTAGGGGATGTCGTAGACGCCCCGCAGGCGGTGGCGCAGCCAGTTGGCGTTGAGCACGGCCATCTCCGCCACCCGGCGCAGGCCGTCGCCGCCGTTGGCCACGATGTACGACCATGCCCGGGCCAGGGCCAGGGCGTTGCCGTGCCAGGAATGGACCCGTCCGATCGACCGCTCGGGCCGGTCCCAGCCGAAGGTGCCGTCGGCCAGCCGGGCCGGGCGGGGCCCAGGCAGGAACGGGGCCAGCCCGGGTGACACCGCCACCGGGCCGGCTCCCGGCCCGCCACCGCCGTGGGGCACGGCGAAGGTCTTGTGCAGGTTCATGTGGACGATGTCGAAGCCCATGTCACCGGGGCGGGTCACGCCGAGGATGGCGTTGAGGTTGGCGCCGTCGTAGTAGAGCAACCCGCCCACCTCGTGGACGGCGGCGGCGATCTCGGCGATGTCCTCCTCGAACAGCCCGAGGGTGTTGGGATTGGTGAGCATGATCCCGGCCACGTCGTGGTCGAGGCACCGGCGCAGGGCGTCCACGTCGACGCACCCCCGCTCATCGGACGCCACGGTTGTCACCTGGTAGCCGCCGAGGGTGACCGACGCCGGGTTGGTGCCATGCGCCGAGTCAGGGATGATCACCCGCCGCCGCGTCTCCCCCTCGCCCCGCCAGGTGTGCCAGGCCCGCATGAGCAGCAGGCCGGTCAGCTCGCCGGCGGCGCCGGCCGGCGGCTGCAGGGTCGCGGCGTGCATGCCCGTGACCTGGCAGAGGGTCTCCTCCAGGTCGACCAGCAAGGCCAGCCAGCCCTGGATCAGCGACACCGGCGCCGCCGGGTGGACGTCGGTGAGCCCCGGCAGCGACGCCGCCTCGTCGCACAGCTTGGGGTTGTACTTCATGGTGCACGAACCCAGCGGGTAGGCGCCCAGGTCGACCGAGTACTGGCGGTGCGACAGGCGGGTGAAATGGGCCACCAGGTCCCGCTCGCTGACCTCGGCGACGGGCGCGGGCTGGTCCCGCAGGTGCTCGGGCGCCACCAGCTCGTCGGCCTCCCACTCGGGCACCCCGGTGTGGCGGAACGACGCCGCCCGCCGTCCCGGCGACGACAGGTCGAACAAGGTGGGCTCCTCGTCGCGCCCCATGAGCGGCGCGCTGGTGGCCTTCCCCCCGGCGGCTGGGCTCATGAGAGGGACACGACCTTCTCCAAAGCGGTGGCGTAGGCGTCGATCTCGGCGCGGGTGCGGCGTTCGGTGACGGCGATCAGCAGTCCGTCGGCGGGCCCGTCGCCGGTGTACTCGGGCCCCAGGGCGATGCCGGCGAGGAAGCCCTCGTCGGCCATGCGCTCGACGGCGACGTCGGCGGCCACGGGGAGGCGCACGGCGAACTCCCGGAGCACGGGCGCCCCCGCCAGCGGCTCGATGCCGTCGATGCCGAGCACGGCCTGGCGGGCGTAGCGGGTCCCCCGGGCGCAGCGCAGCGCCATCTCCCGCAACCCGGCCGTCCCCAACCACCCCAGGTGCACGATGGCGGCCACGGCGATGAGCGTCTGGTTCGTGCACACGTTCGACGACGCCTTCTCCCGCCGGATGTCCTGCTCCCGGGTGCGCAGGGTGGTGACGTAGGCGCGCCGTCCGTCGACGTCGACCGTCTCGCCCACCAGGCGTCCGGGGAGGCGGCGCACCAGGTCGCGGGTGCAGGCGAACATCCCCAGGTAGGGCCCCCCGAACGACAGCGGCGTGCCGAAGGGCTGGCCCTCACCCACCACCACGTCGGCGCCGTGGTCGCCGGGCGACCGGAGGAGCCCGACGGACACCGGGTCGCAGGCCACCAGCAGCAGGGCACCGGTGCGCCGGGCCACCTCGGCCGCCGCCGCCAGGTCCTCGATGCAGCCCAGGTGGTTCGGGTACTGCACGAGCAGCGCGCCCGGTGGGCCCGAGCGGCCCTCTGAGCGGGGGTCCGGCGCATCGGTGGGGACGTCGTCGGGCCAGGCGGTGGTGCCGTCGACGAGGGGGACGTCGACCAGGTCGTGGCCGGTACCCCCGGCGAAGGTGGCCAGCACCTGGCGCCAATGGGGGTGCACGCCGCGCGACACCCAGACCGTCGAGCGCCCGGTGGCGGCCACCGCCAGGTTGGCCGCCTCCACGCAGGCCGAGGCGCCGTCGTAGAGCGAGGCGTTGGCCACCTCCATGCCGAACAGCCGGCACACCACCGTCTGGTACTCGAACAGGGCCTGCAGCACGCCCTGAGCCACCTCGGGCTGGTAAGGCGTGTAGGCGGTGACGAACTCCGACCGGAAGGCCACCCGACGCACCACCGCGGGCACGTCGTGGTCGTAGGCGCCGCCGCCGGCGAAACACACCAGGTCGCGACCGGCGGCGCCGTTGGCCGCCGCCACCAGGGCGGCCCGGTCCAGCACGTCGGCCTCGGACAGGCCGGGGGCCACGTCGAGGCCGCCGGCCAGGCGCAGGGCCTCGGGGATCACCGCGAACAGCTCGTCGAGCGACGACAACCCGATGGTGGCCAGCATGGCCGCCACCTCGGCATCGGTGTGGGGGACGAAGTCGGCCATGCCCGCGCCCCTACGACCGGTGCTTGGCCACGAAGGGGGTGGGCACCACGCGAGCGGCCAGGGGCTGGCCCCTCACCTCGACCACCACCTCGGCCCCCGCCGTCACCGCCGGGTCGAGCAGGGCCAGGCCGATGCCGTGGCCCAGGGTGGGTGAGAAGTTGCCGCTGGTGACCGCGCCCGCGGCCACCCCGTCGAACAGCACCGGGCAGCCCTGGCGGGGTGGTTGGCGCCCGTCGGTGGCCAGCCCCCGCAGGGCCCGTCGCACGCCGGTGGTGCGCTCGACCTCCAGTGCCTCCCGACCCCGGAAGGGCCCCTTGTCCCAGGCCACCACCCAGCCCAGCCCGGCCTGGAGGGGGGTGATACCCGGTCCCAGCTCGTGGCCGTGCAGGGGCAGGCCCGCTTCCAGGCGCAGCGTGTCACGGGCGCCCAGCCCGGCAGGCGCCACGCCGGCGCCGAGCAGCGCCTCCCAGAAGGCGGGGGCGGCGTCGACAGGCACCGCCACCTCGACGCCGTCCTCGCCCGTGTAGCCCGTGCCCGCGGCCACGCAGGGCGTGCCCATCCAGTCGATGTCCCGGACGGCGAAGCGCGCCACCTCGGCCGCCTCGGGGGCCACGTCGACCAGTCGCTTGCGGGCCAGCGGGCCCTGCACGGCGATCACCGCCCGGCCGGCGGTCACGTCGTCGCCGCCGACGGCGTCGACCACCCGGGCGGTGTTCGAGGCGTTGGGCATGACATGGAACTCGCCGCCGGCGTCGCTGCCACCGCCACCAGCTTCACCACTGCGCCACCAGATGATGATGTCGTCGACCACCGAGGCGTCGTCGGGGTCGAGCAGGTGGGTGTACTGGGCCCGGCCCGGGCCGATCCGACCGAGGTCGTTGGTGAACGCCGCCTGGAGGCGGTCGAAGGCGCCCTCACCGCCCACCACCACGGTGCCGAGGTGGCTGACGTCGAAGGCCACCGCTGCCTCCCGGCAGGCCCGGTGCTCGACCAGGGTGCCCGCCGGGTACGACACCGGCATCTCCCACCCACCGAAGTCGACCATGCGGGCACCCAGACGGCGGTGCTCGCCGTCGAGGGGCGACAGGCGGGGGGAAGGCAGTCCGGGACCCACCGGCGCCACGCTACCGGCGGCCGGCACCGCCTCAGACCGTTCCGG
>JBBWZS010000210.1:0-2684 GCA_039649175.1 Acidimicrobiaceae bacterium
ACGTCTGAGACACCCCGTCGTCGGTGCCCCTGCGCCGACACAGCAGCAGCCAAGAGGCCGGCTCGTCCGCGGACGAGCCGGCCTCTTTGCGTGGCGCGCTACCGGCGGAGCAGCTCGGGGACGGGTAGCTCCGACAGGCGGAGCTCGGGGTTGGCGCCCACCGCCGGGAGGAGGCGCTCGAGGCCTTCGGTCAGGGCCTCGACGGTGGACTGGTCGTAGAAGTCGAGCTTGTAACTGAGCTCACCCCAGAGCTGTTCGCCGTCGTCGAGCACCGTGATGCTGAGGGGGTGCAGCTGGCCCCGGACGAAGAGCCGGTCGGCGCCGGTGTCGGCACCGGGACGCTCGACCACGGCTGAGCCGGGAGCCCAGTGGTCGTGGGCGGCGTGGAAGTACAAGAACTCCACGGGGATGGCCTGGGCGGTGGCCACCGGGCTGCGCTGGGCCGGGAAGTCGGGGAAGAGGGCCTTGCGGACCCGCATGAACGGGATGTCCTGGTGGTCGAACAGGCCGATCGCCGTCTCGCGCGCCCGCCGCACGATCTCGGTGAAGGTGGGGTCGCCGGACAGGTCGGTGCGGATCCTGGCCATCCCCGCGAACATCCCCATGACGCCTTCCAGCTCGTTGCGCTGGCGTCCGCTCAAAGTGGTGCTGAGGACCACGTCGCTGACCCCACCGGCCCGGCTCAGCAGGGCGTCCACCGCCGCCACGCACACCACGAACGGGGTGGCCCGGCTCGACCGGGCCAGCGTCCGCAGCGGCCTGCACGTGGCCGCCGACACCGCGAAGCTGCGGTGGCCGATCCGGCGGGTGGGCCTGTCGGGGACGTGGTCGAAGGGCACGGCCGAGCCCATCGGCATGCCCGCCAGCTTGGTCCGCCAGTACTCGTACTGGGCGGCCAGGCGATCGTCGGTGAGCCAGGCACGCTGCCAGATGGAGAAATCGGCGTACTGCACGGCGACGGGGCGCAGCTCGGGCCGCCGCCCGGCGACCAGGGCCTCGTACACGGTGGTGAGCTCGTCGAGGAAGATGTAGGCGCTGGTCATGTCGCAGATGAGGTGGTCGAACGTGACCGCCAGCTCACTGCCCTGGTCGCCCAGGTCGAACAGGTGGGCCCGCAGCAGCGGGGCAGTGGCCAGGTCGAAAGGCACGGCGTCGACCTCGGCCACCCGCTGGCGCAGGGCGGCCTCCACGTCGTCGGGTCCCACCGCCGACAGGTCGTGGACGGCGAGGGGCACGGGGGCGGGCGCCTCCGTCACCTGCCAGGCGGTGCCGTCCTCGACGACCACCCGGGACCGCAGCGTCTCGTGCCGGGCGACGAGGACGTCGAGGGCCTCGGACACGGTGTCGGGGGCCGCCGGGGTCGAGAAGCGGTGTTGGGCCGTCACGTTGAACAGTCCCGGCGGGTCGGCGGCGAGCTGGAGATCGAGCATCTGCGCCTGGGCCAGCGACAGTGGCGCCCGGTCACCGGGCCGGCGGGGATGGGCGATCAGGGCGGGCACCCTGGCTCCGGTACCGGGACCGTCGTTGCCGTTGGCGTCGGCTGCACCTCGGACCGAGGCGGGGGCGGCGGCCAGGGCATCGGCCAGCCCCCGCACGGTGGGCGACTCGAAGATGGCCTGCAGGGCCAGGTCGCGCCCGAATGCCTCCCGGGCCTGGCTCACCATCTGGGTGGCCAGCAGCGAGTGACCGCCGAGGGCGAAGAAGTCGTCGTCGATGCCCACGTCGTCGATGCCCAGCACCTGGGTCCAGATGGCGGTCAAGGCCTGCTCCACCGGGGTGCGGGGGGCCACCCAGGCTGTGTCGAGGTCGGGTCGCGCCCCCGAGGGGACGGGGAGGGCATGGTGGTCGACCTTGCCGTTGGGCGTCTGGGGGAGCGAGGCCAGCGAGACGAAGGCCGACGGCACCATGTGGACGGGAAGGCGGTCGGCGAGGAACGTGCGCAGCTCGCCCGCCGGCACCGACGTCGCCGGCGTGACCACGTAGCCCACCAGACGGCGCCCGCCGGGGCCGTCGTCGCGGGCCACGACGACGGCCTCGGTCACCGCCGGATGGTGGCTGAGCTCGGCGGCCACGGCGTCGGGTTCCACCCGGTACCCGCGGATCTTGACCTGGTGGTCGCGCCGGCCGACGAACTCGAGATCGCCGGCGGCCAGCTCACGGACGACGTCGCCGGTGCGGTACAGGCGAGCGCCGGCCCGGGTGCCGAAGGGGTCGGGCACGAAGGCGGCGGCGGTCAGCTCGGGACGGTTGAGGTAGCCACGGGCCACCCCCGGCCCGCCGATGTACAGCTCGCCCTCGTCGCCCGGCGCCACCGGGCGACCGTCGTCGTCGAGGACGTGGATGGTGGCTCCGGCCACCGCCCGCCCGATGGGCGGGTCGCCGTCGAAACCTCCACGGGCGTCGAACACCGTGGCCGTCACGCTGGCCTCGGCCGGGCCGTAGCCGTTGAGCCACCGGATCTTGTCGCCGCCGACATCGAGCCAGGTACGGAAGGCTGTCCCCAGCACCCGTTCACCGCCCACGATGGTGAGGCGAATCGACGCCGGCACCTGCTCACCGAGGGCCTCGAGGTCGCGCACCCATTCGTGCCAGTAGGCGGTGGGCAGGTTGACGACGGTGACCTCCTGGCGGCGCAGCCACGCCAGCCAGCTGCGGCCCAGCAGCGGTGCGTCGTCAGGACGGAG
>JBBWZS010000129.1:0-30228 GCA_039649175.1 Acidimicrobiaceae bacterium
CTACTGGAACGCGCCGTTCGGCGCCTTCCTCGCCTACAGCGGCTTGGCCCAGACCAACGATCCCGTTCAGGTCGCGTTGGACTTCGTCGTCGAGGGCCTCGACCTGGCGTCCGCCCCTGCCTGAGCGGCCGGCGCCGCCGGCGGCGGACGGGTCTTACGCCGTTGGCCGGCGCATCATGACGAACAGGCCCACGCCGGCGGCGACGCAGACGACGACCGCCCCCACCCCCACCGCCACCTGGCCGGTGGCGATGAGAACGCCGGCGACGACGGCCGAGCCGATCATGGCCAGAGCCAGGGCCAGGGCGGCGATCACCCTCAGCGCCGACATGGACGGAGGGCCGGGTGGCGGCTCCGGCGGCACCGGGCTCGTCGCCGCGACCGCGTCGGCGCCGGACGACGACGCTGACGATGCCGTCGCGCCCACCGTCGCGGTCGTCGCCGGCCAACCGGTCGAGGCCACGGCAGCGTCGGCGACGGCGGTCGTGGGCGCCTCCGGCGTGGCGGGACCGGCGACACCGAGAAGCGCCGTGGTCGCGCCGGTCCCTGCGGGGGCGACCGAGGCGGCCGATGTCGGAGCCGACGTCGTCGCCTCGACGACGCGCGCCTCAGGCGTGGCCCCCTGCGATGCCGCCGCGGCAGGGTCGGGCGGCTCCGTCGGTCGGTCGTGCTCCTCCGCCCAGGACCGCATCGACAACGCGGCTCCGAGCGCCACCGCATCTGTCGGACGAGCGACGACCTCGACGGGGCGGCCCAGCTCCTCGGACACCATCCGGGCGACGAGGGGGATCCGGGTGGACCCCCCCACGAGGAGGACGGCATCCAGATCGGCGGGTTCGACCGACGCCGAGCGCAGGCTCCGGCGCAAGGCATCGACGGTCTGGGACAGCGCCGGTCGGATCAGGTCCTCGAGGTCGGCGCGGGTGATCCGCACCTCGGTCTCTGTACCGGGAGCGAACACGGGGACCGAGACCTCGGCCTCGGTCGACAGGGCCTCTTTGAGCGCCGCACACTCGGCCCGGAGCTGGGCGACGACGGCCGCAGTCTGGGGGTCGTCGGACTCGAAGTCGTCCGACCCGACGCCCACCGCCCCTGAGATGTGGGCCAGGACGGCCTCGTCGAAGTCGAGCCCCCCGAGCCGGTCGATGCCCTCGCGTAGCCCCAGCATCTCAAACTCCCGGTCGACCTTGCGCGCCACGGCCACGTCGAAGGTGCCACCGCCGAGGTCGTAGACCGCCACCACATCACCGACGGCGACCTCGTCGGTGGAGTCGTGGAACAGGGCAGCCGCCTCCGGGTCGCTCAGGGTGCGCACGTCCTCCAGGCCGGCCAGGTCGATGATCTCGCCCAGCAGGTCCATCCGGTAGGCGCCCCAGTTGGCCGGATGGCAGACGGTGACCATGCTGGGGGGACCTCCCTCCCGCTCAGCCACGAGCTCGACCACCCGGCCCAACAGGGCAGCCATGAGGGCCTCGGCCGAGTGGGGCGTGCCGCCGAGGACGACCGGAGTGGGGTCGCCCAACCGGCGTTTGAAGGCGCGCGCCACGCGGCTCGGGTCGGCGAAACCCCGGTCGTCGGCGGCGTCACCCACGATGACGGTGTCGTCCTCGTCGACGAACACGATCGACCGCAGAGCGCCGGAGGGGCTGCCGAGAGGGACGATCTCGGCATGGCCCTGGCGGAGAACGGCCGCCACGGTATGCGTCGTCCCCAGATCGACGCCCAGCTGGTAGCCCACTCCGTCCTTTCGCCATTTCACCTGAACGGCTATGGCCTTCATGGTAGCGAGCGGCCAGGTCAGTGGCTCGGACCCTCCCTGCTATCGTCCGGACCAGTCGATTTCACGCCGTCCGACCTGAGGACCAGCACCGTTATGACCTCAACCTGATGGGAACCTCGGGGAACACCTTTCGAGCCCAATGCATCGACAAGGTGCGGCGAATCAAAGCGCTGGGAATCGACCCCTATCCGTCGACATCCCGTCGTACGCACATGGCCGCCGACGTCCATGAGCGGTTCGACGAGCTCGATGGACAGGTCGTCACCGTGGCGGGACGGATGATGTCGCGCCGGGGCCATGGCCAGCTCGTGTTCGCCGACGTCCAGGATCAATCGGGCCGCATCCAGTTGATGGTGGCCAGCGAGAACCTCAGCCCCACCAGCCCGGAGCACGGGACGCTGGGCTTCGACGACGCCGCCCAGCTGGTCGACATCGGCGACATCATCGAGGCGGAAGGCACCGTCACCCGCACCCGGCGGGGTGAGGACTCAGTGCGTGTCGACCGGTTCCGCCTGCTGTCCAAGTCGCTGCAGCCCCTCCCCGACAAGTGGCACGGGGTGACCGACGAGGAGGTACTGGCGCGCAAGCGCTATCTCGACCTGATCATGAACCCGGCCAAGCGGGAGCGGTTCGTCATGGTCTCCGACATCCTCCTCGGCGTCCGCACCTTCTTGAACGAGCGTGATTTCGTGGAGTTCAACACTCCCATTCTGCAGCCGCTCTACGGAGGTGGTCGGGCTCAGCCATTCCGTACGCATGTGAACGCCATCGACAGTGACTACTACCTCGCCATCTCTCATGAGCTCTACCTGAAGCGGTTGATCATCGCCGGTTTCGAGCGTGTATATACCATCGGTCGGTACTTTCGCAACGAAGGAATAGACAAGACCCACAACCCCGAGTTTTCCATGCTCGAGACCATGACGGCCTTCGAGGGCTACGAGTTCAACATGGACCTGACCGAAGCCCTCTACAAGCATCTGGCCGCCGACGTGGTGGGCAAGAAGACCGTCTCGGTGAAGGGTCAGCCCGTCGACCTGATGGGCGAATGGCCCCGTGAGTCGATGCTCGACCTGGTGCACCGACGCTGCGGCATCGACTTCCGCGCCGTGGGCGATCTCGACGTGGCCAACGCCGCCCTGGCCGACAACCACCTGCGGCCCCAGCCCACCGTGGGGCACGCCCTGACCTCGCTGTTCGAGGAGGTGGTGGCCCCCGAGCTCATCCAGCCGACCATCGTGTACGGCTACCCGGTCGAGGTCTCCCCCCTGGCCAAGGCCATGGCCGACGATCCCCGGTTCGTCGAGCGCTTCGAGCTGTACGTGGGCGGCATCGAACAGGGCGACAACTGGTCCGAGCTCAATGACCCCGACGAACTGGGACGAAGGTTCCAGGCCGAACAGCAGCGGCGCGGCGCCGTCGAAGACGTGGAGGCCCACCCCGTCGACCACGAGTTCCTGGAGGCCATGGAGTACGGGATGCCCCCGACCACAGGGGTGGGCCCCGGCATCGAGCGCCTGGCCATGTTGTTGACCGAAGCCGACTCCATCGCCGACGTCATCTTCTTCCCCCTCCTGCGCCCCCTGGCGCTCCCCTCGGCAACGGAGCCGGCAGAGAGGACGGCCGGCGGCGGGGAAGGGGCCCCCGCCGCTTCGGAGGAGGGCGGGGTTGGGGCCCCGCCCGGGGCGGCGAAGCCGCCAGAGATTCAGTAGTACCAGTCGCCGAAGCGGCGGATGGTCCGTCGGCGGGCGCGGCTGCCGGCGCCGGGAAACCATCCCAGCTCCCGGCCTGAGCCGTCGTGGGTGGCCGCCGAGCGACAGTGAACTCCGTCGAGCCCGTCGTCGAAGATCGCCTGGCCGATCCGCTGGCAAGCGGCATGCCCCACCTCACCCCCCCGGCCATCCACGGGGTAGGTGGACGGGAGGCCGAGGGCCGCCAGGCCGGCACTGGTGTGGGCATCGGCGACCCGCTGGCCGGCGGGTAGGCGAGCGGCGACCAACACGTAGCCGTTGTCGTCGTCGAGGTCTTCGGGCACCAGCGAGTACCCGGCGCACAGGCGCCGGACGTTGGCGCGCGCGGTGGCCACGTCGGCGTTGAAGTACAGCGTGGGCGGCCCACCGACGGGCGTCCACCGTCCGCCGACGACGGGGGCGAAGGTGGGGTCGAGGGGGTCGGTCCAGGCCAGGTCGGCCAGGCGCAACCAGCTGTGGGTGTGATCCAGCGGCTCGGTCACCACCGCCGGGAGCTCAGGCACCACCCGGGTCAGGCAGTGACCCGGCGGAGGTCGAACATCTCCCTGGTGTAGGCCACCAGCTCGGAGGTCTGCCCGGCACGGGCCCAGTCGAGCATGCTCGCTCCCTCCAGGCGCTCGGCCGGGCGGCGCACCACTGCAGGGATGCGGTCGCGCTTGAGGTAGCGGACGAGCAGGTCGGTGACGGCCTCGAGGTCGGCCACGACCTGGCGCCGTTGCTCGGGGACACCACGGCTGATCCACTTGTCGACCGCCTGGCGGCTCACGCCGAACATCCGGCCGGCATCGGCCACCGACAGCGACCACACGTCGAGCACACGGGCCAGGTGGCTGCGCTCGGTGATGTGGTCGAGCTCGGTGAGGAACCGGTTCATCCACCCGGGTGAGGCCCCGTGAACGGTGAGGACCCCGGCCACCGCCTTGGCGGCATCGGCGGGGTCGTCGTCGGCCAGTTCCTCGAGCCGCAGCGCCTTGGTCATCGAGGCGATGGTACCGCAACCATCTGTCAACCGCAACCGTCTGTCAACCTCAGGAGAGCACCCGGCGGCGGAAGCCGTTGGTGCCCAGCCACAGCAGGGCCACGGTGAAGCCCACCAGGCCGGCGTAGATCGCCACCAGGGGCATGTGAGGGAACGTCGGGGTGAGCGACGCCCGGAACGCCTCGCTCATGTACACCAGCGGGTTCACCAGGACGGTCCACTTCAGCCAGGGGATCGACGACAACCGGGCCCACGGGTAGTAGGTGGCCCCCAGGAAGGTGATGGGCAGGATGATCACGCTGAACACGAGGGGCACCTGGCGGGGCTCGGCCCGGGTGCCGATGGTCAGGCCCAGCGACGCCCCCAGTACCGCCGACAGCGGCGTGACGGTGAGCAGCAGCGGCCAGTCCACGTGGAGGCTGACCTTGGAGCTGGGGATGAGGATGGCCAGGGGGAAGACCACGGCGGCGGCCAGGATGCCCTGGACGGCGCCCGACACGATCTTCTGGGCGGCCACCGCCCACACGGGCAGGGGGGCCATCACCCGGTCCTCGATCTCCCGGGTGTAGCCGAACTCCTGCACCAACGGGAGGGCCACGGCCTGGATCCCCTGGAAGATGCAGGCGATCGCCACCACCCCGGGCACGAGCAGGCTGGAGAAGTCGGCGGCGCCGCCCGATCCCCCGACGGCCTGGCCGACCTTCGGGAACACGTAGGTGAACACGAACACGAACAGCAGCGGCTGCATGATGGTGCGGATCACGAAGGTGGTCAGGCTCTTGCGCAACACCGCCAGGTCGCGCAGGGTCAGCGCCCCGAAGGCCACCAGGCCGGCCCGCCCCGACGGCCGGGCCTGGGAGAGCTCGACCAGCGGCCGGGACCCGCCGTCGGTCATCGGCACGGTCACGTCACTCACGGAGGTCCTTTCCGGTGAGGTTGATGAACACGGTCTCGAGGGAGGGCTCGGTGAGGGACAGGTCGCTGAGCGTGAAGCCGCCGGCCTCGGCGTGCTCGACGATCCGCGGCAGCACCCCCTTGGAGCCCCGCACCTCGACGGCCACCGTGGTGTCGTCGACCATACGGACCACCTCGGCCCCGTCGAATCCCTCGAAGTGGCGCGCCAGCAGGGCGGGGTCGCCGTCGGCCGACACCCGCACGACGGTGTCGGCCGCCACCGACCGCTTGAGCGCCTCGGGCGTGTCCAGAGCCAGCAGGCGGCCGTGGTCCATCACCGCCACCCGGTCCGACAGCTGGTCGGCCTCTTCCATGTAGTGGGTGGTCAGCAGGATGGTCTGGCCCAGGTCGTGCAACTCACCGAGGATCTCCCAGAGGGCCAGGCGGCTCTGGGGATCGAGGCCGGCGGTGGGCTCGTCGAGGAACAGGACGCGGGGCCGGTGCATTATCGACCGGGCCACCATGAGGCGCTGGGCCATGCCCCCGGAGAGCGTGCCGACGTCGGCGCCGGCCCGGTCGGCCAGGCGGAAGCGTTCGAGCAGCTCGTCGGCCGCCTCCCGTGACCGGCGGGGCCCCATGCCGAAGTAGCGGCCGTGGTAGTAGAGGTTCTCCCGGACGGTGAGGGCGCGGTCGAGGTTGTTGGACTGCGACACCATCCCGATGGCCTGTTTGGCCAGGCTGGGCTCGGCGACCACGTCGACGCCCGCCACCGTCGCTCCCCCGCTGGTGGGCACGACCCGGGTGGTGAGCATGCCGACGGTGGTGGTCTTGCCCGCCCCGTTGGGGCCCAGGAGCCCGAAGATCTCCCCCTCGCCCACCTCCAGGTCGAGGGCGTCGACGGCGGTGAGCGCCGCTCCGTCGCGGCCTGGGAACACCTTGGTGAGCGCCGTCGTCTTGATGACGACGCGCCGCGTCTCAGGCGCCGCCGCGCCCGCAGCCGCGTTTCCGACGCCCGTCGTGACCACCGCACCAAACTAAACCCCGCTCGTTCCGGTCACGTCTCGCGGCGCCCTGACCCGCCCAAACGTGACCGGAACCGATGGGGCGCGGTTTCTCAGGAGCGCCCGTAGAAGACCCGCTCCACCACTTGGCGAGCCCGGCGGGTGACCCGCCGGTAGCCGTCGCGCAGCTCCTGTGGGGTGGTGGCCAACGACTGGGCCAGTCGGGCCAGCTGCTCGGCCGACTGCGGGAGCGAGTCGTCGGGCTCACCCTTGATGAGGAACCACCGGTTGCGGGTGCGCTCGCAGTACCGGTAGGCCTCGCCCAGGATCACCCGGTCGGTGTGGGCCAGGGCGCCGGCACGCTCCAGGGCGTCGAGGGCGGCCATGGTGCCCGTCGCCGCCACCTGGTGCTGGAGCTGGAGCAACTGGGCGGTGAACTCCACGTCCGACAGCGAGCCGCGGCCGAGCTTGAGGTGGAACTGCGGGTCTTCGCCCCGGGGGATGCGCTCCCGCTCGATGCGCGCCTTCATGCGGCGGACCTCCCGGGCGTCGACTTCGGGGAACGGGTCGCGCCACACGTGGGGAGCGATCAGTTCACAGAAGCGCCGGCCCACGTCGGCGTCGCCGGCGACGAAGCGGGCCCGGAGCAGCGCCTGGCGTTCCCAGACCTGGGCCCAGCGCTCGTAGTAGGCCCGGTAGCCGTCAAGGCTGCGGGCCAGCGGACCGTCCTTGCCCTCGGGCCGCAGGCCGGCGTCGACGGCATACACGCGGGTGGCCGGCGTCGGACCCGCCAGGAACTCGAGGAGGCTGGCCGCCGACTTCTCGGCGGCGGCGAAGTCGGCCGGCGTGGTCCCGTCGTAGACGAACAACACGTCGAGGTCACTGGCATAGGACAGCTCCGCGCCCCCGAACCGACCCATGGCCATAACGGCGAAGGGGACCACCGGCGCCACCACGTCGAGGGCGGCCCGCAGGCACGCCTCGGCCAACGCGCTGAGGTGGGCGCCGGTCACCACCACGGGGTCCTCCCCGGGCGGGGTCAGCGAGAGGATGTCGGCGGCGGCGATGCGCAGCTCCTCCCGTTCGCGGAACCGCTCCAGGCCGCGCTGGCGCGCCCGGGCGTCGGCCCGCCAGGCCAGGGCGGCCACACCTCCGCCGGCCAGTTCCCCGGCCGACCGCGCCCCGAGCCCCTCGGGGTCGGCGAGATCGGCGATCAGGTCGGGGTGGTGCTCCAGCGTCTGGGTGAGGCGCCGGCTGGTGCCGAGCAGGATGCACAGCCGGCGGGCCGCTTCGGGCGACTCCCGAAAGGCGGCGGCCAGCTCCCCGGTACGGTGCTCGTCACCGCTGGCCAGCAGGCGCAGGCCGAGCAGGCCCAGGTCGGGGTCGGGGGACTCGGCCAGCCAACCGAGCAGGAGCGGGAGCATCTGTTGCATGAGGCGCGACGACCGCGTCAGGCCTCGGGTCAACTCGGCCAGGGCCTGGCGGGTCCGGGTGGCGTCGGTGAACCCGAAGGCGGCCAACCTGGCCTTGACGGCGTCGGGCCCCAACCCCCCCTGCCCGGCCGTGTCCGGCGCAGCCAGGAGGGCGTCGAGGAGCCGTCGGAAGAACAGGTGCTCGTGAATGGACCGTACGGTCGCCTGCTGGCGGCGGAGATAGCGGACCAAGAGCTCCCCGGCGGTGCCGTCCACCCCGTCGCGGTAGCCCATGACCCGCGCCAGGTGGGAGAGCGACGCGGTGTCGTCGGGCAGCACGTGCACCTGCTCCTCGTTCACCAGCTGGAGGCGATGCTCGACGGTTCGCAGCAGCCGGTAGGCGTGATCGAGGGCCCGGGCGTCGTCGACGTCGACGTAGCCGGCCCGGCCCAGCTCGCCGAGGGTGTCGAGGGTGTTGGCCGAGCGCAGCGCCGGGTCGTCTCTGCCGTGCACCAGCTGGAGGAGCTGGACGGCGAACTCGATGTCGCGGATGCCCCCGCGCCCCCGTTTGACCTCCCGGTCGGTGAGGCCCTTGCGGGCCAGGTGCTCCTCGGAGCGGGCCTTCATGGACCGGATCTCCCGCAGGTCCTCGGAAGTGAACGACCGCGCCCAGATGCGGCTGGCGGCGCTGGCGGCGAAGTCCTCGCCCAGCGAGACGTCACCGGCCACGGGATGGGCCTTGAGCAGGGCCTGGAACTCCCACGTCCGCGCCCACCGGTCCCAGTAGGCCTCATAGGAGGCCAGCGACCGCACGAGGGGGCCGTCCCGGCCCTCGGGGCGCAGGTCGACGTCGACGCGGAAACATCGCCGGGCGACGTCGAGCACCGCCCGTGCGGCGCGGTCACCTGCCACCGGGTCGGCGGCCACGAACATGACGTCGACGTCGCTGGCGTAGTTCAGCTCCGCTCCCCCGAGCTTGCCCATGCCGATGACGGCCAGCCCCCCGGCACCCGGGTCCGCGGACCCGGCCACCGCGCACGACGCCTCCAGGACCTCGCCCGCCAGCCGAGCCAGCCCCCGGCCGACGACCGGCAGGTCGTCGAGGCCGACGAGGTCGCGACCGGCGATACGCAACAGCTCGAGGCGCTTCCACGACGCCACCGCATCGCCGCCGGACCCCGGCTCGAGTCGGGGACGTCGATCGAGATCGGCCAGCACCTCCAGGGCCGCCGGGTCGGCGACGCACAGCTCGCCGAGTGAGCGACTGGCCGCCGCCACTGCCACCACCACGTCGCGCAGTGCAGGTTCGTCGTTGAGGCGCTCGACGAGCGACGCCCGCCGTTCGGCCATGCGCTCGACGACCATGGCGACCGCGGCCGGCGCCGCCGACCGCTCGATGGCCGAACGCAGCGGCTTGTCGAACACGGGGCGCAGTTTGCCCCCTTCGCGCTCCGGTGGCTTCGTTCCGTGGCCCGCCGGCGAGGAGCCACCGGCGGCGGCGAAGGCGATCGAACGGCCTGGCTCGCCGGTAGGCTCGGCCCGTGGGTCGTCTTCGTGTCGCCGCCTGCCAGCTCGACCTGGTGGTGGGCGACCTCGAGGCCAATGTGGCCGCCATGCTGGGCGCCCTCGAGCGGGCCGAGTCCGAAGGCGCCGACCTGGCCGTGTTCCCCGAGCTGGCCATCACCGGGTACCCGCCCGAAGACCTGTTGCTCAAGCCCGGCTTCGTGGCCGACAACCGCAAGGCCCTCGAGAAGCTGGCGGCCCGCACCGGGCGGTGCGCGGCGGTCGTGGGCTTCGTCGATGCCGGGCGCGACCTCTACAACGCCGCCGCCGTCTGCGCCCACGGATCGGTCCAGGGGGTGTACCGAAAGCGCCTGCTCCCCAACTACTCGGTCTTCGACGAGCAGCGCTACTTCGCGCCGGGCGCTGACGAGCCCACCCTGTTCGTCGTCGGCGGCGTCCGGGTGGGGGTGACGATCTGCGAGGACATCTGGGCGCCCACCGGGCCCATGACCGACCAGGCCGCGGGCGGAGCCGAGTTGATCGTCAACGTCAGCGCCTCGCCCTTCTACGCCGGGCGCCTGCTCGAGCGCGAGCGCATGCTCGCCACCCGGGCGGCGGACGCCTCGTGCGCCCTCGTCTACGTCAACCTGGTCGGGGGCCAGGACGAGTTGGTCTTCGACGGAGCCTCACTGGTGGTCGACGCCGAGGGCGGCCTGGTGGCGCGCGGGCCCCAGTTCGCCGAAGCCGTCATGGTCGTCGACGTCGACGTGCGGCCGGTGTTCAGGAAGCGCCTCCTCGACCCGCGTGGGCGGGCGGTGGCGCCGGCCCTCGAGGCGGTGACGGTCACCGACCGCAGCGACGAGCGCGACGACGACGCCGAGCCGGGACTGGCCGAACCGTTCGACCCGGTGCGCGAGGTGTACGAGGCCCTCGTGCTCGGCACCCGCGACTACGTCACCAAGAACGGGTTCTCCGACGTGGTGATCGGCCTGTCGGGAGGCATCGACTCGTCCCTGGCCGCCATCCTGGCCGTCGACGCCCTGGGCGCCGAGCACGTGCACGGCGTGGCCATGCCCTCGCGGTTCTCCAGCGCCGGCTCCAACGACGACGCCAAGGAGATGGCCGACCAACTGGGCATCGACTTCCGGGTGATCGCCATCGAGGCCGCCCATGCCGCCCTGCTCGACATGCTCGACCCGTCGTTCGCCGGCACCGATGAGGGGCTGGCCGAGGAGAACGTCCAGGCCCGTGTGCGAGGCGTCGTGCTCATGGCCCTGTCCAACAAGTTCGGCTGGATGGTGCTGGCCACCGGCAACAAAAGCGAGATGGCAGCGGGGTTCGCCACCCTCTACGGCGACATGGCCGGCGGCTTCGCGGTGATCAAAGACGTCCCCAAGACCCTCGTCTACGACCTCTGCCGCGACCGCAACGCCCGAGGCGGCGACCGGCCGCCCATCCCCGAGTCGGTGCTCGACAAGCCCCCCTCGGCCGAGCTGCGGGCCGACCAGCGCGACGACCAGTCCCTTCCCGCCTACGACGAGCTCGACCCCGTGCTGGAGGCCTACATCGAAGGCGACATGACGGCGGTCGACCTGGAGGGCGCCGGCTTCGACGGCGAGCTGGTGCGCCGGGTCGTGGCCCTCGTCGACAAGGCCGAGTACAAGCGGCGCCAGGCCCCGCCCGGCGTGCGGGTCACCCCGAAGGCGTTCGGCAAGGACCGCCGCCTCCCCATCACCAACCACTACCGCTGAGGCGGTCGTCGAGCCCGCGGTGCTGACGCTGGAGGACTCGGCACGCGTCGCCGGCCATGCCCGGTGGCTGGAGACGCGACTGTTCGAGGTGCTGGGCTCCTGGGTGACGGTGGAGGCCGACGCCGCCGCCAAGGTGCTGTGGTCGACCCACAGCCGCCGCCACGCCACCGCCGCCCAGATCTGGCGCGACCGCCAGCCGCGAGTGGCCCACCTCGACCGCGTCGCTCTGACTGTTCCCGCCGGCCCGGGTGTCGGCGCCCTCGTGGACGCCCTGGCCGGTCTGGTCGAACCGTCGGCGACCGCGGCCCGACTGGTGGCCGTGGCCCGGGTGGTCGAGCCCCGGCGGCTGGCCGCCTACGGCCAGCGCGTGGACCAGGCCCATCCCCTGGCCGACGGCCCCGTGGTGCGGTGGGCGAGGTTCCTGCTGGTCGACGCCGCGACCTGCCGGGCCGGCGCCGAGGACCTGCTGGGCGACCACCTGGTTGGTCCCGGCGGGCGAGAAGGGGCCGGGGACACCGAGGCCCGGTTGGCGGCATGTCTCGCCGATCCGGCCGACCTTCTCGGATTGACAGGCCATCGCCCATCATGAAAGACTGCCACATGGGCTGATGATCCCGATGTCGGCTTGGGGGCCTTGACCATGCGGGTAGAATTGGTCCACAGCACCAGAGGTCCCTGTCCAGGCTGGCCGGAATCGTCGCGTCCGTCCGGACGTTTGACCAAGTGCCCGTGGCGATCCGCGAACAACACGAAGAGGTTCATTTTGCCGAAGGAGCGTGTGGAGCGCGACGAAGAAGATCTCGTCCGCCTCTACCTCACCGACATCGGGCAGTACCCACTGCTCACCAAAGACGACGAGGTCCGACTGGCCAAGGCCATCGAGGCGGGAAACGCCGCCCGTTGCCAGGCTGACACCGAGGGGACGGGGCTGACCCAGGCCAAGCGCCGCGAGCTGCGCCGGGTGGCCTCCGAGGGCGTGCTGGCCCAGTCGACGTTCGTCAAGTCCAACCTGCGGCTGGTCGTGTCCATCGCCAAGAAGTACCAGGCCTCCGGCCTACCGCTCCTCGACCTCATCCAGGAGGGGAACCTGGGGCTCATGCACGCCGTCGAGAAGTTCGACTGGCGCAAGGGTTTCAAGTTCTCCACCTACGCCACCTGGTGGATCCGCCAGGCCATCACCCGGGGCATCGCCAACACCGGCCGCACCATCCGCCTCCCCGTGCACGCCGGTGACACCCTGGCCCGCCTCCAGAAGGCGCGGGCCCGCCTCGAGCTCAAGCTCGGGCGCCCGGCCACGCTGTCGGAGCTGGCCGCGGAAGTGGAGATGCCCGAGGACAAGGTCACCGAGGCCCTGCGCTTCGCCGCCGAGCCCTTGTCGCTGTCGGAGCCGCTCCGCGAAGACGGCGACGCCGAGTTGGGCGACGTCGTCGAGGATCGTTCCGCCGAGTCGCCCTTCGAGGTGGCCGCCACCGCCCTGCTGCCCGACGAGATCGCCAAGCTCCTCGGGCCCCTCGACGAGCGTGAGCGGGAGATCCTGCGCCTGCGCTTCGGCCTCGACCGGGGCGAACCCCGCACCCTCGAAGAGGTCGGCGAGCACTTCAACCTGACCCGGGAGCGAATCCGCCAGATCGAGGCCCGGGCCATGTCCAAGCTCCGTCACCCGAGCAGCGACACGGGAGCGAGAGACCTGCTGGCGGTGTAGTCAAACGAAGCCCGCCGGCACCGGCGGGCGTGGTCCGCAGGACCCGGGTGCCCGCCGGCAGAATCATGGCGGAGGTGGACGGGAATCGAACCCGCCGGACGGGGATCACCCGTCCCACCCGCTTTGAAGGCGGGGGGGCCCACCAGGCGCCCGGACACCTCCGCCGATCACCCTACCCGGGCTCGGGCCCTTCCTCGTAGCGGCGTGGCCCACTAGGGTGAACGGTATGAAGAAGCTGCTCATCCTGGTCGTCCTTGTCGCTCTCGGCGTCGTGGCCGCAAAGAAGGTCCGCGCCACCTGAGTCGAGCCGGCCCCGGCCGGCTTGAAAGCGTCGCTGCCCGCGGCCTGAGGCGGCGGGAACATTTCGGCGAATTCGGCCTTGCGCCGTCGCCCCGCCCGTCGTACCGTGACGGCGGCCTCCCTTCCCCCGAGCCAGTTCGTCCGCGCCCCGGGGAGGGCTTCACGTGCTCATCGCCTGTTGGTCGCCCAAGGGTGGCAGCGGCACCACCGTCGTCAGCGCCGCACTCAGCCTGGTGCTGGCCGAGACCCGCGGTGCCACCCTCCTGGTCGACCTCGCCGGTGACGTTCCCGCCGCTCTCGGGCTTCCCGAGCCCGACGGCCCGGGGCTGTCCGACTGGCTGGCTGCGGGGGCCGACGTGCCCAACGACGCCCTGAGCCGACTCGAAGTCGACGCCGCGCCCGGCGTGCGGCTGCTGGCTCAGGGCTCGAACCCCGACGCCATGGTCACCTCCCCCGTCGGCGGCGAGCGCACGGCGGCGCTGCTCGGCGCCCTGGCCGTCGAGCGGCGACCGGTGGTGGCCGACTGCGGCCGGGCCGACAACGGCGTCGGCCTGGCCGTGGCCGCCGGCGCCACCCTGTCGCTGCTGGTGCTCCGTCCCTGCTACCTGGCCCTGCGACGGGCCCTGGCCGCTCCCGTGCGGGCGTCGGGCGTGATCCTGGTGGGCGAGGAGGGTCGCTCCCTCGGCCGCCGGGACGTCGAAGAGGTGCTCGGCATACCGGTGCGGGCCGAGGTCGGCTTCGACCCTGCGGTGGCCAGGGCCGTCGACGCCGGCCTGCTGTCGCGCCGGGTGCCCCGGGCCCTGGAGCGCTCGTTGCGCCAGGCGGCGTGATGGGCCCGTCCTCCGCCCGCTCCCGGGTGCACGCCCGCCTCCTGGCCGAAGGCTCAGGAGCCGTCCTGCCCGAACGCCTGGCCGTGCTCGTCGGCGAGGAGGCTCCCCTGCTCGGCGCCGCCCAGCGGGCCCGCGTGGTGTCCGAGGTGCTGGCCGAGGTGCAGGGGCTCGGGCTGCTCGAGCCGCTGCTGGGCGACCCCTCGGTCACCGAGATCATGGTCAACGGGCCGGGTCGGGTCTGGGTGGAGCGGGCCGGGCGCCTGGAGCGCGTCGCCCTCGAACTCGATGCCGCCGCCATCGAGCACCTCATCGAGAAGGTCGTGGGCCCCCTCGGGTTGCGCGTCGACCGGTCGGCGCCCCTGGTCGACGCCCGGTTGCCCGACGGCTCCCGGGTGAACGCCGTGGTGCCGCCCCTGGCCGTCGACGGACCGTGCCTCACCATCCGCCGGTTCGGCGCCCGGCCCGTCCCCCTGAACGCCTTCGCCGCCCCCGCGGTCACCGCCCTGCTGGCCTGGGCGGTCGAGGCCCGGTTCAACATCCTGGTGTCGGGAGGCACCGGGGCCGGCAAGACGACCCTGCTCAACGCCCTGGGTGGCCACATCCCCGCCGGCGAACGGGTGGTCACGGTCGAAGACGCCGCCGAGCTGCGCCTGCCCTCCGACCACGTCGTGCGCCTGGAGGCCCGCCCGGCCAACGCCGAGGGGGCCGGCGCCGTGCCCGTGCGAGACCTGGTCCGCAACGCCCTGCGCATGCGTCCCGATCGCATCCTGGTGGGCGAGGTGAGGGGCCCCGAGGCCCTCGACATGCTCCAGGCCATGAACACCGGCCACGAGGGGTCGCTGTCGACCTGCCACGCCAACAGCCCGGCCGACGCCCTGCGACGTCTCGAGACCATGATCCTGATGGGCGACGTCGACCTGCCCCTCGACGCCGTCCGCACCCAGCTCGAGTCGGCCCTCGACCTGGTGGTCCAGGTGGCCCGCGCTCCCGGCGGCTCGCGCCGGGTGGTCGAGGTGGCCGAGGTGCGGGGGGAGGCGCTCGGGGACGGCGACGACACAGGAGCGGGCGAGACCCCACCGCCGTCGGGCTCCTGGGGCTCGGGCTCGGGCGCGGGCAGCCGGCGGCGCGGGCCCCGACGCCACCAGCCCCGGACCCGGCGGCTGGCCGATGCCGACGGGGTCCTCGCCCTGCCCCAGCGCCCGACCCGGGCGCCGGGCGTGGCCACCCCCGACGCCGGATGGCTGGTGTCGTGATCCCCGGCCCGGGCCCCCACGCCACAGCCGTCGCCGCACTGGTATGCGGGTCACTGGTCGCCGCCCTCGCCACCACCGTCCGGCTGGCCCTGGTCACCGGACGACGAGGCAGCGTGGTCCAGCGGCTGCCCGGTTATGACCGGGCGGGGGCGAGCAAAGCGACCGACGGGTTGGCTCCCGGTCAGGCTCCGTCCCATTCCGGCTCCGGGCCCCGGTGGTTGCCCGCCGCCCTGGTCGCCGCCGACGTGGGCATCGACGCCCCCACCGTGTGGAAGCTGTGGTGTGGTGGGGTGGTCGTGTCGGTGACGGTGGTGTTCGTCATGGCCGGGCCGGCTCTGGCCGTCGCTGCTCTGGTCGCCGGCGTCGCCGGGCCCGCGGTGGCACTGCGATCGCGGCGCGGCCGGGGTGACGCCCGGGTCGAGGCGGCGTTGCCGGGCGCCCTCGAGGCGGTCGCTCGCGCGTTGCGCACCGGCGCGTCCCTGCGCCAGGCGGTGGGCGAGGCCGCCTCGCGCACCCCGGGCCCACTCGGCCACGAGCTCGAACGGGTGTCGACCCAGACCGACCGGGGAGCACCGCTGGTGGCCGCCCTCGAAGCCCTGGCCGAACGTCGTCCCCTCCCGGGCGTCCGCCTGGCGGTCGCTGCCTTGTGCCTGGGCGCCGAGACGGGGGGTGCCCAGGCCCGGTCGGTCGACGGTGTGGCCGCGACCCTGCGCGACCGTCTTGGCCTGCTCGCCGAAGTGCGGGCCCTGTCGTCCCAGGCCCGGATCTCGGCGCTGGTGATCAGTCTGGCGCCCCTGGGCTTCGGGGCCTTCGCCGCCGCCACCGACCCGCGAACGTCGACCTTCCTCTTCCACACCGCCGCCGGCTTCGTCCTCCTCGCCGCCGGCGGCCTGCTCGACGCACTCGGCTGGGTCTGGATGAACCGGCTGTCCCGGGTGACCCTGTGACCGGCGCCGAGAGCTTGGCCGTGCTGGTCCCTGCCGCGTGGGCGGCCGTGGTGGTGGCCGCGGCCATGCGATGGCGACCCGCACCCCAACGGGTCCGCGCCCTACCGGTGCGGGGCGGGGCGGCCGCGGGCGACGGCAGGGGTACCACCGGTGTGCCCCGCCCGGGGCGCGCCGGGCTGCGGAGCGCAGCCGGAGGCCTGCTCGAAGCGCTCGGGGCCTGGTTGCTGCGACTGGCCCACCGGCCACCCGCGCCGGCCACCGCCCGCCGCCTGGGCACCGCCGTGGCCGCCGCCGCCGTCCTGGTTCCCGTCCTCCCCCTGGCCTCGCCGGTCGCCGCCCTGGTGGCCTGGGCACTGCCGGGCGTGTGGGCGGGAGCCGTCGAGCGCCGCCGCGTCGCCGCCCTGGCCGCCGACCTCCCCGACGTGGTCGATTTGCTCACCCTGGCCGTCGGCGCCGGGCTCACCGTCGGCCTGGCCGTGGCCCACGTGGCTCGTCGGGGATCGGGCCCCCTCACCGTCGAGCTGCGCCAGGTGACCGAAGACGTGGCCCTCGGCCGGCGACTGGCCGATGCCCTCGACGATCTCCCCGCTCGTGCCGGCGAGGCCGTGCGGCCCCTTGTCGGCGCCCTCGTCGCGTCCGAGCGCTACGGCGCCCCCCTCGTCACCAGCCTCGAACGCCTGGCCGACGAGGTCCGGCGCGACCGCCGGCGCCGGGCCGAGGAGGCGGCCCGCAAGGTCCCCGTCAAGCTCCTCTTCCCTCTGGTCGCCTGCACACTCCCCGCCTTCGGGTTGCTCACCGTGGCCCCGCTCATCGCCAGCGCCGTGCGCTCACTGCGCGTCTGACCCCCCTCCTCCCCCGAGAGAGACCATCGCAGGAAGGAACACCAATGCTCAGCGTCTACGTCCATGTCCACACCGCCGTCCTGGCCCTGGCTTCGGGCCGTCCCCCCAGCCTCGCCTCCAGCACCCTCGGGCGGCTGCGCCGCGACGAGCGGGGCCAGACCTCGGCCGAGTACGCCCTCGTGTTGCTGGGGGCCGCCGCCATCGCCCTGCTCATCGTGGCGTGGGCCACCAAGTCCGACCTCATCGGCAAGCTGTTCGACGCCGTGCTCAACGCCATCACCGGCAAGGTGAAGTGACCGGTGGTGGCCTGAGGACGAGGTGCAGGGGGGACGGGGGCCAGTCGGCAGTCGAGCTGGCCCTCGTCCTTCCCCTGGTGGCCCTCGTGCTCCTGGCCGTCGTCCAGGTCGGCCTGGTCGTCCGCGACCAGGTCCTGGTGGTGCACGCCGCGCGGGAGGCGGCCCGCCAGGCGGCCGTCGAGGCCGACCCCGCCGCCCCGCAGCGCGTGGCCGTGGCCGGTTCGGGGCTGGAGGGTGACCGGCTCCGGGTCGACGTCAGCGGCCGGGGCGCACCCGGCTCCCACGTCCGCGTCGACGTGCAGTACCGGGACCCGACCAAGGTCCCCCTGGTCGGGGCGGCTCTGGGTGACCTGACCCTGAAGGCCAGTGCCACCATGCGCGTGGAACGTTAGGGGGGGCCGAGAAGGAGTTTGCAGGGGCGGCGGCGAACCAATTCCGTGACGCAGCGACCATTTTCGCCATCCTGGGGTAGGCGGGCTTGTCCTTGCCCGCGTCATGATCACTCAAGACGCACCAGATCCGGGGGGATGACGAACGTGAGAAGCACCGGGCGCCTCTGCGCTCTCGCACTGTCGGCCATGGTCGTGGCGGGGCTGTTCGCCTCCACGCCGGCCTCAGCCGACAACGCCGAAGCCTTCGCCGGAAGCGCGGCGGCCCGGGCGCTCAACCTCAACGCCCTGGGGATCAAGGTAACCGCCGGGTCGACCGACGCCCTGGCCACGTCCTCACCCGAGGCTCACGCCAAAGGCGCCGGCCTGGCCCTGATCGCCGACTCGGCCAGCAAGGCGGATGCCACCGCCGCCGGCCAGAACCCGTCGACTCCCCAGGCGTGCGCCCTGCACATCCCCATCTCGGGGATCCTCGACGTGGCCGCCGCCTGCTCGCAGTCGGCGGCGTCGACCCTCGACGCCAATCCCTTGGCGGCCAGCACGGCCACGGTGGCAGCCATCGACGTGGGCCTGGTCAACCTCGTCCTCCAGCTGCTCCAGCCCATCCTCGACGCCCTCACGCCTGTGCTCGACCAGGTGATCGGCACGGTGACGGGCACCCTGCAACCGCTGCTGGGCGGCCTGCTCGACCCCCTCCTCGGCAGCCTGAACCTCGACCTGAACAGCCCGGTGAGCAGCCTGGTCGACGCGTTGAAGAACGTGACCAACCTGGCAACCGTCCACGTGGGCGACACCGCCTCGACGGTGACGACCGATGCCGGCAAGGTCAGCGCGGTGGCGACGGCCAAGGGCGGCGAGGTCGACGTGTTGCCCGGCCTGGCCGTCACCGGTGCACCGCTGCTCTCCATCGTGCTGGGGTCGGCCCGGGCCACGTCGACGTTCGACCGCAGCACCGGCCAGAGCTCGTCGGCCTTCGACCCGTCGCTGCTCACCCTCCAGGTCCTCGGCATCAACGTGCCCATCGGCCTGGGCGCACCGGTCACCCTGTTCGCCGGCACCGTCTTGGAGTCAACCATCTCGATCGGTGCCGGTCGCACCATCCAGAACCCCGACGGCACTGTCGGGGCGGTGGCCGACGGCGTGAGCCTGCAGCTCCTGAAGGGCCTGAACGGGGGCATCGTGCTCGAGCTGGCCCACGCCGAATCCGCCGTGGGTGGGGCCAAGGCCCTCATCACCACCCAGTCGGTCAACCCCCCGGCCGAGGTCCAAGCGGTGGAACTGGCCCGCACCGGCGCCGAGGCACCCTGGCTGGAGATGGGCCTGATGCTGATCCTCGCCGCCTTCGTCAGCCGGCGCCTGGGCCGGCGCTGGATGCTGAAGCGGTGACCGCGGCGGCGATGGGTCCGGTACCCTCGGAGGGTCAGGCGACGACCCGCCGGCCCGGTTGGCAGCCCCCCGACCCGAGACCGTGACCCAGGAAAGCCCGTGACCCAGAATCTCAATGTCTCAGAGCTCCTCAGCTCCAAGCTCTGGCTGCGGCGCACCTTGTCGGCGCTGTCCGCCCTCCTCCTGCTCTCCGGCCTGGCCCTCGTGGGGTATCCCCTGGCCAGCAACCTGTGGCAGGGCAGGCTGCAGGACCGGTTGGGCAAGCAGTTGGCCAGCCCCCAGCTGCAACAGGCCTACCGTGACCGCAAGATCGGCACCGGCGACAGCCTCACCCGCATCAAGATCCCCGACATCGGCGTCGACGTCGTCGTGGTCGAGGGGACCACGCCGAGCGCCCTGCGAGCGGGAGCGGGCCACTACGCCAACACCTCGTTGCCCTGTGACGTCGGCAACGTGGCCATCGCCGGGCACCGCACCACCTTCGGCAAGCCCTTCGCCAACCTCGACCGGCTCAAGCCCGGCGCCACCATCGAGCTCGACACCCCGGTGGGCGGCTGCGTCTACCAGGTGTCCAAGGACCCGCTCGTGGTGAGCCCGAACGACCTGTCGGTGCTCGATGCCAGCGGCGACCGCACGCTGACCCTGACCACCTGCCACCCCAAGGGCTCGGCCGCCCAGCGCCTGGTGATCAAGGCCACCTGGTCGAAGGACCTGAAATCGGCCTGACCGCGCTGATCGGCCTGAAGGGCTCGGCCCGTCGGCGGGGCATGGGTGGTTCGGGAGGCCGTCGGCGGGGCATGGGCGGCCCGGGAGGCCGTCTCCGGGGCATGGCTGCGCTGGCGGGGGTGGCAGTGGCGGGGCTGGCCGTGGTGGCGGCCGCCGGTCCGGCACTGGCCGACGCCGACCTGGCGGTGAACCTGGACGGACCCGCCGTCGACGGCGCCCACGCCACCATCTCCGGCACGGCCCAGATGTCGGGGCCGCTCGACTGGATCACCGGCGTGCGCATCACCGTCATCTCCAGGACCCACCCCGGCCCGCCCGGCGCGGGCGCCTCGTGTGACCCCTGCGGCGCCACCGTCAACCAGGGCCCGTCCACGTCGTTCTCACTGGCCACCCCCGGCCTCGCCTACAACGGGCCGTACGACGTGAAGGTCGTGGCCAGCGGCCAGAAGATCATCGGGGCGGTCACCAACGGGTCCCCGGTGTCCACCCAGGCGACGACGGCGTTCAAGGTGGAGGTGGCACCCGCCCCGCCGGGCGACGTCAGCGCCTCGGCCAACCCCGACGGCAGCGTCACCGTGAAATGGTCACGCAACACCGAGCCCGACCTGGTCGGCTACCAGGTCCAGCGCCGGGTGGGATCGTCGAGCTTCCAGCCCGTAGGGTCGGCCGTGCCCCAACCGCGCGACGGGTCGACGGTGCGCTGGACCGACGCCTCCACGGCGACGACGGGCGGGCAGTACGAGTACGTGGTCGTGGCCGTACGCCCCGACGGTGACGGCGCCGTCAGCGATCGGGCCACAGCGACCTCGGCCAAGGCCGGGGTGTCGGTGCCCGTGCCCCCCGGGGCGCCCGGATCACCCGGAGCGGCCGGGGCCGCCGGCACCGGGGCCCCCGCGTCGGGGCCGGTCACGCCCGCGCCCGGAGCCCCGTTCGCCACGAAAGGGGCGCCCCTCGACCTGTCGTCGTTCCTCAGCCCCGGAGGCGCAGTCCCGGCTCTCTCGGTCCCCGGGGCGCCGGCCATCCCCGACGGCGGGTTCTCGGCCACCCTGAAATACGGCGCCAAGACGGCGGGTGACGACGCCGCAGGCGATTCGCTGGTGGGCATCACCGGATCGACCGGTCGCAAGAAGTTGCTCCTGCCCGTCGCCGCCGGCCTGGTGCTGTGCATGACCGCCGCCCACCTGCGGCGGTTCAACCGGCGGGTGCCGGGACCCACCGCGGCTCCCTGAGGCCAAGCCATGGCCACCAGGGTCGAGGCGTCCCGGTAGGGTCGGTCCGTGCCTGAGGAGCTGCGTGTCGCCTTCCACCGCGAGCTGGAGAAGATCGATGCCCAGGTCCTCCAGCTCTTCGCCCTCGTCAGCGAAGGCCTCGCCGGCGCCACCGACGCCTTGTTGGCCGGCGATCGCGAGTCGGCCCGGGCCCTCGTCGCGCGCGACCGGATCATCGACACCATCTACGTGGAGGTCGAGGACCTCGTCCAGAGCGTCATCGCCTTGCAGTCGCCGATGGCCGAAGACCTGCGCTTCTTGCTGTCGGTGCTGCGCATCGTCCCCGAGCTCGAGCGCAGTGGCGATCTCACCGAGCACATCGCCCAGCGGGCGGCCCGGGGCCTGACCCCCGAGCTCACCCCCCGGATCAGGGGACTGATCGAGCAGATGGGCCGGGTCGGGGTGGAGATGTGGCGGGCCACAGCCACCGCCTACGTCGAGCGGGACGGCAGCGCCGCAGCCCGTCTACGCGAGAGCGACGACGAGCTCGACGACGTCCATGTCAGCCTCACCGCCGAGTTGGCCTCGGGCACCGTCACCATCCCCGTGGCCATCGAGATGGCGTTGGTCGGCCGGTTCTACGAGCGTCTCGGCGACCACGCCGTCAACATCGCCGGGCGCATCCGGTACCTGGCCACCGCCGGTCCCTAGAAAGGGTCGCCGCCCCCGTCCGGGCAGGTTGCGGGGAATTGCTAGCTTTGCGGCGGGACACAACAGGAGGATGGGTATGGATCTTGGCCTCGACGTCAAGGAACAGGGCAAGTACACGGTGCTCAGCGTCCGCGGAGAGGTCGACGTCTATACCGCCCCCAAGTTCCGGGAGCGCCTCATCGAGCTCGTCACCGAGGGCAAGCACCAGATCGTGGTCGACCTCGAAGGGGTCGACTTCCTCGATTCCACCGGGCTCGGGGTGCTGGTCGGAGGTCTCAAGCGCCTGCGCAGCCACGACGGCGACCTCGTCCTGGTGTGCACCCAGAGCCGTATCCTCAAGGTGTTCGAGATCACCGGGCTGACCAAGGTCTTCGCCATCCACCCGTCGATCGACGAGGCCACCTCGAGCTCCTGATACCCGGGAGCCCGACCGGCACATGGCCGTCGAAGACGTCGCCCTCGAGATCCCGGCGCGTGCCGAGTTCGTCGCCCTCGCCCGCCTGGTCGTGTCGGCCATGGCCGCCACCGACATCCAACTGGCCGACGAGCGGGTCGACGATCTCAAGCTGGCGGTGTCCGAGGCGTGCACGAACGCCATCGAGGCCCACGGCGCAGTCGAGACCGACGAGCGGGTGCGGCTGATGTGCCGGGCCGACGATCGGGGCCTCGAGGTGCGGATCGAAGACCAGGGCCCGGGCTTCGACCCCGGCCGTCTTCCCGACCACCCACCCGTCACCGATCCGGACCGGCTCAAGTTCGAGCGCGGCCTCGGGATCCCCCTCATCCGGGCCCTGGTCGACGAGGTGGAGATCACCTCGTCCACGTCGGGCACCGCCGTCCGCCTGGTCATGCTGCACACGCCCGACGACATCGTCGACTGACCACCGTGGCCCCCACCCTGAAGCGCCTGTTCAAGAACCTGCGGACACCGCCCTCGGAGTACGACGTCAGCCGGCTCCGCGAGTTCTGCACGGCGCAGGCAGGGACGACGGCCATCGGTGAGGTCTGCGCCCGCCAGGAAGTTTCCGTCGTCGGTGAGATCTGCTCGCTCCGGATCGTCCCTCGGGCCGGATCACCCTCCCTGGAGGCCACCATCACCGACGGGAGCGGGTTCCTGGTGGCCGTGTGGATGGGTCGACGCCAGATCGCCGGCGTGTCCCCTGGGCGGCGGGTGGTGGTCAGCGGCAGGGCCAATCCCGGCGGCGACGGCGGACGCCGGCTGTACCTCTACAACCCTCGCTACGAGCTCCTCTAGCGGCCATCTCGGGGCCACCCCGACGGCCTCAGGCGAGCGGCGTCGGGCCGCCGGGGCCGACCAGCAGGGCTTTGACCTGGTCAACCGATTCCGGGCTCACCAGCAGCAGCACCTCGTCGGCCGCCTGCATGGTGGTCTCGCCTCGGGGGACGACGACGTGGCGCTCGCGGATGACGGCGACGACAGTGGCGTCGCGCGGCACGCCCAGGTCGCTGAGGCAGATCCCGACGGCCGGGGAGTCGTCGGCCAGGGTGACCTCGACCAGGTTGGCGTCTTGGAACTGCAGGAGCCGGACCAGGGAGCCGACCTGCACGGCCTCCTCGACCAGGGCGGTGAGCAGGTGGGGCGTGGACACCGAGACGTCGACTCCCCACGACTCGTTGAACAGCCACTGGTTGTCGGGATGGTTCACCCGGGCCACGACCCGGGGGACGGCGAACTCCTGCTTGGACAGCAGTGAGATGACGAGGTTGTCCTCGTCGTCGCCGGTGGCGGCCACGACCACGTCCATCTCCGCGAACCCGGCGGTACGGAGGCTGTCGGGCTCGCAGGCGTCGCCGATGAACCAGCGCACGTCGAGCCGGCTGCGCAGCACGGCCACCAGATCGGGGTCCTGCTCGATGATCATCACGTCGTGGCCGCTGTCCCGCAGGTCGGCGGCGATGTACACACCGACGTTGCCGGCACCGGCGATGGCCACTCTCACGGTCGGCGCCCCAGTCGTTCCTCGAGCTCGCCGACGGCGTCGCGATGTACGACGAGATGAAGTATGTCGCCTTCCTGACCGACCGCCTCGCCCCCGACGACCCGGGCGTCTCCACCGCGCGTGAGGCCGACCAGGCGAAAGCGCTCTCCCTCGGCCAGCGGGACGAGACGGTGGCCGGCCCAGGCGTCGGGGAGGGGACGCTCGACGACGTTCAGCGTGCCGGTGGCGTCGCTCCACTCGGTGACCGAGCGGTCGGGAAGCAGGCGCCGCAACACCTGGTCGGTGGTCCAGGCCACCGTCGCCACGGTGGGGATGCCCAGGCGCTGGTAGATGGCGGCTCGCCGCGGATCGTAGATGCGAGCCACGACGCTGCGGATCTCGTAGGTCTCCCGGGCGATGCGGGCGGTGAGGATGTTGGTGTTGTCACCGTTGGTGACGGCGGCCAGCGCATCGGCCTCGGCCACCCCCGCCTCCTCGAGGTGGGAGCGGTCGAAGCCGAACCCCACCACCGCCTTGCCGGTGAAGCTGTCGGGCAGGCGACGGAACGCGTAGCGGTTCTTGTCGATGACCGAGACGGTGTGGCCATCGGCTTCGAGCGCGGTCGACAGCTCTGATCCGACCCGCCCACAGCCCACGACGACGACGTGCATGGCGCACCATCCAACACGCCGCCGGGCCGCGACACAACTCCTGGGGCCCCCTCGCGGCGGCGCTAGCGTTCGTCCCCATGTCGTCGTTGTTCAAGCGTGTGTTGGTGGGCCGACCCATCGCCACCGACCAGCAGGATCACCAGCGGCTGCGCAAGATCATCGCCCTGGCCACCTTCTCCTCCGACGCCATCTCGTCGACGGCCTACGCCACCGAGGAGATCCTGTTCGTGGTCGCCCTGGCCCCGTCCAGCCTGGCCCTCGGCCTGTCCAAGCTGGTGCCCATCTCCATCGTGGTGGCCATCCTGCTGACCCTCGTGGTGGCGTCGTACCGCCAGACGATCTTCGCCTATCCCAGCGGGGGCGGGTCTTACATCGTCAGCCGCGAGAACCTGGGCGACTACCCCTCACTGATCGCCGGCGCGTCGCTGCTGGTCGACTACGTGCTCACGGTGTCGGTGTCGATCTCGGCCGGAGTGGCCGCCATCATCTCGTTGCCCGCCTTCCGCGGCCTGGAGAGCAAACGGGTGCTGGTGGGCCTGGTGCTCATCGCCATCATCACCATCGCCAACCTGCGGGGCATCAAGGAATCGGGCTCGGTGTTCGCCGTCCCCACCTACATCTACATCTTCTCCATCACCGGCCTGGTCGGCTACGGCCTGCTCCGCACCTACTTCGGCCACATCTCCCCCATCCCGTTCGACCCCAACAAGTCGACGGCCGTGCTGCAGGCGGGCGGGTCACTCGGGCTGGTCCTGCTCCTGCGAGGCTTCTCATCGGGCGCCGTGGCCCTCACGGGGGTGGAGGCCATCTCCAACGGGGTGCCCGCCTTCCAGAAGGACGAGTCCAAGAACGCCGCCACCACCATCACCTGGATGGCGCTCATCCTCGGGGTGCTGTTCTTCGGGGTGTCGATCCTGGCCCACCACCTCCACCCGTACCCCAGCCACGAGGAGACGGTGATCTCCCAGATGGGCCAGGCCGTCTACGGCGGCGGACCCATCTACGTCATCCTCCAGTTCTCGACCGCCGCCATCCTCACCCTGGCCGCCAACACCGCCTACGCCGACTTCCCCCGGCTGTCGTCGATCATCGCCCGCGACGGGTACCTGCCCCGACAGCTGGCAGGCCGGGGCGACCGCCTGGTGTTCTCCAACGGCATCATCATCCTGGCTGTCCTGTCGTCGCTGCTGCTCATCGCCTTCGGCGGCCTCACCAACGCCCTGATCCCCCTCTACGCCGTCGGCGTGTTCACCGCCTTCACCCTCAGCCAGGCGGGGATGGTGCAGCACCACCGCCGCCTCAAGGAACCGGGTTGGCAGCGGGGGGTGGCCATCAACGCGGTGGGCTCGGTGGCCACCTTCATCGTGCTGCTCATCGTGGCCTTCACCAAGTTCGCCAAGGGCGCCTGGGTGCCGATCGTCGTCGTCCCCGCCATCATCGCCCTGTTCATGGCCATCAAGCGCCATTACGACCGCGTCTCGGCCATGCTGGCCGTCGAGGACGCCCCGGTGCGCCCGGAAGCCATCAACCACACCGTCGTCGTGCTCGTGGGCCGCGTGCACCGGGGCGTGCTCAAGGCCCTGTCCTACGCCCGGTCGCTGCGGCCTCAACACCTGGTGGCGGTCTACGTGTCGTTCGAGGACGACGACCGCCTGGCCCTGGAGCGCCAGTGGAAGGACATGGGCATCGACGTGCCCCTCGAGATCATCCCGTCGCCCTACCGCGACCTCGTGGGACCGCTGGAGCGCTACATCGACGAGCTCGACGCCCGCTGGGACAACGACACCGTCACCGTGGTCATCCCCGAGTTCGTGGTGGGCAAGTGGTATGAGCAGCTCCTGCACAACCAGAGCGCCCTGTTGCTCAAGGCCAAGCTGCTGTTCCGCGAGGGCACGGTCGTGACCTCGGTGCCCTATCACCTGAACAAGCCCGGTGACCGCCAGGAGTCCTACCCCGGCATGCCGCCGTCCCGCTCAGATGGCCGCTCGGGCCCGGAACCGCCCTCCCGCTCGGGCCCCGAACCGCCCTCGGACGGGTCCACCAAGCGGTAGCCCACGCCGGGCTCGGTCACCAGGCGGGGACGGGCCGGGTCGTCGTCGAGCTTCTTACGCAGCTGGCTGGCATAGACCCGCAGGTACTGCGACTCGGTCTCGTAGCCGGGCCCCCAGACCTCCGACAGGATCGCCCCGTGGGTGAGGACCCGGCCCGGCCAACGGGCCAGGAGCACCAGGAAGGCGAACTCCTTCGGCGTCAGGTCGATGCGCCGACCGCCCACGCTGACATGGCGGCGCGCCATGTCGACCCGGAGGTCACCAACCTCGAGGACGGCCTCGTCGATGGGCGCCGCCTGTCCCGTGGCCGTCCCCGCCCCGGCGGCGCGCCGGTGGCGCAGGGCCACCCGGACCCGAGCCAGCAGCTCGGCCATGGAGAAGGGCTTGGTGACGTAGTCGTCGGCCCCCTCGTCGAGGGCCACCACCTTGCGGTGGTCCGACCCGTCGGCCGACAGGACCACGATGGGCACGTCGGACCAGCCCCTGATGCGCCGGCACACGTCGACACCGTCGATGTCGGGCAGGCCCAGGTCGAGGACCACCACGTCGGGTGCCTCCAGGGCCACCATGTCGATGGCGCCCTGCCCGTCGGTGGCGGTACGGACGCGGTAGCCCCGAGCTTCGAGACCGGCCCGCACCACCCGCAGGATCGCGGGCTCGTCATCGACCACCAACACCGTGGTCCGGCCTCTCCCTTCGGGCTCGGGCACGTGACGCGGCTCGGTCACGGCATCTCCCGGAGGGGCAGGGTGAAGACGAACGTCGCCCCGCCACCGGATGTCCGCTCCACCGATATCCGCCCGCCGTGGGCGTCGACGATGGCCCGGCAGATGGCCAGTCCCACCCCGCTCGACGTGCTGCCCTCGCCCCGGCGGAACGGCTCGAAGACCCGGTCACGCTCCCACTCGGCCACCCCGGACCCTTCGTCGCTGACCCGTACCTCGAGCTCGCCGGCGCGCCTTCGAGCATCGAGGCGGACGGTCGAGCCCTGCGGGGCGTGGCGGGCGGCGTTCTCCAGGAGGTTGGTCACGACCTGGTCGAGCTGGCTGTAGTCGCCGTCGACGACGCATTGGTCGGCGGGGAGGTTCACGTCGATGCGGACCTGGCGGAACATCCGGGCCAGGCGGTGGACCCGATCGGCGACGAGCTCGTCGAAGGGCACCGCCTGGCGTTCCGGGCGCAGCGCCCCGGCTTCGATGCGCGACAGGGACAGGAGGTTGGCCACCAGGCGGTCGAGGCGATCGGCCTCGTCGCACACGGTGGCCAGCAGCTCGGTACGGGTCGCCTCGTCGTAGACCACGCCGTCACGCAGGTCGCCGGCGACGGCCCTGATGGTCGCCAGCGGCGTCCGCAGGTCGTGCGACACCGAACGCAACAGGGCCGAGCGCTGCTCGTCGACGTCTTCGAGCACGGTGACCCGAGCGGCCTCGTCGGCCAGGCGTCCCCTCTCGGCGACGATCACCTCGAGCCGGGCGTAGAGGTCGCGCAGTTCGGCCTCACGCTGCTCGGCGGCCCGGCGCCGGTCGGCCTCGCCGGCCACCAGCAGGCCGACCGACACGGCCACGGCGACGAAGACGCCGAGGGCGACCCAGTCCTCACCGGCATTGACCTTGAAGGTCCACACCGGCGGCACGAACGCCAGGTTGTAGGCAGCGGCGGCGGCGACGGCCACACCCACCGCCGCCCGGCCCCCGCCCACCAGCCCCGCGGCGACCACGGCCAGCACCAGCACGAGGGCGGGCGTCGCCCGGCTGACGTCGAGGCGCAGGGGAGACAGGGTGGCCACCGTCACCCCCACCGCCCCCACGCCCACGGCGGCGCCCAGCCACGGCGTCCTGCGAGCGAGGGTGAGGCTGGTCGGCGTGCCCCCACCATCCCACCGGATGGGGGTCATGCCGGCCCCGGCTGCACCGCCGGTCATGCTCAGGTCGGTGATATTTGCGTGATCTTGACGGCCGCGGCCGCTCCTTGACGGCGTCTTGACACCGCCACGCGGTGTGCTCGTTGGAGTGCCCTCGTCCACCTCGCCAGCCGGCCAGTTCGCTCCGCCCCGGCCCATCCCCCCACCTCCGGGCGACGCGCTGCCCGAGTGCCTCGGGGACCGGGTCAAGATCAAGCTGCTGGGCGAGCCCCTGGCCACCGAGGACCTGGCCCACGAGCGACTGGGCAAGCCCACGGCGCTGGCCGTGTTCGCGTCCGACAACCTGTCGTCGGTGGCCTACGGCACCGAGGAGATCCTCCGCCACCTGGTGCAGTACGTGGGCATCGCCGCCTTCACCCTGGTCACGCCCATCACCATCGTGCTCCTCGTGGTCCTGGCCTTCTTGATCCTCTCGTACCGCCAGACGATCAAGGCCTACCCCACCGCCGGTGGTGCCTACATCGTGACCCGCGACAACTTCGGGCTGCTCCCGGCCCAGGTGGCCGGCGTGTCGTTGCTCACCGACTACGTGCTCACCGTGGCCGTCTCGGTGGCGGCGGGGACCGCCGCCCTGGTGTCGGCGTTCCCGGGACTGGGCAGCTTGGCGGTGCCCCTCTCGGTGGCCTTCGTGGGGCTCATCGCCTACGGGAACCTCCGGGGGGTGAAGGAATCGGGGCGGGTCTTCGCCGTCCCCACCTACTTCTTCATCGTGACCATGGTGGCCCTGCTGGTGATCGGGCTGGGCCGCCTGGTCTTCGGCCACCTACCGGTCCAGTCGCTCGACCGTCCCGGGCTCATGCCCCTGGGCAGGGCCGGCAGCGGCTGGCTGCAGGGGGCGACGCTGTTCGTCGTCCTCCGGGCCTTCGCCTCCGGTGGCGCCGCCGTCACCGGGGTGGAGGCCATCTCCAACGGCGTGCCTGCCTTCCGCGTGCCGGAGTGGAAGAACGCCCGCAGCACCCTCGTCATCATGGGCTCCACCCTCGGAGCGATGTTCCTCGGGCTGTCGGTCCTCGCCGCCAAGATGCACGTGGCGCCCTACGAGAAGGGCACGCCGACCGTCATCTCCCAGATCGCCAAGATCGTCTTCGGCGGGGGTCCGGGCGGGACGGTGGCCTTCTACTGCCTGCAGGCGGGCACCATGCTGATCCTGGTGATGGCGGCCAACACCAGCTTCGCCGACTTCCCCAGGCTGGCGTCGTTTCACGCCGGCGACAACTTCATGCCCCGCCAGCTCACCAAGCGGGGCCATCGCCTGGTCTTCTCCAACGGCATCATCTCCCTGGCGGCGGCCTCGGTGTTCCTCATCGTCATCACCCAGGCCCGGGTCGACCGCCTGATCCCCCTCTACGCCATCGGCGTGTTCACGTCGTTCACCCTGTCCCAGGCGGGGATGGCCAGGCACCACATCACCATGAAGGAGCCGGGCTGGAAGCGGGGCCTGTTCATCAACGCCACCGGGGCCTTCCTGTCCCTGGTCGTCGACGTGGTCATCGCCATCACCAAGTTCAAGCCCAAGGGCGCCATTCTCGGCGCGTGGGTCATCATCGTCCTGGTACCGATCATGGTGGCCCTGCTGGTGCGCCTCAACCGCCAGTACGAGGCCGAGGCCGCCGAGCTGGAGGAGGACGCCCGGACGGCGGCCAGCGCTCGCATCCTGCGCCGTCACGTGGTGCTGGTGCTGGTGCACAGCCTCGACCGCAGCGCCGCCCGGGCCATGCAGTACGCCCGGTCTCTCAGCCCCGACGACCTGCGGGCCGTGCACGTTGCCTCCGACGAGCACCGGGCCGAACACCTGGCCGCCGACTGGCGCCGGCTCGGCCTGTCCCGCTTCCCCCTCGAGCTGGTGGACTGCCCCGACCGGCGCCTCACACGCTGCGTCCTCGAGGTGGTGGCCGAGGCGCTGGCCGACGGGCACACCGAGGTGAGCGTGCTCATCCCCAGGCGGGCCTACCGGCGCTTCTGGCACCGGCTGCTGCACGACAGG
>JBBWZS010000133.1:0-4795 GCA_039649175.1 Acidimicrobiaceae bacterium
GCCTGGCCATGACCGTCCACCTCGGGCTGGTCCGGCTCCGGCGCCACCCGGCCCTGGCCGGGGCGGTCATGCTCGCCGCCCTCGCCTACCAGCTCACCGTCGTGCTGGTGGCCTGGATGGCCGCCCATGCCCTCGGGATCTCGGTGGGATGGACGGCGATGATGGCCTTCATGCCGGTGGTGGCCATCGCCCAGGCGCTGCCCCTGTCGATCGGTGGGCTCGGGCTGCGGGAGGGCTCGCTGGTCGTGCTCCTCGGGCCGTTGGGGGTGGCCGCCGGACAGGCCGTCGCCCTGGGCCTGGTGCTCTACGGGATCAGCGTCACCCTGAGCCTCTTCGGGGCCCCCGCCTTCCTCGTCGGCTCCCGACGGCCGGCCCGTTCTCCCGCATCGGCCGCCACTGCGGCCTGAGGGACGGCCGGGTCGACGACCTCACCGGCGGGGCCGCAGGTCGTCGCTCTGCAGCGCCTCCAGGGTCCGCACGAGGAGGGGGAGGGGCAGGGGTGCGGCGCCGGGCGGGTCGAGTGACCGCTGGCCTTCGCTGAGGATCCACCTGAGGAAGTCGCGGAGGGCCTTGTCCTTGTCCGTACCGGAGAAGACCCTGGGGACGAACACGTAGCTGAAGGCGCTCAGCGGATAGGCGTCGGAGGCGGCGGTCTGGAACGGCGTGCCCAGCACCAGGTCGTCGGGCGTGCCCTCGGCGCCGAGGAGGAATGCGTCCATCGAGCCGGTCGTGGGAGCGGCGAAGTGGCCGGCCGAGTTCTTGACCATGGCGATGTCGAGCCCGGCCGCGGTCGCCTCGGCGCCGGACGCGTAGCCGATGGATCCCGGCCGGTCCTTGACCGCCTTGGTCAGGGCGTCGGGGCCGACCACTCCCGACCGGGGGGCGAAGGCCACCGTCGGGCCGGAGCCGGCGGTCCACACCACCGGCGCCGAAGCATCGAGGTACCGGGAGAACAGCAGGGTGGCGCTGGACGGGTCCGACCGCGTGACCGGCGTGATCTTCAACGCCGGGAGGGCCCGGCCCGGGTTGTCGCCACCGATGGCCGCGTCGTTCCAGGAGGTGAGCGAGCCGTCGAAGATCCGGGCCAGCGTCACCGGCGACAGGCGCAGCCCGCCCAGCCCCGGGAGGTTGTACGTCACCACGACCGCAGTGGCCGCCGACGGGACGGCGGCGATGGCAGACGCCGCGTCGGCCAGCTCGTCGGGACGCTCCGAGACCGCGAAGTCGACCGCGCCGGAGCGCAGCTGGTCGTCGGCCGTGGCGTCGGAGCCGACGGCCCGGAAGTCGACGCTCACGCCCGGCGCGACGGACCGGTACCGCTGGGCCCACTGCATCACGGTGGCCGTCGCCAGCGTCGACCCCGCCCCGGTGAGGGCGGCGTGATCCGACGTCTCCGGCCTGGAGATCGGGCCCTCGCCCGGTCCGACCTGCGATTTTCCGCCCCTGGAGCAGGCGCCGAGGACAAGCATGACCGCCAGCGCGGACGCTGACGCACGCCTGTTCATCCCGGCGGATCCGGCGAGGTCGGACTGGCGGAGTACACCCTCTGATCCTACAGTTCGGCCAGTGCGCGCCCTGGTCGTGCTTCCGACCTACGAGGAAGCCGAAGACATCGCCGAGGTGCTGGGCCGCGTGCGCGCCGCCGCCCCGTCGGCCGACATTCTGGTCATCGACGACTCGAGCCCGGACGGCACGGCCGACATCGCCAAGGCGTGCGACTACGAGCTCGGACGGGTGGAGGTCCTGGTCCGTCCGGAGAAGGCCGGGCTGGGCAGCGCCTACCGGACCGGCTTCCGCCTGGCCCGGGACCGGGGCTACGACGTGGTGGTGGAGATGGACTCGGACCTCTCCCACGACCCGGCCGCGCTCCCCGGGCTCCTCGAGGCCGTCGAGGCCGGCGCCTATCTGGCCATCGGCTCCCGGTATGTCGAAGGGGGCTCGATCCCGAAGCAGTGGCCGGTGTACCGGCGGGCCCTGTCGCGATGGGGCAACCGGTATGCGTCCGTCGCCCTCAACCTGCCGCTGGCCGATGCGACGTCGGGCTTCCGTGCCTATCGGGCCAGCGTGCTGGCCGAGCTGGACCTCGACGCCGTCCGGGCCGACGGCTACGCCTTCCAGGTGGAGATGGCCTATCTCCTGGCCCGCGCCGGGCGGGCCATCGTCGAGGTCCCCATCATCTTCTCGGACCGCCGGCACGGGCGGTCGAAGATGTCGATCCGTGTGGTGGTCGAAGCCCTCCTGCTGGTCACGGGGTGGGGTGTGCGCGACCTGGTGACCGGGCGGCGCGCCCGGCCGCCGGCCGCCCGCGCTCCCGGCGCCTGACCGCTTCGGGCCGGGTCGCCGGTGGTAGCTTCGGCCGTCTAGTCCCTTCCGCCCGCCGACGCGTGTCCACCCGGGCCCGAAGTGCCGTCGCTGGAGGCCTCACGCAGACGATCATTCCTCCGGGGCGGCCTGATGCGGCCCCCCTCCGGCCGCGCCGGGCAGCCCCGTCGGAGCCGGCGACGGCCGGCACGGGCTGGCGGACGGGGGTGGTGGTGTTCGCCTTCCTCGCCGTCGCGGTGGTGCTGTACACGGGCGGCTGGCGCCACGGCGACCTCCTCGTCGACGGCCCAGGGGAGTCGATGTTCCTCCGCGTCCTGCTCGCCCACTGGCGGGCCGGGAACGGGATACCGGCGTGGATCCCCGACATGTGGACCGGTACGCCGGCCTGGGATCTGGTCGGGGTGCTGCACCTGGCGGTGATGCTCCCGTTCGCCGGCCTCTTCGGCGCCCAGGCGGCGGTGAAGATCGGGATCATCGGTGCCGAGGTGGTCGGCGCGTGGGGATCGTTCGTCCTCGCCCGGTCACTCTGGGGCCGCACGTGGCCGGCGGTCGTGGCCGGGCTCATGTACGGCCTGCACCCGTTCTTCGCCTCGGCCGGGCCCCTGTCGGGCCACGAGCCGTCGCTGTGGGTCTTCGCGGTGACGCCGTGGTTGGCGTGGGCGCTGCGCAAGGGACTGCGGCGGGAGGGCCCGCAGTTCATCGCCGCCGCCGGCCTGCTCGTCGGCTTCGCCCTCCTCGAACAGGCGGAGCACGCCTACTCGCTGGTCCTGCTGTGCGGGATCCTGGTGGTGGTCGAGCTGAGCCGTGCCCGTCGCGCCGGGCCCGGGCCCCTGCGCCCGATGGGCGTCGTCGTCAGGGCCGGAGCGGTGGTCCTCATCGGGCTCGGCGTGGTGGCCCACTGGCTCGTGCCGTTCGTCGTCCGGTCGAAGGCGTTCATCCTCACGCCGCCCGAGGACGTCCGGACGGGCCTCGAGCTGATCGCCGGCGCCCTCGGCCGCCGGCCCCAGGCCTTCCTGACCCGCGCCGTCCCCCTGGTCGGCACCTACGACTTCGAGAAGCTGACCACCCAGTCCTTGCGGATGGACGGCGCCGTGGCCAGCGGCTTCTACCTGAGCCTGGTCTGTGTGGCCCTGACCGGCATCACCGTCCTCTGGCTGGCCCGACGCGACGACGACGACGGCACGCTCAGCGCCATCCTCTTCGTCTCCGCGTTGGGGCTGTGGATGTCCACCGGCACCATCTCCCTCGCCGCCGGAGGCCTGGCCACGCTCCGGCACTCACCGGCGCTGGCCGTGCTGGGCGTGGCCGTCGGCCTGCTCGGCGGGAACCTGCTCCGGCGCCTGCGACTGGGACGGGCGGGCACCATCCTGGCCGCGGTCGCGGCCGTGCTGCTCTTCACGCTCCCCTTCCTGACCCCCATCACGGCCACGCAGCACCTGATCCCGTTCCTGTCGACCATCCGCTTCCCGCGGCTGTATCCCCTCTCCGCCATGGGCGTCGCCCTGGGCGCCGCCTTCCCGATCGTGCTGGTCGAGCGGTGGGTGGCCCGGACCCCGGACCGTTCGCACCACATCGGGCCGGCCGTCGCCATCCTGGTGATGGTGGCGTTCGTCATCGACGTGGCCCCGTACCGCAGCTACTACAGCCTCCACATCCCCTCCAGCACGGCGGCCTATGAGGACGCGGCCCCGACCCTCGGCGCGGTCGGCAGCGACTACCGGGTCGCGACACAGTTCGACGGAGATCCGGAGACGGTCAGCGCGCTGCTGCGGGCCGGGACGGAAGTGTCGGTCGGATGGCCGCATCCCCTCGCCTCACCGACGGTCTGGAAGCTGACGGACGAGGCCATGGAGGCCAGTCCGGTCGGCTACCGCAACCGGGCGCTCGGGCTGTCATCCACCGCCTACGTCGTGACCCAGTACCTCACCGACATCACCGAGGTGAACCGGACCATCACCCACCTGTCGTTGGAGCCGAACCCCAGCGCCCTGCCGATCGTCCGGGCCTACCAGCAGGTGGCAGTGGTCAAGGACCCGAACGTCGCCCCCGAGCTGGCGGTGGCGTTGGCCAGCCGCAACGTCGGTGTCGTGACCGGCGGCCCGGCTGCGGCCCGGGCCGTGGCCGGCCTGGCCCCGACCACCATCGGTGCCTCCGATGCCTGTTATCCGCTGGCGTCGGTGCCGTCGGGCCCCGGCCTGCTCGCCGACGAGCTGGCCATGGCGTGCAGCCTCCACCCCTGGGTCGGTGTCCGCTCCGGTCGGGAGCTGATCCCGGTGGTGCAGCCCACCGGGGCCGTGTTCAAGGCGCCGCTGAACGCGCTGCAGGGGGTGGGCGTCTGGCTCGACGGCTCCGTGGGGCAGACGGAGCTGGTCCTGCGCGAGGTCGGCGCCGACGGCGTCACCTTCGGCCCGGAGCTGCTCCGGGTGCGGCCCAGCGGAATCGACGACTTCGGCATGACCCGCTTCCCGTTCGA
>JBBWZS010000136.1:0-8005 GCA_039649175.1 Acidimicrobiaceae bacterium
GGCTGATGGCACCGTGGTCAGCCCCGGGAGCCTGGTTCGGTGGCTCGACCGGGCGTGGGTGGAGCGGGTGGTGTTCGACGGGCCCAGCCGGGTCATCGACGTGGGCGTCACCCGGCGCCTGTTCGGCGGTGCCACCCGCAGGGCCGTCGAGCTGCGAGACCGGGAGTGCTTCCACCCCTACTGCGACATCCCCGCCGGCGACTGTGACGTCGACCACATCCAGCCGTGGTCAGCGGGTGGGCCCACCACCCAGGCCAACGGCCGCCTGGCCTGTGGGTTCCACAACCGGGCCCGGCAGCGAAGTCCGTGAACGAGGCACGGGTTGCGACGCCCGGCTTCGCGGGTAGAGAAGTCTTCTCAGGGCCCGGCAGGCTGTCCCGCGCCCGAGGGAGGCTCGCATGGTCACCACGGGATTGCTCGTCCGTTTCGAGGCCGTCGCCGGCAAGGAGGTCGAGGTCACCGAGCTTCTCCGCTCGGCCATGCCCATGGTGCGCGACGAGGCGGCCACGACGGCCTGGTTCGGGATCCGGTTCGCCGGAGCCAGGTTCGGCATCGTCGACGTGTTCCCCGACGACGACAGCCGCCGGGCTCACCTGTCGGGACCGGTGGCCGACGCATTGATGGCCCAGGCCGATCAGCTGTTCACCTCCCCGCCCGACATCACCCACCTCGAAGTGCTGGCCGACAAGCTGCCACCCGGGCCGGCAGCCCCCGTTCCGGTGACCAAGGCCCTCTTGCTCACCTTCAAGGCCAAGGCCTCCAAGAACGATGAGGTCGAGCAGTTCCTGCGCAGCGCCGAGTCGATCGTGGCCGAGGAGCCGGGCACCATCGCCTGGTTCGCCATCGGCATGGGCGACGGCCAGTACGGCATCTTCGACGTCTTCGCCGACAACAAGGGGCGGCTCGCCCACCTCTCGGGGAAGGTGCCGAGGGCCCTGGCCAGGAACGCCCTGTCGCTGGTGGGCAGCGTGCCCGACATGAAGATGATCGACGTGCTGGCCGACAAGCTCCCCGGTTAGCCGGGGCCGACAGGGGCGCCCCCACCGACGGGGTCGATGTCCAGGTCGCGGTAGGTCAGCATGGCCACGTAGGGCACGCCCACTTCTGCGAAGAACCCGGCGGCCCGATCACCCCGGTCGACCAGGGTGGTGGCGAACACCACGGTGGCCCCCTCGGCGACAACCCGCTCGTAGGCGTCGCGGATGGAGCCGCCGGTGGTGGCCACGTCCTCGACCAGAAGGACCCGCATGCCCTCGGTGATGCGGGCTCCCTCGATCCAGCGGTTGGTCCCCCGGCCCTTGGGCTCCTTGCGGATCAGGAACCACTTGCAGCGAGCGGCGCCGGCCACCGCGAAGGTGAAAGGGACGGCCCCCAGCACCAGGCCGCCAACGGCGTCGAACCCGACGCCGGCGGCGCGTGCGGCCGCGACCATGGCCTGGCCCACCAGGTCGAGATCGTCGGGGTCGTCGACGGCCAGCTTGGCGTCGATGAACTCCCGGCTCATCTCGCCCGAGGCCAGGCGGACGGGCTCGGGAAGGCGCTGGAGGACCGCCGGGTCGGACACCATCTCCAACAGGCGGGCGGAGAACTGCGACGTGGCCGTCAACGACGCGCTCCGCCGGGACAGGACGACGTGGTTGCCGCCGACGACATCGCCGCCGCCGCGCCGGCCTCGCGGGCGTGGTAGCTGGAGCGGGTGAGGGGTGACGCCTGCACGTGGGCGAATCCCAGGTCGCGGCCCCACTGGGCAAGTTCGTCGAACTCCTCCGGGCGCCACCACCGGGCCACGGGAAGGTGCCGGGCTGTCGGTCGCAGGTACTGGCCGATGGTGAGGATCTGGACGCCCACCCCGGCCAGGTCGACCATGGCGCCCCGCACCTCGGCCGTGTCCTCCCCCATGCCCACGATGAGCCCCGACTTGGTGGTGAGCCCGGCCCCGGCGGCCCGGGCCAGCACGGCCAGGCTGCGGGCGTAGGACGCCTGGGGTCGCGCCGCCCGCTGCAGCCGGGCCACCGTCTCCAGGTTGTGGTTGAACACCTCGGGGCGGCTGGCGAACACCACGTCGAGACTGTCGGGGTCACCGCCGAAGTCGGGCACCAGCACCTCGACGTCGGTGCCCGGACACCGGCGGCGGATGGCGGCGATGGTCTGGGCGAACGCCTTCGCCCCGCCGTCGGCCACGTCGTCGCGCGCCACCGCGGTGACCACGGCGTGGGCCAGACCCATGGTGGCCACCGCCTCGGCGACCTGCTCGGCCTCGTCGGCGTCGATGGCCTCGGGATGGCGGGTGTCGACGAGGCAGAAGCCGCACGAGCGGGTGCAGCGCGAGCCGTTGATCATGAAGGTGGCCGTCCCCGCCGCCCAACACTCGGAGATGTTGGGGCACCCCGCCTCCTCGCACACGGTGTGCAGATCGAGGTCGCGCATGGTGCGCCGCACCTCGCGGTAGCCGGGACCCAGGTCGACCTTGGCCCGCAGCCACGGCGGCTTGCGCGCGGCCAGGGCCACCGCCGCGTCGGTGTCGACGCCCGCCCGCTCCAGTCGGCCGAGGAGCCGAACCGGGGTCCCGGCAGCGGCGCCGGCAGCGGCCCCACCGCCGGCAGAGGCACCACGGCCACCGGCGTCGCCCGAGAACCCGGCCGGCTCACCGGGGCGCACGGGCGCGGTCACGTCCTGGCGCTCGACGGTTCCGTCGCCCCACAGGGCCGCTGCCCGGGCCACCACCGCGTCGACCACGTCGGCCATGTCGACGAAGACCCCCTCGGCGGCCAGCGAGGTCACGTCCTTGTCGGGCAGACCACAGGGGACGATGTGGCCGAAGTACGACAGGTCGGGGTCGACGTTCAGCGCGAACCCGTGCATGGTGCGGCCCCGGCTGCGGCGCACGCCGATGGCGCAGACCTTGCGGGGCCGGGTGCCGCCGGCGTCGACCCACACGCCGGGGAACCCCTCGAGGCGAGCGGCGCCGGCCAGGCCCACGTCGGCGCACACGTCGATCACCAGTTGCTCGACGGAGCGGACGTAGGCGGGCGTGGCCCCCGGCCCGTTGGGCACCGACACGATCGGGTAGCCGACGAGCTGGCCGGGCCCGTGGTAGGTGACGTCGCCGCCCCGGTTGGTCGTCACCAGCTCGGCCCCGACCGAGGCAGGTGGCACCAGGACGTGGGCCATCGAGGCCCGCAGGCCCAGCGTGTACACGTGAGGGTGCTCCAGCAACAGGAGATGGTCGGCGACGGACCGCTCGAACAGGCCCTGCTGGAGGGCGTGGGCGTCCTGGAACCGCACCCGGCCGAGCCAGCGGGCCCGCAGCGGCCCCCGACGGCCCCAGTCGACTCGGGGCGCCGCCGCACCACTGCCCGGCGCGGCCAGACCCACGGTCAGAGCTCCTGGGACCAGTCGCGAGTCTCGAGGATCTGGCGGCACCGGCCGAGGAAGGCCGCTGCGTAGGCCCCGTCGAAAGCCCGATGGTCGAACGACAGGGCGAGGTTGCCCACCGGGTGGATGGCCACCGCGTCGGACCCGTCGGGGAGCTCGATGGCCACCGGGCGCTTGCGCACGCCGTCGGTGGACAGGATGGCCACTTGGGGCTGGTTGATCACCGGGGCGGTGAGGAAGGTGCCGAAGGGCCCGGGGTTGGTGATGGTGAACGTGCCGCCGGAGATGTCGTCGGCGGTGAGGTCGTGCGACCGGGCGCGGGCGGCGAGGGCGGCCAGGTCACGGGCGATGGCGCTGAGCCGCTTGCCGTGGGCGTCGCGCACCACGGGCACGATGAGGCCTTCGTGGGCCAGGTCGACGGCGAACCCGAGGTGGACACGCTGGTGCACGATCAAGGTGTCGTCGCCGACGGAGGCGTTCACGTCGGGGAACTCGGCGATGGCGTCGACCACGGCACGAGACACGAACGGCAGATAGGTGAGCGAGAAGCCCTCTTTGGCCTTGAAGGTCTCGCGCACGGCGAGGCGCACCCGGTCGACCGCCGCGAAGTCGACCTCGGTGACGGTGAGCACGTGCGCCGACGTGGCCTGGGAGCGCACCATGTGCTCGGCCGTGCGCCGGCGGATGTTGGAGAACGGGACGACCACGTCGTCGTCGCCCGGCCGCAGCGGTGCCCGGCTGGCCGTTGTCGCCGCCGGACGGCGAGGCGCACTGCGAGCCGCAGGGCCGGACTCGGCCGGCTGTGGGCGCTGCTTGGCCGACGCCGCCCCCTGGTCGATGAAGGACAGGACGTCGGCCCGGGTGACCCGGCCGCCCTGGCCCGTCCCCGGGATGGCGGCGGCGTCGAGGTCGTGCTCGGTGATGAGGCGGCGCACGACGGGCGACAGGAGGGCGGCGCCACCTTCGCGGCGGGCCGCAGGAGGGGCGGGCGCCGGTGACGGCTGGGCGGCGAGCGGACCACCGTTGACCGCACCATGCTCCTCGCCACCCTCGCCCGTGGCTCCGTCGGCCATGTGCTCGTCCGGCGCCGGCTCGACCGGCACCGACTCGACCAGCGCCGCCTCGGCGGGCTCGGCCGCGGTGGCCCCCGTCGAGGTCGCCCGGCCCGACGCGTTGCCGTCGCCGTTGCCACCGGCGGGGGGCTCAGCGGTGCCGTTGCTCGGCGCCGGAGCCGGCGAGCTCCCGGCCGCGGGCTGGGCCTCGGTCACCACCGCCAGGCGGGTGCCCACGTCGACGGTCTGGCCCTCGTCCACGAGGATCTCGGCCACGAAGCCCTCGGCCACCGACGGCACCTCGGAATCGACCTTGTCGGTGGACACCTCGAACAGGGCCTCGTCCCTCGCCACGGGGTCGCCCACCTTCTTGAACCACTTGATGATCGTGCCCTCGACGACGGTCTCGCCGAGCTGCGGCATCGTGATGTCGGCCATCAGCCGTGCAATCCCCTTCCGGTGAGCGCCATGACGGTTTCCCCGAACGTCTCCGACAGCGTGGGGTGCGGGTGGATGTACTCGGAGATCTCCGCAGGCGTCGCCTCCCAGTTCACCGCCAGCCAGCCCTCGGCCAGTTGCTCGGTGACCATCGGGCCCACCATGTGGACGCCGAGGAGGCGACCGGCCGAGCCGTCGGGTTGGCGCTCGGCGATCACCTTCACCAGCCCGTCCGGTTCGCCGATGATCAACGCCCTGCTGTTGCCCGAGAAGCGGTGCTTGGACACCGACACCTCGAACCCGGCGTCACGGGCGCCCTGCTCGGACAGCCCGGCGAAAGCCACCTCGGGGAAGCAGTAGATGCACCACGGCACCTTCTTGTGGTCGACGGGGACGGGGTTCTCCCCGAGCATGTCCTTCACCGCCACCACCGCTTCGGCGAACCCCACATGGGCCAGCTGGGGGGTGTTCACCAGGTCACCGAGGGCGTAGACGCCGTCCTCACCGGTGCGCAGGTGGTCGTCGACCACGACGAACCCTCGCTCGTCGACCTCGACGGCGGTGCCGTCGAGGCCGAGGGTCTCGGCCAGCGGGCGGCGCCCCACCGACATGACGACCATGTCCACCGTGACCGATTCGCCGTCGCCGTAGGAAACCGTGGTGCGGTCGCCTTCGGGGGTGTGGGCGTGCACGGCGACGTCGGTGTGCACGTCGATGCCCCGCTTCTCGAACGAACGCATCACCACCTTGACCACATCGACGTCACAGCCGGGAAGGAGGCGGGGCAGGGCCTCGAGAAGGGTGACGCGGGTGCCGAGGTCGCTCATCATGGAGGCGAACTCGCAACCGATGGCTCCCCCACCCACGACCACGGCCGTCTCGGGAAGTCGCTCGAGGTCGAGGACCTCGTCGGAGGTGCACACCAGCCGCCCGTCGACGTCGAAGCCGGGCAGGGTGCGAGGCGCCGAGCCGCTGGCCAGCACCACATGGGTGCCCAGCAGCTCGGTGCCGTCGTCGACGGTGACGGCATGGTCGGGGCCCAGGGTGCCGGTGCCGCTGAAGGTGGTGATCTTGCGGCTGCGCATGAGGCCCTGGAGGCCCTTCCAGAGCTGATCGACCACCTTCTGCTTGCGGGCCTGGGACGTGGCGAACTCGATGGTGGGGGCGTCGGCCTGGACCCCGAACTCCCGGGCCGACGACACCGTGCGGAACACCGTGGCCGTCTCCAGGAACTGCTTGGCGGGGATGCACCCGCGGTGCAGGCAGGTGCCGCCGACCTTGCCGCGCTCCACCAGGGCCACCGAGAGCCCGGCGGCGGCGCCGTAGAGGGCCGCGCCGTAGCCACCGGGGCCACCACCGATCACAACCAGGTCGAAGTGCTGGGCCGAGAGGACCACCTCCAGTAGTGGGCCAGCGTACCGACCCCCGGCCCCGTCACCCGACGGCGGTTGGCTCTACCTGGTGGCCATGGTGGCCTGGAGGGCGAAGGCGACGAGGATGGCCAGCCCGGTGACCATGGCCACCACGATGAGCTTGCGCGTGCTCACGGCTGTTCCCGGGGGAGGGGCTTGCGGCCGGGGAAGCCCTCCTCGGGGAGGTGCCACCACGCCAGCTCCTCCTCACCGAGCCGCCAGCACAGGTAGTAGACGACCCCGTCGGCGCCGCGGGCGTGGAAGTCGATCAGGCCGGTCGTGGCGTCGCGCAGAATGATGTCGCCCTCGTTCAGCTCGTCGTAGGCCTCCTGGGCGTCGGCCATGGGCGAGCGGTCACCGTTGGTGGACCCCACGGCGCCGGTGCGGGCCTGGGCGGCGTGGTGGATGGTGGCCACCAGCTCCTTCAGCCGGGGCAGGTAGGCCCGGGCCTCGTCGAGTGTCCAGTAGCGCACACCCCTACGGTAGGGCCCCGCCGACGGGGTAGCCTGAGCACGACGCAGGGGAGCTCGGGGATTGCCGGGCTGAGAGGCGGCCAGACCGGTCCGCGACCCTTTCACTCGACCGGCCCGACAATGCGGGCGAAGGGAGCGTTGGTGTCAGATCCTCTTGTGATCGCCGGGCGGGAGTTCGGGTCACGCCTGTTCCTGGGCACGGGCAAGTTCCCCTCCAACGCATCGCTGACGGCGGCCATCGCCGCCTCGGCCACCGAGATGGTGACAGTGGCGCTGCGCCGGGTCGACCCCGGAGCCGACGAGGACATCCTCGACGCCATCCCGGGCCCGAGCGGCCCTCTGAGCGGGGGAACGGGCCCGAGCGGCCCTCTGCTGCTCACCAACACCAGCGGGGCCGACGACGCCGACGAGGCCATACGCCTGGCCCGGCTGGCCCGGGCGGCGGGGCTGCCCACGTGGATCAAGCTCGAGGTGACGCCCGATCCCCGGTACCTGCTCCCCGACCCCGTGGAGACCCTCAAGGCGGCCGAGGTGCTGTGCGCCGACGGGTTCACGGTGCTGCCCTACGTCAACGCCGACCCGGTCCTGTGCAAGCGGCTGGAGGAGGTGGGGTGCGCCACGGTGATGCCCCTGGGGTCGTGGATCGGCTCGAACCAGGGTCTGCGTACGCGCGGCGCCCTCGAGATCATCATCGAGCAGGCCCTCGTTCCCGTCGTGGTCGACGCCGGCATCGGCGCCCCGTCCCAGGCGGCCGAGGCCATGGAGCTGGGTGCGTCGGCGGTGCTGGTGAACACCGCCATCGGCACCGCCGGTGACCCCGGGGCCATGGCCGCGGCGTTCCGCCTGGCGGTCGAGGCCGGGCGCCGGGGGTACCTGGCCGGGCTGGCGGGGCCCTCGTCGCTGGGCGTGGCCTCGTCACCGCTCACCGGCTTTTTGTCCTGATGTCCTCCGTCGCCGTCACCCTCGAGTCCCGCCCCGACGAGCTCCCCCCGGAGTCGGCTGCGGCCGACGTGATGGCCTTCGCCGACGCCGACCTCGACCGCCTCCTGGCCACGGCGGCGACCGCCTCGCCCGCCGACGTCGACCGGGCCCTGGCTGCGCCCCACCCCGGCCTCGACGACCTGGCCGCGCTGCTGTCGCCCTCCGCCGCCGACCGCCTCGAAGACCTGGCCGCCGCCGCCCACCGCCTCACCGTGCGCCGCTTCGGGCGGGTGGTGCGGCTGTTCGCCCCGCTCTACCTGTCGAACGAGTGCGC
>JBBWZS010000140.1:0-12060 GCA_039649175.1 Acidimicrobiaceae bacterium
TGCTCGACCTCTTTCCCGAATGCCGGCTCGCCGTCCTGCCCGCCACCCGCCATACCCAGGTCATGCAGCGCACCGACGAGCTCCGCGCGCTCCTGGGCCCCTTCCTCACGTAGCGACTCGCGGCGTCCATGACCGGCCGCCACTGATCGTGCCGACGACGACGCTGCAGCAGATCGGCGCGGGTCGCGGCGGCACGGCCCCGTCGTTCATGCCAGAGCGTGACCTCAACGCGCAGGCGGCGTGCGCTCAGTCGCCGGGCAGGCGGCCCTCCTCGACGGCGTCGACCATGTCCTCCAGCGAGTCCTGGGGCACGACGCCACCGGCTTCAGCAAGGGGTGACACCGTGGTCTCCGGCCCGGGGGGGACGGGGACCATCGGGTCGGCGGGCGCGGTGTCCAGCGGCGGGAGGGTGGGCGTCGCCTCCTCGAGCTCCTCATCGGAGAGGAGATCGGGCTCGTCCTCGGCCAGGTCCCGCTCGGGCAGCGGGGGGTTCTCGGGCTTGCTCTCGTTGAATCCAGGCATGGTGGAACGGTACCCGGGGCCTCCCGCCGCCGCCCGCTCGCAAGCGCGACGAACCCGGGCTGGGCGGGCACGCCTACGGTGGCCGGGTGCTCCCGTTCGACGAGACAGGCCGGCGGGCCCGAGAGGAGGTTGTCGCCGACTGACCGTTTATCGAGCGCGACGCACCGATCGAGAACGCCGGAACGGCATCACTCTGCCTGTTCCGACGATGGTCAGTAATCAGCGAGGTAGCGATACCGGCTGGGCCGCGGTGGCGCCTGACCGACCGAGAGCGGCACACATCCCGGTTGCTGCTCAACCGGTGCGGTCGTGGACGAGATCAGCTGTTGTGATGTGAAGTGAGGGGAAACTGAGGGGAAACTGACAGTGGCGGCGCAAGGAAACTGACAGTCACCGAGGGCGCGGTGGGGAGTGAGAATAGGCGCCGCCATCCTGGGGAGGCGCGGCGCCCATCAGGTGCTCGTAACGTCGAGTACTACCCCGCCGCGGCGGTCTGCTGCTGGAGGCCGGTACCGGGGCTTCAAGGCTTGTTGAGATGATCAGGTCGGCCATCTAGAGTCACCCGACACCCAGCAGGGCGGAGACGAGCCCTCGGGGGGGTGGAGCGGAGATGACGGCGATCACGACCACGGTGCCCAAAGAGTTTCTCCGTCCGAGTGCCCTTCTGCGGGACTTCGTGCTGATCGCAGCAGCCGACGGTCCCCGTCACGGCTATGAGCTGGCCCGGGAACTCGGAGTGGCGGCCAGCCGCCATCGGCCAGCTCTACCGCCTTCTTCGCCAGCTTGAAGCGACCGGCCTCATGAGCTCGGACTGGGAGCATTTGACCGCCGGTCCGTCCCGGCGCGTCTACCCGGCCTCGCGGTAGCAACGGCGACGAATTCGCGCTACCCGTTCCGAGACCCCCGTCGATCTCGGTAGCCGACCTGATTTAGGACTCGGCGCCACTTCTGAGCAGATCCTTCCTCTATGAACGGAACGGTGAACGCAACCGTGCCGCTCCCCAAGCCAACGTGCGAGTTCCTCACCGGCGACGACATCGCCGGCGCCATCGGCAACCCGGTCCAGGCGGCGACACAGGCGGAGGCCGCCAACTGCACCTGGGGCACCGCCGTCGACGGCGGGACGAGCCTTGACCTCACCGTCGTCAAGATCGTAACGGCGCCGCGCAGGTCCGACGCAGCCCGAGGGCGCCAGGGCACCCGGTGGACGCACTTCTCACCGTGGCCATCAGTCGCGAGTCCTCCGACCAATGGGCGCTGTTAACGTCCTGGGCATGTCCAGCCGGGGTTGGCTGAAATGGTCGAAGAGCCCCAACTATCGATCTCCCCAAGGTTGGGACCGAGGTCTGGGAGCGTTCCTGGAGCCGGGAGAACACGTGAAACACGCGTTCCAAGCGACGTCCGGGCATCGAGGGACGAGGTGGTTGGGAATTGACAGCAGCCGGCCGAACCAGGCCTGGGGCGGACCCATACCGCTTCCCCCTGTGGCCTTTGCGCTCGGCGTCCGTAACTACGTCGTGGCCGTCACCGACCGGGCTGTTGTGATCATTCGAACGAGCCTGTCGATGGGCTACCCCAAAGAGCAGGTCGCCCGCCTGCCGCGCGCCACCAGGCTCGGGCCCTTCGTCGGAAACGGCGTCATCACCGTGGGCGGCATCGAGATGTACGTCTGGGAGGTCGCCGATCTGCAGGCGGTCCAGGACGCCGACGGCGAGATCGGCTACGACTGTCCGGCGCCGCCGTCGCTCTGGTGAGGTGGACCTCTTGCGCTGATGGGGAGTCCTCTCGAACATGGCCTCGAGCAACCAGGTGTAGGTGGAGTGCTCGTCGCGGACGTGCTCCTCCAGCTCCCACCGGGCCCAATCGCCCTCCACCTCCTCGGCGAATGGTGTGCACCACGCCTCGATGCGCTCGCGTGCCTGGTCGACGTCGAAGTTGTAGACAACGTCCCAGAGGCGGAAGAGACCTCCGGTGCGAAGCATCGAACGCACTCGGCGGAGAGCCATCACCTTCCAGAAGTCTGGGAGGTGATGCAAGGCGTGCGCGGCGAGCGGCCCTTCAAAGGGCCCAGCGCGGCACTCCCTGATCGTCTTCACCGCGTCCATACACCGAACGCGCATCACCCTTGACGCCCCGGCCTTCTATGCCTAGCATTGCGAGGTATGAAGAGCGATCAGCTGAAGGGGCACCTCGACGTGCTGCTGCTGGCGGTGGTCGATGTGCGTCCGGCCCACGGGTACGCCATCATCTCGGCGCTCCGCGAGCAGAGCGAAGGCGCCTTCGATCTCCCCGAGGGCACCGTCTACCCGGCTCTCCACCGCCTCGAGGAGGCCGGCCTGGTAGCCAGCCGCTGGGGTGAGGTGGGTGGCCGGCGGCGACGGGTGTACCAGCTCACCGGCGCCGGGGCCACGGCACTGGCCGAGCGTCGCATCGAGTGGAAGCAGTTCGTCATGGGCGTCGACAACGTGCTCGGCTGGGCCCCGGCATGAACGACCAGGCCGTCTCCGACCCCATCGAGGCCTACCTCGACCGGCTCCTCGTCGAGCTGTCGGGCCGGGCACGCAACGTGCGGCGCATCCTGGCCGAGGCCGACGACCACCTCCGCGACGCCGTCGAGTCGGGGGTGGCCGAGGGGCTGTCGACGGCGGAGGCCGAGCAGCGGGCACTCGACCGCTTCGGCTCGCCGTCAACCGTCGCCCGTCGCTTCACCCGCCGCCCCGGCCGTCTCCTGCCCGTGCCCGTGCTGAGCCAGTTGGTGCTGGCGCTGGCCCTCCTGGCGGGTGTCGGGCTGGTCGGCATCGGCGTCAGCGGCGCGCTGGCCGGCGGCATGGGGGCCGCCGTCGGAAAGGACTTCGTCTCCGGCGATGTCGCCGGCGTCACCTACACGCCCGCCCGCTGCGCGGACTACCTCGAGTACCACCCGGAGGCCGGCACCTGCGCGCGCGCCGCCACCGCCCATCACTTCGACGAGATCGTGGAGTACCGCCTGGCCGCCGGTATCCTCGGGCTGCTCGTGCTGGGTGGCCTGTTCCTGGTGCGCCGGTCGCCGCGGCTGGCCCGGGTCATCCCCATGGGGGAGGGGGTGGGCCTGCTCCCCGACGGGTTCGTGGCCACCACCGGTGCCGCCGTCTTCGGCTGCGCAGCGAGCGTCCTGATCTTCAGCGGCCTCGCCCAGGCGGGAGGAGGCAGCGGTGGCGCCGGCGGCTACCTCAGCGGCGGCATCGTGGCCGCCGTCATCGCCGCCGCCTTCGCCGTCGGTCTGTTCCGGGCCCTGGCCCGCCGGGCCCTGGTCGTCGACGCGGTGGACGACCTCGCCGGCCTGCGCCCGTCGCCCGGCACCTGACCCGGGCCCGCCCGCTCAGGAGGAGAAGCCGGGGGTGGAGCTGCGCGCATCGACAGCGCGGTCGGCCGGTTCCTCCCAGGCCTCCTGGGCGGCCCAGGGCGGTGAGGCTCGGCGTTCAGGTGTGCGATGGCGACGGGGGGGCGCCGTCGACCTCGAAGAACAGGTCGTCGGGGTAGCACCACCACCAGTCCTCGCCCGGTTCGTAAGACCGGATCAACGGGTGGTCGGTGTGCTCGTGCCAGTGGGCGGTGGCGTGGCGGTTCGGGGAGCTGTCACAGCAGCCCACGTGGCCGCATTGCATGCACAGTCGTAGGTGCACCCATCGGCTGCCGATGCGCTCGCAGTCCTCGCACCCGTTGCTGGTCGGGGTCACCTCGTCGACGGTACCGAGGTGGGTGCAGGTCTCAGCCATGGTCGTTCGCTCCGTTCGGTCGTTCCGGTCGTTTCAGTCGTTCGAGGGCGTCGCGGTCCCATCGCGCCGTGGTCGCAGCCGCCTCGTAGGTGGACTGCAGGAACTCGAGCAGGTGCGCGTCCGGGTCGGGTGCGGTACGCACGAGCTCGTAGGGCAGGACGAACTCGCCGAGGCCGTCATTCCAGCGCGCGCCGGCCGGCGCCACGACCGCGTCGCTATAGCCGGGCGGGTTCGGATAGGCGTACGCGTAGAACACGCCCTCCTCACCGGGCGGCCCCGGCCAGTACCCACAGCTGCTGACCTCGTGGGAGTACGCCTCCCACATCACCCGGGGACCGCAGTTCGGGGCCCCGCCCGGATGTCGCGGCGCCGGGCGCCCGGAGAAGCGCGTGTAGGCAAGGTCAAGCGCCCCCCAGAAGAGGTGAACCGGGCTCGCCTTCCCGACGAAGCGCGCGCGGAACACTTCGAGGACCCGCTGCATGTCGACGAGGGCGAGCCAGAACCGCCGGGCCGCGTCCCGGTCGTAGGTGGCATGGGCATGATCGTCGGCGAAGGGGACCGCGCCCGGGATCTCGACGGGCACCGGCCAGATGCTGGTGCTGACACCGAGCTCGTCGAGCATCGACATGACCTCGTCGTGGAACTCCGCGACCGGGCGATCCTCGAGGGCCAGCGAACGAGCGGTGCCGTCGACGGTGGTGATGTCGAGATGGTGCTCCAGGAAGTCGAAGTCGATGTGGAACGCGGGACCGGTGGGATGCGGCATCAGCGATGTGGTGAGTCCCTTGGCAGTCACGTACAGCGTCGTATTCCACCAGTGGTTGAGGAGCGGCTGGCGGGCCAGGCGGATCTTGCCGACCACCTGCGTGTAGAGGTGGAGCGTGTCGCGGGTGTCCTGCCACTCGGCCACCGGGATCGACGGCCATCGCCTCGACTCACCGGCGGTCATCGGCTCTTCCGGTCGGCGACGGCAGGCCTACGCGGCCGCGGGTCGCCGGATGGTGCGGAAGTCGGTGGCCAGGTTGGCGTCGAGGAGGTAGGACCACGGCATGAGGAAGTACCCGTCCAGGCCCCAGCCCGTGCCCCACGAGTTGCGCACCAACGCGTAGTTGGGCTCGTCCTTCAGGTACCCGACGAGCAGGACCTCGTGGCCGCCCTTGACCGCCTCACCCCGCGACGGCATCGGCACCTTCCCGGTCTTGGCCACGTCGTCGGACTCGAAGGAGTCGTACACGGTGAACCCGAAGGCGATGGTCTGGCGGTTCGAGAGCACGGCCTTCATCGAGTCGAGGTTGCGGGAGACGACCCGGTAGTTGGAGATCCGGTGCTGGGCGGCCTCGTCGGCCAGGTTCGCGGACGGCTCGTCGGCGAACTTGGACGGGTCATAGGGCCAGTCCTTCTCCAACGGCACGCCGAGCTTCATGCAGACCTTGAAGCCGTCGCGGCCGAAGGCACCGGTGTCCTGGTCGGCCGGCGAGCCCTCGATCTTGCGCTCGTAGTAGTAGATCCACAGCCGTGACAGTGTCCCCGGGTCGGATCCGTTCAGCTTGGCGTCGTACTCGACGGCTGCGCCCACAGCGTTGGCCGTGCAGCTCCCGAGGTCTCCCTGGTCGAAGACCGCCGGCAGGTCGGGGCGCGGATCGACTTCCTCCAGCAACCCCAGGCCCGAGGCATCGGCCAGGTGGTCGCGAAGATCGGGAAGCGACGGTTTCCACCCGTACCGCCTCACCGACCGGACCTCGATGCCTGCGCTCTGCATGATGTCGTCGCTCATGTCCACTCCCCGCTCGTCTGGCCGTCCTGGCTCGGCCCCAGCGCAACTGCGACACTACCGAGAGACCGAGGAGGACACATGGCCGTCAGTCTTCGTCCCGTCATCGTCGCGGCGATGCTCGTCGCCATCTTGATCGGCACCGCCGGTGTCGCCGGCCCCGCCGGCGCCGCTGCCGGGTCCGAGCCCATCGGGCCGAACCAGCATTTCATCGGCCTGGTGAACGGCAGCAACACCACCGTCGACGTCCACACCGTCTGCGCCGGGCCCGCCTCGCCCGGTCGTACCGGCCCCGTGGTCAGTGACCAGACGCTGGCCGTGGCCCGGGTGGCCAGGCACGGCGGCTTCACCGGCCCGCTGAGCCAGGTCTACGCCTGGTTCGTCCAGGATGCGTCCGGGGCCACGCCGAACATGGTGACCTTCACCACGTATGGCACGCCCCACCGGGTGCCCGCCGCCGTGCGCGTGCCCTGCCAGGGGACGGGCCAGGTGGAGTTCAGCCCGTGCCCGTTCCGGGCGCCCTGCGTCGCCGGGTGGAGGCCGAATGTGGTCAAGGTGCGGTTCGTCAACATCGCCCTCTGACCACTGGGTCCTCGTTCTGGGCTCGGGGCTCAGGCCGGCCCGATCCGGTAGAGGCCGTCGGCGGCCAGCAGGTACAGCTCGCCGGCGGCGTCCTCGCCGAAGGAGAAGATGGGGTGGGTGCCGCCGACGTCGAGCTGCCGCCGGTCGACGACCTTGCCGGCGGAGGCGACCAGTCCCCACACCCTGCCCGAGCAGTAGTCGCCGTAGAGGTAGACGCCCTGCAGGGCAGCGATGCCAGGGCCCCGGTAGACGTACCCACCGGTGACGGCGCAGTTGCCGCCGTCGTGGCTGTACTCGACGATGGGCAGGACCCCGCCGGGCGGGTTGGTGCCGTGGAACGGGTGGGTGGCGTCCATCAGGCTCCAGCCGAAGTTCGACCCGGCGGCGTCGGCCGGGGCGCGCATGTCGACCTCCTCCCACCGGTCCTGGCCAACGTCGCCGATCCACAGGTCGCCGGTGGCGCGGTCCCACGAGAACCGCCACGGGTTGCGCAGGCCCCAGGCGAAGGTCTCGGGCGCGACGCCGGCGCGGCCGACGAACGGGTTGTCGGCGGGAACCGTGTAGCCCTTTCCGGCTGACGGGGTCGGGTCGATGCGCAGGATCTTCGACAGCAGCGTCCCCTGGTTCTGGCCGATCAGGTTGGGATCGTTCTCACTGCCGCCGTCACCCAGGCCGATGTAGAGCTTGGCGTCGGGCCCGAAGGCGACCTCGCCGCCGTTGTGGTTGGCGAAGGGCTGGTCGACCGACAGCACCGTCCGGCGGCTGGCCCCGTCGGCCTTGGCGCCGGCGAAGGCGTACTCCACCACCTGGGTGTCGCCGGCCCGGTCGGTGTAGTCAACGTAGAGCTTGGAGCCGTCGGGCGAGAAGGTGAGGCCCAAAAGGCCCTGCTCGCTGCCCGTCGAGACCTGGCCCGACAGATCGAGCACGGGAGTGGCGTCGACCGTCGGCTTGGCTGGCGTCTGCCCCTGGGCCACCCGGCGCACGCGACCGGTCTTCTCGGCCACGTAGAGGGCGTCGTCTCCGGGGCGCACGGCCAGGGCGATGGGCCCGTTGAGGCCGTCGAGCTTCGTCAGGGCCAGCTTGACCGCCCCGAGATCGGGGCCGGCCGCGGGTGTGGTGGCGCCGGCCGTCGTCGAGGACGACGACGGGGTCGTCGTCGACGTGGTGGACGGGTTTGTCCTGGGCGTGGAGCCGGCGCACGCGGTGGCGACCAGGCCGAGGGCGATCACCATCGCCAGCGCGCTCAGCGGCGCGGCCGGCGGCGCGCCCGCACGGCGCCCGGTCGGCCGGCGCCCGGTCCGGGTGCTCATCGATGGAGCGGCCGGATGAGGCCCTCCTGGGCGACGGAGGTGGCCAGGCGGCCGTCGCGCGTGAAGATCGACCCGCGGGCGAAGGCACGGGCGCCGTGGCCCGACGGGCTCTCCTGTTCGTACAGCAGCCATTGGTCGGCGCGGAACGGGCGGTGGAACCACATGGCGTGGTCGAGGCTGGCCAGCATCAGCCCCGGCGTCGACAGGACACTGCCACCGTAAGGAGCGAGGGTGGTGTCGAGCAGGGTCAGATCCGACGCATAGGCCACCACGCAGGCGTGGAGCAACGGCTCGTCAGGCAGCTCGCCGTCGGCCCGCATCCACACCTGCTGGCACGCGGGAAGCCCCTTGCCCGGCTCGCGGGCGAAGGGGTGAGCGGTGACGTACCGAATGTCGATGGCGTGGTCGCGGTCGGGGATGCCGCCGAGGCGGTCGCCCCAGGGGGCGAGTTGGTCGGCCCTGGTGGGGAGGTCCTCGGGCCGGGGCACGTCGGGCATGGCCGCCTGGTGGTCGGGCCCCTCCTCGTCGAGGTGGAACGAGGCCGACAGGTTGAAGATGGCCCTTCCGTGCTGGACGGCGACCACCCGGCGGGTGGTGAAGGAGTACCCGTCGCGGATGCGGTCGACCTGATAGAGGATGGGCACGGCGGGGTCGCCGGGGCGCAGGAAGTAGGCGTGCAGGGAGTGGACGCCGCGGGCCGCGCCCACGGTGCGCCCGGCCGCCACCAGGGCCTGGCCGGCCACCTGCCCGCCGAACACCCGTTGGCGGTCGTCGTCGGGGCTCAGGCCCCGGAACACGTCGACCTCGATGGTCTCCAGGTCGAGCAGGGCGACCAGCTCGTCGAGCGCCTTGGTCACCCCTTCATCCTCTCGTACAGGCGCTCGCTACGGAACAGGGCGGAGGCGGGGCCGGTGCCGCCCAGGGCGTCGGCGGCCAGCACGACGGCGGCGGCCGAGTAGCTGGTGCGCTCACCCCCAGGGAAGTGGACCCCCTCGGGGTGGACCATGCCCGTGAAGTAGCTGCCGTCGGTGTGGCGGAGGTGTCGGGTGGCGGCCAGCAGTCGCCGTCCCCAGGCGTGCTCGCCGGCGGCGACGTGGGCCATGGCGCACTCGGCCGTCTCCGCCGCCGTCACCCAGGGTCGGTCGGCCACGCACCTGGTGCCGTGGTCGTCGAGCAGGAACCGCTCCCGCCCGCCCGCCAGCCGGGCCCTGGCCGCCTCTCCCTCCACGGCGCCGACCAGGACGGGGTAGTACCAGTCCATCGACCACCGGTCCTTGGGCAGGAAGGCCTGGGGGCGCTGGGCGACCGCCCGCCCGAGGGCGACCGCCGCCTGGTCCCAGTCGGGCCGATGGTGGCCCAGGTGGGCGGCGATGGCCAGGGCGCAGCGCAGGCTGAGATACGTGCTCGACGACGCCGTCAGCAGGGCGAACGACCAGGCTGTCCCGTCGGCGTGACGGGCCCACAGGATCTCCCCTCCGGGTGCCTGGAGGCCGAGCACGAACCCGACGGCTCCTTCCACCACCGGCCACATCTCGGCGAGGAACCCGGTGTCGCCGGTGGCCAGGTAGTGGTGCCAGGCGCCGGTGGCCACGTACGCCGACACGTTGGCGTCGAGGGTCGTCTCCTTCACCCGGGAGCCCGAGAGGTAGTACTGGTGCCAGGCGCCGTCGGGGCGCTGGGTGGCGGCCAGCCACCGGTAGGCGGCCTCGGCCTCGGACCGCCTGCCGCCCACATCGAGGGCCATGGCCGCCTCCACGTGGTTCCAGGGGTCGGCGTGGCCGCCGACGAACCACGGCAGCATCCCGTCGTCGAGTTGGAGGACGGCGATCGACTCCACCGTGGCCGCCACCTCGCCGGCCTCGAGCACCCCGGCGACGCAGGGCAGGGACGCGCTCACACCGACGACGGGGTGGAGCTCACGTCGCATAGTTCGGCCGTTGCCTCCGGGCGGCCGTCGGGCAGCGGAGCCCGCCGGGTGTCGGGCTTCTCCAGGTACAGCACCAGGCTCTTGCCCACGACGGGGTTGAGGGCGCGCTCCAACAGGCGGACCGACCGGGGCCGGGCGGTGATGTCCCACACCAGGAAGCGGTGGTAGAGGCGCACGGGCAGGGCGCCGTCGCGTTCCACCCCCACCAGGCAGCGCAGCCACCAGTAGGGCGCGTGCAGGGCATGGGCGTGGTGCGACCCGGTCACGGTGAGACCCGCGTCCCGGAGGCGCCCGCCCAGCTGCCCGGCCCGGTAGACGCGCACGTGGCCGCCCGGGACGGCGGGGGCGTGGTAGTCGTCGGCGAGGGCCCAGCACACCTGCTCGGGGAACCATCGGGGGACGGTGACGGCCATGGTGCCCCCCGGGCGCAGCACGCGGGACAGCTCGGCCATGGCGGCCCGGTCGTCGTCGAGATGCTCGAGTACCTCGGCGGCCATGACCCGGTCGAAGGTGGCGTCGGGGAAGGGCAGGCCGGCGGCGTCACCGCTGACCGCCGTCCCCAAGGCGATGGCGGGGGCCTCCCCGGCCACGCGCATGGCGGCGAGGAGGCCCGCCACCCCCGCGGTCTCGGCCGCCGAACGGTCGAGCGCCACCACGTGGGCGCCCCTCCGGTGGGCCTCGAAGGCATGGCGGCCGCCGCCACAGCCCAGGTCGAGCACCCGGTCGCCGGCCTCCAGGCCGAGCCGGGCGAAGTCCACGGTCAGCACGTCGGCTCGCCTCGGCGTCCCCCGGCGCCGACGCTGCTTCCCCCGGCGCCGGCTCTGCTGCCCCTGCCGTCGGCTCTGCTTCCCCTGGCGTCGGCCAGGGCGCGGCGGTACTGGGCGACGGTGGCGCGAGCTGTCGCCTGCCAGGTGAAACGGTGCAGCACCCTCGTGCGTCCGGCCGGCCCGATGCGGGCCCGCAGCTCGGCGTCGTCGAGCATGCGCCCGATGGCCCCCGCCAGCGCGCCCGGGTCCCCCGGGGGCACGAGCAGGGCGGTCTCGCCGTCGGTGCCCACCACCTCGGGAAGGGCGCCACCGGTGGTGGCCACCAATGGCACGCCGCAGGCCATGGCCTCGATGGCCGGTAGCGAGAACCCCTCATAGAGCGAGGGCACCACCGCCACCTCGGCCTCGGCGTAGAGCTCGACCATGCGCCGGTCGTCGACGGCACCGGCCAGGTGCACCGACCCCTCCAGGCCCAGCCGGGCGATGGCGGCGGGCACCTCGCTCCCCTGGCGGGGCTGTCCCACCACGACGAGCTCGGCGTGGCGCTCGGTCCGCACCTTGGCCACCGCCTCGATGAGCGGAAGGAGGCCCTTGAGGGGCACGTCGGCACTGGCCGTGGTCATGATGCGACCCGGCACCCGGGCCACCTCGGGCATGGGCCGGAACCGGGCGGTGTCGACGCCCACGGGCACCACCGCCAGCTGGCTGGGCCGGGCCCCCATCTGGGCGCAGATGTCGTTGGCCGACGACGACGAGACGGTGATGAGCCGGGGCAGGCGCCGCACCACCCGCTTCTGCATGCGGACGAACCCGTACCACCGGCGCACGCTCACCTGTCGCTGCCACGTCGGGGCATGGGCCAGCTCCAGGGCCCGGTCGACGGTGATGGGGTGGTGCAGGGTGGCCACGACCGGAGCCACGTCGCGGTCGATGCCGAGGATGCCGTAGCCCAGGCACTGGTTGTCGTGCACCAGGTCGAAGTCCCCCCGCCGCCGGCGCAGGGCCCGCCACGCCCGCAGGCTGAAGGTGAGGGGCTCGGGGAACCCGGCGCTGCACATGAGGGCGAACTCGGCCACGTCGAGGATGTCGCGGAACTCGCCGAGCGCCGGCGTGCGGAACGGGTCGGGCGAGCGGTAGAGGTCGAGGCTGGGGACCTGCACCAGGGGGACGCCGGGGTCGAGCGGCGGGTAGGGCGGGCCGCTCCACACCTCGACCCGGTGGCCGAGGGCCACCAGCTCCCGGCTCAGGTGCCGGACGTAGACGCCCTGGCCTCCCGAGTAGGGGTTGCCCCGGTAGGAGAGCAGGGCGACGCGCAGGGCGTCGTCAGATCCGGGGCCGGGCACGATGAGGCAGCCTGACCGCGCCCGGCGGGGTGGTCAAGCGGGCGTCCCCATCCGTCCCATCGACGTTCTCGGGCGCGGACCGC
>JBBWZS010000209.1:0-4849 GCA_039649175.1 Acidimicrobiaceae bacterium
TGGTGCGGCCCAGCTTGAGCACCGCCTGGGTGGCGGTGTTGATGCCACCACCGCTCTGGGCGATGACGCCGGCCTTGTCGTTGATGTGCTCGGCGTGCCACGCCGTGCGCTGGAGCAGGATCACCGCTACGGCGACGACCACCACCACGATGAGCAGCGAGAACGTGGCTTGGCCCCGTTCTCCTGCGGACCGGCCTTGAAGGCGGCTGTCAGCCGACCTCCACCGATTGGTCATACTTTCCCCCTGGATAGGTTGGGCCGGGCCCGGGCAGCAACGGCTGCGACGACGTGAACTGCGGCGACGGCTGGGTCGGGCCAGGCGGATACCACTGGATGTGGTCGGCACTGTATTGCCCACCACCTGCGGGTGCAATAGGCATCTGCCGCTCTCCGTTGCCGATTTCGCCACTTTTCGTGGCCGCCCGGACGCGACAGGACCCCCGCCGGAGCCGGCGGGGGTCCTGTGGTCAGACCGGGAGGAAGGCGGGACCTACCAGCCGCGGGTACCCGGCAGCATGCGGCCCGCGCCGGAGAGGCTGTGGGACGGCTTCTTGGCCCGCGGCTCGCCGCCGGTGACCAGGGCCTCGAGGTCCTCGTCGATGGCGGTGATGTTGTTCTTGATGTCCCGGATCACCGGGGCGAGCGGCTCACACGCCTGGGCGATGGCCTTGACGCCGATGATGACCGTGCCCACGGTGAAGCTCACGTGGTTCAGGATCAGCGAGATGTTGATCAGGTAGAGGGCGATCGCAGCGACGATGATCGCCACTCCGATCAGCGTGACGACGGTTGCAGGACCCATGATTTCCTCACTTGTGGTCTAGGTACCCGGACGGTCCCGGTTCGGACGGCTGGACGACTGGACGGACTGATGCGTGACTGGGGATGGCGCCGGCACGCCGGCGCCATCGTCTAGAGGATCCGCTGCAGGGCGGCGCCGTAGCGGCTGGCCGACTGGCGGGCCGCGGCGCTGAGGTCACGGGTCGTGAACAGCTTCGGCACGGAGTCCAGGGTGCCGGTCAGCTTGACGCCATGGTCGAGCACGTCGTCGGCGTAGGCGTAGATCTCCTTGGCCGGGCGGAGCACCCGGTTGAGGAAGAGCAGGCACACGGGTGCGACCACGAAGATGAGAACGATGTTGCCGAGCCACCACAGGACCACGACGAAAACCTCCTGGAGCCGAACTGTCGGCGTCATTGTATGTCGTGAACCTATAGATGGAAAGACCCTCTAGCGCGAGATCCGGGAAGGCCCGGTCAGTGCGCTCCGCTGACCCCCATGAGGGCGTGGTCGACGAAGTCGACGATGCGCACGACCGCGGCCCGCACCGGCTCGCCCTGCCCCGGTTGCAGCAACGTGCCCTGGCGGTCGGCCTCGGCCACGTCGGCGTCGGCGGGGACGATGCCGGCCAGGGGCACGTTGTACTCCGCGCACACCTCGGCGAAGAACTCGTCGTCGCCCTCCTGGGCCTTGTTCCCCACGCCGTAGACCCTCGGGATGCCGAGCTCCTCGGCCAGGACGATGGTGCGCCCGGCGGTGAGGATGGACTTGCGGCTCGGCTCCATGATGACGAGCAGCACGTCGGCGTAGGCGAGGGTGCCGCCCGACCGGCTGAGGTGCTCGAGGCCGGCTTCCATGTCGACCAGGGTGACGTCGGCCTCCTCGTCGATGGCCGCTCCCAGGATGCTGCGCACGGCAGCGTGGCTACCGCACGTTCAGCCCGCCCCCGCCTGGGTGATGCGCATGGCGTGCAGCAGCGTCACCTGCGACGGGGTCACCGCCCCGTAGGTGTTGACCAGCTCGTGGGGCGTCATGGCGCCGTCGCCGTTGCCGACCACCACGGACCGGGGCAGCAACGGGATCCCGTCGGCCTGGTCGGTGTTCAGCCCGAGGCTGTGGGCAAGGTTCGGATTGGAGTCGGTGTCGATGGCCAGCACCCGCTGGCCCCTCGCCGCATAGGCCTGGGCCAGCAGGGCCGACAGGGTCGTCTTGCCCACGCCGCCCTTGCCCACGATCCCGAGCTTCATGAGTCCTCCTCACGCGCTGTCTGTTCCGGACATCTTCCCACAGCTATGATTTCCAGCAGGAAACAACCGTACGAGAAGGAGTTCGCCGATGGGAGCTGTCCGCGACTACTCGGGCGCCAACGAGATCCACATGGAGCCCGGTGACCTGCACGAGCCCACCAACACCGTCCCCCCGTACTCCCCTGACCTGGAGTCGGCCCTCGCCCGCGTGGCCCGGCAGGACAACAGCCGCCTGAAGGGCACCGAGTTCGACATCGCCATGCGCCGCATCGCCCGCGACGGCGACACCCGCTACCCGCTGGCCGCCGACGAGCGCAAGATCGGGATCGGTTCCACCACCAAGGTCGTGGAGTACTAACCCTCAGACGAGCTTCAGGTCGCCCACCTGGTCGACACCGATCTTCTCGACCAGGCCGGACGGCGATTCCAACTCGAGACGGGCGGCCCGGTCCACACGCCGGGCCGTTCCTCGCGTCTCGCCCTTGGGCAGCAACCTGATGCGCACGCGGTGGCCCAGGAGGGCGCACCGCCCGTCGTAGTCCGCCGCCACCGCGGTGGCGCCCTCCGAGAGGCGTTCACAGGCCTGGTCGACGGCGCCGACCACCGCTTCGAGCAGGTCGTCCTTGCGGGAGGCGTCGAGCCCGAGGCCGGCGAGGTCGAAGCGGAGGGTGATCACCACCGACTTGACCCGGCCCGGGCCCAACTGCACCTCGGCCCGCACCGCGGCCACCTGGGCCTGGGTGGCGGCCACCACGACGGCGTCGGGCCACCAGGTGGCCAGGTCCACGCCGCTCACCGCCTGGGCGCCCGCCGCCGCCGCCGACGCCGCCGCCAGCCAGGCGCTGTCCGCCTCCTCGACCGACACGGTCGGGCGCAACACGATGGAGCAGGCCAGGGTGTCGGTCTGGGGCACGTTCCAGATCCGCCCGTGCAGCCCGCTGGGCCGGATCTCGTGGTCGACCACCACGGTGGCCCCCTGGGGGGCCTCCTCCTGGTTGGCCCACGCCAGGGCCATGGCCTCGGCCGTCACCGCCACCGCGAACCGGCGCATCGGTCGCCCGAAGCGCTCGACGGTCTCGGTCTCGAGGCCGGGAAAGCCCGACGTCGAGCTCATCGGGTCACGGCCACATCGGCGTGCCGCTCGGCACGCACCGTCATTTGGTGACCTGCGGTACCAGCCGTTCGATGCGCCACTGGGGCTCCCCGATCGTCGACGCCTCCGTTGCCAACTCCACCGACCCGATGGGCAGGTTACCTCCGAAGCCCACGGCCACCGGCACGGAGATGACCACCCGCGCCCGGCCCGGCTCGAGCGGCTCGGGATCCTCCTCGTACTGGAGGGCGTCGAGGTCGTTGCCGGCCAGGTCGGCGCGCAGGCCGTTCACCAGGTCGGCGAGGAACTCGTCACGCTCGGCGTCGCCGGCCGTCCCGTCCCGCAGGCGGGCGACCAGGGCCTCGTCCATGCCGCGGTTGGTCGCCACCTTCAGCACCGTCGTCCTGGCCTCCAGGCCCATGAGGTCCCAGACCTTGCGGTGCTCGCCCCAGACCACGCCTTCGATGAAGGCCCGGGCCGCGTCGAGCGGGGTGGCGGCGGCACCGTCTCCCTGGGCGGTCATGGGCGCTCCCAGCCCTCGGAGGCCATGTAGTCGCGGACGGACACCCGCTGGGGCCCACCCAGGGCGTCGCCGACGGCCTGGTCGACGGCCCGGTCGGCGTCGGTGCGGGCCTCCTCGTCCTCGATGCCCCGGTGGCCCTCGATGATGGCCCGCAGCGCCAGCCGCTGGCTGTCCTGGGGCAGCTCGATGATCAGCTTCATCATGGCTTCGTACACCTTGCGGGCGTCGTCGTACCCCAGGAGACCGACGGCACGGGTCAGCTCGGCGACCGAGCCCATCGCCACCCGCTCGGGCTGGGCCAGCAGGCGGAACATGCGCTCGCGCACCAGCAGGGTGCGCTCCTCGGCGGCGGCCACCGCGAGCAGGGCGGCGAAGTGGCCGATCCGGGTCATGCCCGGCGCCCGGGGAGCCAGTTCCTTCTCGACCCACTCGAGGCTGGCGTAGGTCTGCTTCCAGGCGTCGGCGTGGAGGCGGGTGTCGAAGACGGCGAGGGAGTCCTCGAAGCACGACAGGGCCCGGCGGAGGTTGGCGGTGCCGCCCATGGAGAGGAACGCCTGGCCCAGGTTGTACTTGGCCAGGGCGAAGTAGTACGGGAAGGCGGTGCGGGTGAACACGGTCAGGGAGTTGTTGAACGCCCGGACCGCCTCCTGGAGGAAGGCGACGCGACCCTCCTCCCCGCCCCGGGCCAGCGCCGAGCACGTCACCCCCACGCTGTGCTCGACCATGCCGTAGTGGAGGGGGTTCTCGTCGGGGTCGATCATGCCCCGGGCCTCTTCGAAGTCGGCGAGGGCCGCCTCCAGACCCTCCTCGGTGCCCATGGCGGCGTGGGCCTGGCCCCGGTTGTGCAGGGTGGAGATCACCCCTCGCTTGCCCTCGGGGGTGTACGCGTCGAAGAGGGCGATGGCCGAGTCGAAGGCCTCGACGCCGGCGGCGGGCTGGCCCAGCTCGGTGCGGGTCAGGCCGAGGTTGTTGTAGGCCGCGGCCCGCTCGTTGTCGGTGCCGCCGTCACCGAACAGGGTCACCGCCTTCTCGAACAGCTCGGCTGCCTTCTGACGGTTGTTGAGCGCCCGGTGGGCGGCCCCCGCCGCGTTCAGCACCCGGGCGTGATGGACCGGCTCGAAGCGGGGGTCGAAGATCGCCGCGGCCACGTCGTAGTAGGCCAGCGCCCGGCGCAGGCCCTCGGCCGGGTTGCCCGAGGGCGATTCG
>JBBWZS010000220.1:0-15707 GCA_039649175.1 Acidimicrobiaceae bacterium
GGGGGGGGGGGGGGGGGGGGGGCGGCCCTGGTTCCCGATCCACCCGCAGTCACCCGACGTGCTCCTGGCCCCCGCGGCAGTAGCCCTGGCCGCCGCCGCCGCCCTCGGCGCCTCCGCCTTCGAGTTCGACCTCTCCGGGTACCGGTTCGGGTGGCGCCAGATCGCATCGGCGGTGGCCGGCGCGGCCGTCGTCTTGGCCACCCTGCCCATCGTGACCGGGGCCCGCGACGGGCGTTGGGGTCTCCCGGCCATCCCCCTCAGCCAGTCGCTGGCCTACACCGCCCAGAAGCCGGCCGAGGGATCGTTCCGGATGCTGTGGCTGGGTGACCCCGAGGTCCTGCCGCTGGGGAGCTGGGGCATGGGCGGCGGGATGGCCTACGCCACCTCCCGTGACGGCACCCCGGTGGGTACCGACAACCTGCCCGGCCCCGCGTCCGATGCCACCCGCACGATCGTCGCCGCCATCGGGCAGGCCGAGCGGGGTGACACGTCGCGGCTGGGGCGCCTCCTGGCTCCGATGGCCGTGCGCTACCTGGTCCTGCCCCGCCAGCTGGCGGCCGGCGACGCCGGAGGCCCCCAACGTCCCCCGCCCGCCGCCCTCACCCGGGGCCTGGCCTCCCAGCTCGATCTCCGCCTGCTGCCGTCGGACCCCGCGGCCATCGTGTACGAGAACACCGCGTGGGGACCGGCTCGGGCGTCCACCGTCGCTGCCAAGGTCCCTGTCGACCCGCCCTCGTCCCTCGACTCGGGCGCCGACCTTTCGGGCGGCAGACCGGTGCTGCCCGGTCGGGGCCCGGTCCAGTTCGCCGGGAACCTGCCGTCGGGTGGGCAGGTCCTCGTCTCCGAGGCGCCGTCACCGGGCTGGCAGCTCTCGGTGGCCGGCAAGGCCTCACCTCGCACGCCTGCGTTCGGGGTGGCCAACGCCTACCAGGTCACGGGTGCCGGCCACGGCGTCCTCCACTACCGCACTCCCCCGTTTCGCTACGCGCTGGTGGCTCTGGGCATCGCCCTGTGGCTGGGCGCCCTGCAGGTCCTGATCCGCCTCCGCCGCCGACTGGCCCCTCGTGCGCCGGCCGGCCCGGCGAGCCCGGTTGGCCCGCTGACGCCGGTTGCTCCGGTGTCGCCGATGGCTCCGGTGCCTCCGGTCGCCCCGGTGGGCGCCCCCACCCCCGCTCCGCCGCCCGGCCCACCCGGGCCGGTGGTCGACGGTGATCTCCCGTGAACGGCGCCCGACGGGGGCCGGCACTGGCTCTCATCGCCGTGTTGCTCGTGGCCGGAGGACTGCTCGACCGCCGGGCCCGCCCGGCGGCGCCCAGCGGCGGCGTCCCTGCCGTCCCCATGGCGGCGGCGGCCAAGGCGGCGTCGTCGGCCTGGTACTGCACCGGCGCCACCGCAGTCAAAGACGGCGGCGCCGACGGCACCGTGGTCGTGGCCAACCCCTCCTCCCGGGCTCTGAACGGCATCGTCACCGTCTTCCCGTACCAGGCGGCGCCCAAGGCGGTGCCCATCCAGGTGGGCCCCGACAGCCGCCAGACCGTTCACCTGGCCGACGCCGCGTCGGCGGTGTACGCCTCGGCCCTGGTCGAGCTCGACGGCGGCGACGCGGTGGTCGAGCTGTCGGACTCCGGCCCCTTCGGCGACACCGTCGCCCCGTGCGCATCCACGGCTTCGTCGCAGTGGTACTTCGCCGACGGGGTCACCACCAAAGACGCCACCGAGACCCTGTTCCTGTTCAACCCCTTCCCCGACGACGCCGTCGTCGACCTCGCCTTCGGCACCGAGGACGGACGGGTCACGCCCCAAGCCCTCACCGGGCTGGCCGTCCAGGGCGGGTCCACCGCGGTCGTGCCCGTGGGCGACTTCGCCCAGCGGCGCGAGCAGGTGACGGCCTCCATCACCACCCGGGCGGGCCGCCTGGTGGTCTCCCGCCTGCAGACCTTCGACGGCACCGCCGGGCGCAAGGGCATCGCCGTGGCCCTGGGGTCGGCGTCGACGGGCACGCTCTGGTACCTCCCCGACGGCCTGGTGGCCGACGGCATCACCGAGCGCTACCAGGTGTTCAACCCGTCTCAGAAGGAGGCCCGGGTGGAGGTCGCCCTGGCCCTCGAGCAGGGTCAGGCCGAGCCGTTCGTCCTCACCGTGCCCGCCGAGGCCAGGGTGACGGTCACGGCCAACGATGAGGCCCGCATCCCCAAAGGCGTCCCCCATGCCGCCACCGTGCGGTCGCTCAACGGGGTGGGGGTGGTGGTCGAGCGCACGGTCGACGTCGCCATCGCCGGCAAGCGCTCGGGCGTGGCCCGCACGCCCGGCGTCCAGGTGGCCGCCCGCCGCTGGATGCTCGCCGCCGGGGAGTCCGACGACACCGTCGAGGAGTATGTAGTGGTGCAGAACCCCGGCCCCACCATCGCTCGCGTCACGCTGACGGTGCTGAACAACGGCACCCGGGTCACCAACGACGCACTGACCAACCTGGAGGTGGCGCCGGGCGGGCGCCGGGCAGTCCGTCTGGGTGACAGCGTGACCCTGGGCGCCACCCCGGTGCTCGTCACCGCCTCCGGGCCTGTCGTCGTCGAGCGCACCCTCAACCGGCTGAAGGGCATCGGCACCACCATGACCATGGCCATCCCCCTCCGGAACTAGGACGAGGACGGGGACGAGGCGTGGAACGGTTCCTGCTGGCCGGGGTGGTCGTGGTCATCGCCGCCGTCGTGGCCGTGCTGGCCGAGCGACGGCGCCCCGAGGCCCCCACCCAGCCCACCTGGGCGGTGCCCACCCAGCTCGACCGCCACGACTTCGCCCGCCCCGACGCTCCCTGGCTGGTGGCCCTGTTCACCTCGGCCACCTGCGACTCGTGCATGCAGGTCGTGGAGAAGGCCCAGGCCCTCGACAGCGGGGCGGTGGCGGTGGAGGAGGTGGAGATCAAGGCCCATCCCGACCTGCACCGTCGCTACCACGTCGAGGCCGTGCCCACCGTCGTGGTGGCCGACGCCGAGGGCGTCGTACGGGCCTCGTTCGTCGGGCCCCCCAGCGCCACCGACCTGTGGGCGGCGGTGGCCGAGGCCCGCCAGCCCGGCTCCAGCCCCGAACCCGAGTTGGGCAAGTAGCTCCGCCCTCCGCCCGGCCTTCCCGGGCGCGGAACGCGCGCATGGCCGGCGCGTCTCGCGCCCCGGAACGACGGGGAGGGCTCAGGACGACAGGATGGGCGCCAGCTGCAGGGAGCGGCAGCAGTAGAACCGGCCGTTGCGCGTAGGGCGGTTCCAGGTGTCGAACACTGCCCACAGGCCGCCCTTGCCGTCCTGAAAGGTCTCCAGGCCGCCGGGGGCGGACTGGCGGGGTTGGTCCTTCAGGTCGGCGGTGGTCAGCACCGGGGCGGGGCCGGTCTCGGTGCACGGCCCGCTGAGCTGGGGGCACCAGGCCACGCCGGTGGCGTACTCGGGCTTGTCGAAGAAGTTGCCCGAGTAGAACAACCACCAGCCGCCCTTGGCCGCGGGGATCACCGCCGGCTCCTCGATGATGCCGCCCTGCCACGCCTCGTTGGAGGTGAGGAGGCGGTGGATGGGCCCGGAGACCCCGAGACCGTCGTCGCTCAGGGCCTGTTCCCAGATGCTCGACGGGAGGTTGAGGGCGTTCCCGTCGTTCTTCCAGAGCATGTGCAGCTTGCCCGCCTTGTCGCGCACGATGGCCGGGTCGATCGACCCACCCAGCTCGTGCTGGCAGATGAGCGGCCCGTCGCCGGCGCCGGTATAGGGGCCCTGGGCGACGGCCGAGGTGGCGGCGCCGATGCACTCCTGGCCGCTGCGGGCGTCGGGCAGGCTGACGTACAGCACGAAGCCGTGGCCGGTGTCGAGGGCGGCGGGTGCCCAGCTGAACGAGTTCTTGGGGTCGGGGGCGGCCCAGGCCGGCAGCTGCGGCAGGGCGTCGGAGCCCTGCTGCCAGGTGACCGAGTCCGAGGAGCTGGCCGTGGGTACCCGGGCGGGCCAGTCACCGGTGCCGAAGGCCACGAAGCGGGTCGCCTGGCCGGGGGCGATGACAGGCAGGACGAAGGGGTCGCCCAAGTCGCCGTCGTAGACGTCGCGGGCCGGGCCGATCCGGGGCGACGCGGGGATGCCGGCGGCGGTGCCGCTGCCCTGGCGGACGACGATGACCAACGTGGCGACGAGGGCGACGACGATCACGCCGGCGACCACCAGCGTCGCCCTTCGCCCGAGGGGCCACCGTCGCCGCCGGGCTCCCGCGGGCTCGGAGCCCGGCCCCGGCTGTTCCAGTACGCCTACAGGTTCGGCCACCCGGGAATCATCCCACCGGGTGGCACTTACATTGGGTCAGCCCGGAGGCTCAGCCGACTGAGCCCTCCATGTCGCCGGAGGCTCAGCCGACTGAGCCCTCCATGTTGAGCTCGATGAGGCGGGACCACTCGACCGCGTACTCCATGGGCAGGGTGCGGGTGACGGGCTCGATGAACCCGTTGACGATCATGGACATGGCCTGCTGCTCGGACAGCCCCCGGCTCATCAGGTAGAAGAGCTGGTCGTCACCGACCTTGGACACCGTGGCCTCGTGGCCGATGCGGGCGTCCTGCTCGTTGATCTCCATGTAGGGGTAGGTGTCGGAGCGGCTGTCGGGGTCGAGGATGAGGGCGTCGCAGCGGACGTGGCTCTTGACCCCGTAGGCCCCTTCCTCGACCTTGACCAGGCCCCGGTAGGACGTACGCCCGCCGTCCTTGCAGATCGACTTGGAGACGATGGTGGAGGTCGTCTCGGGAGCGGCGTGGACCATCTTGGCCCCGGCGTCCTGGTGCATGCCGGCGCCGGCGTAGGCCACCGACAGCACCTCGCCCGACGCCTTGGGCCCGACCAGGTAGACCGAGGGGTACTTCATGGTGAGGCGGCTGCCGATGTTGCCGTCGATCCACTCGACCCTCGACTCGGCCTCGGCCCGGGCCCGCTTGGTGACCAGGTTGTAGACGTTGGTCGACCAGTTCTGGATGGTGGTGTAGGTGATGTGGGCGCTGGGCTTGGCGACCAGCTCGACCACGGCCGAGTGCAGGGAGTCCGAGGAGTACACCGGGGCCGAGCACCCCTCGATGTAGTGGATGGTGGAGCCCTCGTCGGCGATGATCAGGGTGCGCTCGAACTGGCCCATGTTCTCGGCGTTGATGCGGAAGTAGGCCTGCAGGGGCATCTCCACCTCGACGCCGGGCGGGACGTAGATGAACGAGCCGCCCGACCACACGGCCGAGTTGAGGGCGGCGAACTTGTTGTCGCCCGGGGGGATGACCGACCCGAAGTACTCCTTGACCAGCTCGGGGTACTCACGCAGCGCGGTGTCCATGTCGCAGAAGATGACGCCCTGGGCCTCGAGGTCGTCGTGGTTGCGGTGGTAGACCACCTCGGACTCGTACTGGGCGGTGACGCCGGCCAGGTACTTGCGCTCGGCCTCGGGGATGCCCAGCTTCTCGTAGGTGGCCTTCACCGACTCGGGCAGCTGGTCCCAGGCGTCGACCTGCTTGTCGATGGGCTTGATGTAATAGAAGATGTCCTGGAAGTCGAGCTGGGGCATGTTCACCGCGAACCACGGCGCCATGGGCTTGCGCTCGAAGAGGCGCAGGGCGCGCAGGCGCATCTGGCGCATCCAGTCGGGCTCGCCCTTCATCCACGACATCTCCTCGACGATGTCGGCGTTCAAGCCCTTCTTGGGCTTGAAGATGTAGTCCTCCTGAGGATCGATCCACCCCAGCTGGTAGCGGTCGAGGTCAAGTGCTGTGGTAGCCATCAGGGCACCAGCTCCATGGGGTCGAAGTACTCGGGGTCGAAGAACACCGGGGTTGAAGAACGCAGGCGAAGCGGAATTTCTCCTACGTAGATAGTAACAAGTCTCCCCGCCTGGATCATCCGGGAACCGCGACTTCGTCGCGCCGCGGATCCGGGGTCGGGGGCCGGCGGGAGCCGAGGCGGCGGCCCAGGCGGTTGGTGGGCACCTCGACGTAGCGGTGGACGACCGCCGCCAGGGCGATCACGATGGCCATGGTGAGGGGCACCACCACCGCGTAGCTGGCGAAGTACCGGAAGAACACGCGCATGAGGATCCACCCGATAATCGTGTGGACCAGGTAGAGCGGGTAGCTCACGTCGGCCAGCCAGTCGAGGGGGCGCAGGTAGGGAACCAGGTCGCGCACCATGTAGAGCAGCGTGAACACCACCAGGGCCGACATGGTCGAGACCAGGAAGATCGCCGCCTGGTTGCCCGGGAACGGCCCGTTGTAGAGGCAGATCGTGAACAGCCCGATGAGGCCTGCCCCCGTCGCCAGCGACGACCCCGTGCGCCACGTGCCCCGGTAGTGCTCGTGGAACACCAGCCCGATGAGGATGAACACGACGAAGCCGGAGTTGCGGGCCAGGTGGGTACGCAGGTACCAGAGGGGGGGCACCGAGGTGGTGGGGTCGGGCGGGCCGACGGTCACGCAGACGGTGGTCAGGGCGGCGGCCACCAGCACCACCGTGGCCCGGCGGTGCAGCACGCCCCGCCATGCGCACAGGGCGGCGATGGCGTAGAAGATCTCCTCGATGGCGAGGGTCCAGTACACCGGGTCGACCCACGCCTTGCCCAGGTACACCCCGACCAGGCCACCACTCGAGGCGATGGTGTCGCCGTGGTACGGGAAGGCGGCGCCGAGGAACCAGGCCTGCACGGCCAGCACCGCCAGGGTGATCCCGATTGCGGTCCACAGCGTGGGATAGAGGCGGAAGAACCGGCGGATGAAGAACCCACCGATGGTGTTGCGCTCCAGGGAGAACGGGATCACGAACCCGCTGATGAGGAAGAACAGCGCCACCCCGAACGCCCCCGGCCAAAGGTGCACCTTGTCGAGCCACCCGAACACCGACGTCTGGAGGGCCGGCGAGGGGATGACCAGACGCTTGTCGGGAGGGGTGAACGCCAGGAGGGACACGACTCCGGGGGTGGCGAAGTAGTCGTGGCCGAGGTGCTCCACCACCACGATGAGACAGGCCAGCCCCCGCAGCGCCTGGGCGAACCACACCCGCTGGGTGCCGCGGCCGCCGTCGGCCACCACCGTCTCGCTGGGTTGCACCCTTCGTGGCTCCTCACCGGTGTGTCGTCGGTGTGACAGTCGCCGGCGGCGGTCGGGCGACGACCGGCTGAGACTCTACCGCCGGGGCCGTCACCGGCGACAGGTCAACCGCCGGCGGCACGCTCCCCGTCGTCGGACGCCTGGGCGCCGCCGGAGGAGTCCTCGGTGGCCACCACGACGGCGTAGCCCCCGACGGCGAGCAGGCGGCCGGCGGGAATGGACGCAGCTGCGCACACGAGGGTGTCGATGCGGCCGGTCTGCTCGTCGAACTCGATGTCGTCGAGGGAGCCGAGCAGGTCGCCGCGGTCGGTGAGGACCCGGCCGCCGAGCAGGGCGATGTCACCCTTGACCGACCGCTCCTCCCGCTCGCCGTGGGCCGGTCGCAGGCTGGCCTCGCCTTCCACCACGGCGGCGTCGGGCCCCACGCCGGTGATCGAGGCCCAGTCGGCCAGGCGGGCCTTGTGGCCCTTGCCCACCTGGAGGGCGACGATCTGCCGGGAGGCGACGTCGACGACCGCGCCTTGGACCTGGCCCACGGTCTCGGCCGTGTCGCGGGCCACCACCGAGGTGCCCATGGCGTCGCGCAGGCGCATCACGAGGCGCCTCCGGGCAGCTGGGCGCGGAACTCCTCCACCGCCGCACCGAACCCCGACAGGTCGTCGCGGATGAACGGCTCGGCGGCGGCCGGCACCATCAGTGCCGTTCCCGACACCGCCAGGGCGGCGGGGATGGGGAGGAACAGCGGCCTGCCGGTGTGACCCTGCAGCTTGGGGTCGCCCTCCAGCTCGTAGCCCAGGACCTCGCCGCTGTCGGCGGCCACGATGATGTCGGTGACCTTGCCCAGGCGGTGGCCGGTGTCGGTGAGGACGTCGTTGCCCACCACGTTGCGGCCCGCCGACGACTGGGCCTCAGCGGCCAACCCGCCCTTTTCCTCGCACGCGTCGGCGCCGGTGACCATCACCGCGTCGCGGCCGATGCCTGCCACCCCCGACATGGGCAACACCGCCTTCATCGGCCCCCGCAGGAAGCCCCGCTTGTTGAGGGTGAAGCCCAGCAGATGTCCCTGGTCGGGGTTGTAGACGACGTCTTTCACCTCGGCCAGCGCCTCGCCCTCGGCGATGCTCACCACTGGCAGCCCAGCCAGCTCGGTGGCCCGCAGCAACAGCCGCGAACCCGGATCGCGGTCCTCGCTCATCCCCCTCGCCGACCCCGGCGGGGCTTGGCTGCGATGACGCCGCCTGCCCGGCGCTTGCGCTGGATCACCGCGAAGGCGGTGAAGGCCACCACCAGGACCACCAGGATGAGGAGGAGCAGTGTCAGAGTGTTCAAAGCCGGACCTCCTGCGGCTCCGGGACCGCGCGGCCGGGGAGCTCGTCCGCCGACGACCTACCCACGGTCGCCTGACGACGAACCAAGCCGGCGCGCCCGAGTGCGCGCCTGGTCGACGAGCTGCCGGAACAGGCCCTGTTGCTCGGGGCGGTCCTCCAGCAGCTCCGGGTGCCACTGCACGGCTACGACGTGGGGGCTGCCCGGCAACTCGATGGCTTCGATGGTGTCGTCGGCGGCCCATGCCACCGCTCGTGTGCCAGGGGCGGCCTGGTCGACGGCCTGATGGTGGATGGAGTTGACGTCGACCTCGGTGGCGCCCAGGGCGGCGGCCAGGTGGCTGTCGGGCTCGATCTTCACGCGGTGCACACCCTCGCGCCAACGCTCGTGGTGGCAGTGGACCTGACCGGTGACGGCGGGCACGTGCTGGATGAGCGATCCTCCGAGGGCCACGTTCACCACCTGCATGCCCCGGCAGGTGGCCAGCACGGGCAGGTCGGAGGCGATGGCCAGCTCCAGGAGGCGGATGTCGAAGTCGTCACGGGCGGGATCGACCCCGTCGGTCTCGGCCACCGGCTGGGCCCCGTAGCGCGCCGGTTGGACGTCGCCTCCCCCGGTGAGCAGCACGCCCTGGACGGCGACGAGGACGTCGTCGACGTCGTCAGGCGACATCACGGGCAAGACGACGGCGACGCCACCGGCCCGCTCCACGCCTTCGACGTAGAAGCGCGACGCGGTGTGCAGCAGGGTGGGCCCGACGCTCGTCTCCACCACCCGGGGGTACGCGGAGATGCCGATGACGGGCTTCACGGCCCCACACAGTACGGGAGCCCGCCGCCCGCGCCAGCCCAGGGCAACCCGGTATCAGGCCTGGCGGGTGAGATCGGCGGCCAGTTCGACCAGGGCGTCGACATCGGCGCCGACGTCATCGCTCGAGCAGAAGACGGCCCCGGCGCCCAGCTCGGCGGCCAGGCGTCCGCCGATGCCGGCGTCGGGGGAGACCAGCACGACCGATGCCCCCTCGGCGACCAGCGCCCGGCCCAATGCTCGGGCCCGGGCAACCTCGCCGGTTCCCTCCCCCACCGTGACGAACGCGACGCGCCCCGACAGCCGACGCAACATGACCCCAGGCTACGACGACCGGAATGCCGACCGATCCGGTCGGGTTTATACTGGCGTCATGGCCGCTTCTCCTTCCGCCGGCTCCGGCCAACCGGCCAGCTCGGTGCCCGCGACCTCACCCACCCGCATCGCCGGCGCCCCACGGCCCATCGACCCGCGAGGCCCCCGGTTCAACCAGGCGGTCATCTCCGGCCTGCTCCTGGTGGCCTTCGTGGCCAACTGGCCCTGGGTGGTGCCCGCCCTGGCCACCGTCCTGCTGGCCGGGGCCCTCCTCGGGCCCCGCTTCGGTCCGTTCCTGGCCCTGTACGCCACCGTCATCAAGCCCCGCCTGGCTCCCCCTGGCGAGCTCGAAGACCCCCGTCCGCCCCGCTTCGCCGCCGGTTTCGGCGCCGTGGTCCTGGGCGCATCCACCGTCGCTTTCGTCGCCGACCAGATCGACATCGGGTGGTTCCTGGCCCTCGCCGTGGCCGTGCTGGCCGGTCTGGCGGCCGGTACCGGCATCTGCGTCGGCTGCGAGATCTACCTGGTGACGGCCCGCCTACGAGGGGTCTCGGTGCCCCATCCCGCCGGGCCCGGCCCGAGGCAGGCCACGCCGGGATGATCGTGCTGCGCTTCGGTGTCGTCGTCGTGCTGGGCTTCGGCGTGCTGCTCGTGACCCGTCTCTACCGGGCGTGGCGGGCGGGGGTGATCGCCGACGAGCCCCACCATCCCCTGGTCCCCGCCTCCCTCCGCCATGGCGCCGAACGCACGTGGGTGGTCTTCACCACGCCGTACTGCGCGTCCTGTGGACCCGTCGAGGTGAGCCTGCGGGAGGCCGACCCCGACGCCCGGGTGGTTCGGGTCGACGCCAGCCGAGAACCGCTCCTGGCCGACGCTTTCCGCATCCGGAGCGCGCCCACCGTCGTGTTGGCTGACGCCGAGGGGAAGGTGCAGCTCCGTCTGGTCGGGGCCGATGCCGTCCACCGCTGGACGTCGGCCCGGGCCTGACCTCTACGTCGGGCGGGGACCGCCGAGCAGGGGGCGCAGGCCGTGGGGAAGGTCGGCCCGGGCGGGGTTGGCCTGGTCCCGCTTCGACAGCACCGGCTCGCTGACGCCCCAGTCGGCTCCCACGTCGGGGTCGTCCCAGGCCACGCCCAACTCGTCGTCGGGGCTGTAGTACTGGTCGACCATGTAGGTGATGGTCATGTCGGTCAGGGCGGCGAAGCCGTGGGCCACCCCCGGCGGGATGTACACGCCCTGCTCCCGGTCGTCGCCGATGTCGAGCTGCAGCGTGGCGCCCTCGGTGGGCGACTCCTCGCGCAGGTCATGGAGCACGACGCGGGCCCGGCCCCGGGGCACGTACCAGTAGTCGGCCTGGTGCAGGTGGTAGTGGAGGCCGACCACACTTCCGACGACCTTGTCGGAGCAGTTGGCCTGCACCATCTCCCGCCCCTCGGGGAACCACGATCGCCGGTAGGTCTCCGCGAACCGGCCCCGGTCGTCACCGAAGATCATCGGGGTGACGAGGAGGACGCCGACGATGCTGTCGGACTCGACGACGTCGGGCGTGGGTCCTGCCGCCGGGGCGGGCTCAGAGTTGAAAACGGCCATATCCACCACGGTAGAACACGAGGGGGGTCCCCTCGTGATCCACGCCCATCTCCCGCACCCGGCCCAGCACCAGGATGTGGTCGCCGGCGTCGTGTTCCACCTCGACGGTGCAGTCGAGCCAGGCCAGCCCGCCCGCCAGGATCGGCGCTCCCGACCGGGCCGGCCGCCACCCCACACCGACGAACCTGTCGGCGCTGCGGCCGGCGAAGGCCCGGCACAGGTCCTCTTGGTCCTCGGCCAGGATGTTCACGCAGAACGAGCCGGCGGTGCGGATCCGGGGCCAGGTGGTCGATGTCCGTGCCACGCAGAAGCCCACCAGGGGCGGCGCCAGCGACACCGACGTGAACGAGTTCACGGCCAGCCCCGCCGGTCGGCCGTCGTCAGCGGTCGTCACCACCGTGACCCCGGTGGCGAAGTGCCCGAGGACCTGGCGGTAGCGAGCCGCCTCGATGCCTCCCACACCCACACCCACCTCCGGGCCCTCCTCCCCGCTCAGGGGGCCGCTCGGGCCCTGGTCCCCGCTTGCAAGAGGGCCGGTCATGGCCCGAAGGACCGGGTGGCGCCCTCGGCGGCGGCGATGACCTCGTCGACGCCGAGGCGCTCGGCGCGGCGCCGGGCGCCGGCCAGGAGGCGGTCGATCTGGTCGTCGTCGTGATCGGGGTCGTGGTTGAAAAGGGCCAGGCAGCGCGCCCCCGCCTCCCTCGCCACCAACACGGCGTAGTCGACCGTCGAACGGCCCTCGCCGGACCGGTGTCCCCACATGGCGGTCGACAGCCGGGCGTCATGGATCAACAGGTCGACGCCCTCGGCCAGTTCGAGGACGTCCTGGGCGACGGTGTCGAGCCGCACCGGTGCCTGGTGGTCGCTCACGTAGGCGACGCTGGCGCCCTCCCACTCCAGGCGGTAGCCGTTGGCGAGGCCCGCGGGGGTGGGCGAGGTCGGCACGGGCCGCACCATCACCTTGGCGTCGCCCACCACCAGCTCCTCGTCGTCCACCGGGATCATCCGGGCATGCGGGCCCGCCCGGGCCCGTCGACCTCCGGGGGGTCGGGGGCCGTAGACGTCGACGCGGGTGCCATGGGCCTCGAGGGGGCCCAGCGCCGGTCGCCCCCCGAGGTGGCCGGTGTCGGCGAGCGTCACCAAGGCATGGACCCGTGACGGCAGGAGCGGGACGGAGCCGCGTTCGAGGGAGGGGACCCACCGGCCCACACCCGTCCCCAGGTCGAGCAGGATCGGGTCTCGCCCTTCGACCTCGACGGCGACGCAGGGCGTACGGCGCCCGTAGTGCCGGCTCACGTGCCCGGGCGCAGGTGTCGAGGCCCGCACGCCGTGGAACGTCACCCTCAACACGACGGCAAGGCTAGGCCTGCCCGTGCCCCTCGGCGCCGAAGGCCTCCCGGGCCCCGCACGGCGTTAGCGTCACCCCATTCCCCGAGCACAGATGAGCGACCGTGTGCCTCGGCTGATGTCGCTGGCCGGCATCGTGGGGCCGGCGGGGTTCATCGGTGCCTGGGCGACGTCGGCAGCCTTGACCGCCGGCTACTCGTCGGTGCACGAGGCCATCAGCGAACTGGCCCGGGTCGACGCACCGGCGCGCGCCGTCATGACCAGTGGGTTCGTCTGCTTCGGTGTGGCCGTGCCGATCTATGCCGTGGCCCTGCGCCGCAACCTGCGGGGCCCGGCGTGGGTTGGTGCCGCCGTCAGCGGCGTGGCCACTCTCGGCATCGCCCTGTTCCCACTGGGGGTGTCGACGAGGACCGACGGCGTCCACAACGCCTTGGCCGCCGTCGCCTACCTGTCCCTCGTCGCCGCTCCGATGCTTGCCCTGCGACCCCTGATCGAGACCGGCCATTGCCGGGTCGCTGCACTCTCAGCGGGCGTGGCCGGAGTGGCCGCCGGATGCCTGGCCGCAACCCTGCTCGGCCCCGCCCACGGCCTGTTCCAGCGTTCGGGCCTCACCCTTGTCGACTTGTGGCTGATGGCGGGTGCCCTCATCGCCTTCCGTCGGGATCAGGCCCACAGGCCGGCCAACAGCTGATCGACGCTCGCCAGGGCGGCACCTTCGGGTGTGCCGCTCCAGGCGTCGGTGCCGTCGTCGAGGCCGGGACGCCCTTCGGCGTGGGTCTCGTCCATGAGGGCGCGGACCTCCGGGGACAGGAAGCGGCTGACCTGGGCATAGCCGTGGGCGTCGGCCCGTGGGTGCCGGCTGAAGTGGTAGCGCACCGGGGCGTTGACCTCCAGCGAGTGGCGGGCCCGGGTCACGGCCACGTAGAGCAGCCGCCGCTCCTCGTCGATGCCCTCGGGGTCGCCGGTGGCCATGTCGGAGGGAAACATCCCGTCGCTGGCGTGGAGCACGTGGACGACGTCCCATTCGCCGCCCTTGGCGGAATGGATGGTGGACAGGACGAGCCAGTCCTCGTCGAGGTGCGGGGGACCGGCCAGATCGGATGACGACGACGGCGGGTCGAGGGTGAGGTCGCTGACGAACCGGCTCCTCGAGGGCGCCGAGCCGGCGATCGCCTCGAGGTGGGCCAGGTCGGCCACACGCGCCGAGCCGGCGTCGTAGACGCGCTCGACCACGGGGTCGAGCCACTGCCGCAGCCGGGCGACCTGGGCGCCCGGCGCGAGAGCGCCGGTACCGGCCGGCTCGCCGCTGCCGTGGGCACAATCGGCCAGAGCCGAACGCAGCGCCCCCAACTCGGCCCGGGCGGATGCCGGGACCCGGGGCGCTGCCGCCAGGAGCCGGGCCAGGGGTGTCACCGCGGGATCGGCGACGGGGGCGACCGGCCCCGGCAGCCCGACCCGGCCCGGCGGCCCGACCGGGCCCGGGCTCACCGGGCCCAGGCCCAGGTCGGTCATGACCCGGCGGGCGGTGGCGGCCCCGATCCCGTCGAGCAACCGCAGCACCCGGAACCAGGCCAGCTCGTCGGTGGGGTTGTCGAGCACCCGGAGCAGACCGAGGAGATCCTTGACGTGGGCGGCCTCGAGGAAGCGGAGGCCGCCGTACTTCACGTACGGGATGTTGCGCCGGGCCAGGGCCAGCTCGAGGAGGTCGGCGTGATGCGACGCCCGGAACAGCACCGCCTGGCTGTGCAGCGCCACGCCGTCGTCTCGATGGGCCAGCACCGAGTCGCAGATGGCTTCGGCTTCGGCCCCCTCGTCACCGCACGTCCGCAGCATCGGCCGGCGGGCGCCCGGCCGGGTCGACCACAGCTGCTTGGCCAGGGTGTGGTGGGGATCGGCCTGGGCCATCACTGCGTTGGCCACGGCGAGGATCGGCGACGTCGAGCGGTAGTTCTGTTCGAGGCGGACGATCGTCGTGCCGGGAAAGCGCCCGGGGAAGTCGACGAGGTTGGCGGCCGTCGCCGCCCGGAAGCCGTAGATGGCCTGGGCGTCGTCGCCGACGACGGTGAGGCCCGTGCCGTCGGGGCGCAGTGCGGCCAGGATGTCGGCCTGCACGGTGTTGGTGTCCTGGTACTCGTCGACCAGCACATGGTCGAACAGCCCCGACAGCAGCCCGGACATGGCGCCCATGGCGCGCCAGCACAGGAGGAGGTCGTCGTAGTCGAGCAACTGGCGCTCGCGCTTTCGCGCCGCATAGCCGCCGAACACCGCGCGTATGCCGTCGATGTCGGTGGCACACCAGGGGAACCACCGGTCGAGCACCGCGCTCAGCGACTCGCCCGTGTTGGCCACCCGGTCGTAGATGGTGGCCAGCGTGGCGGCGCGGGGAAAGCGGCGGCGGTGGTCGCCTCCGCCCCGGCCGTGGCCGAGCCCCAGGTCGTGGCGGACCAGGCCGAACACCTCGGTGACGTCGGCGCCGTCGAGGATGCTGAAGCCCGGGTCGATGCCCACCCGCCGGCCGTGGAGGCGGAGCACCCGGTTGGCCACGGCGTGGAACGTGCCTCCCCACACCTGCCCGGCGGCCCCGGCGTCAGAGAGCCGACCGGCCCGGGAGAGCAGTTCGTGGGCGGCGCGGCGGCTGAAGGTCAGCAGGCAGATGCGTTCCGGGGCGACATCGCTGCGCAGCAGGGCGGCGACCCTGTGGGCCAGCACACCGGTCTTGCCGCTGCCCGCCCCGGCCACCACCAACAGCGCCGAGCCCCGGTGCTCGACCGCCGCCCGTTGCTGGTCGTTGAGGTGCTGGTCGCTCAAGTCGAACATCAGTTCGACAGGGTAGCAGCCGGCTGGCGCCCGGAGCGGCCGGCCGCTCGCTCAGCGGGCCAGCACCGCCAGCACCGCCATGGCCACCAGCACGACGACGGCGATCAGCCGGAGCCGTGTCGCCGGCCGGCCCGCCGCCACCACGAGGTCGTCGTCGTCCTCGTTCCACTCATCCCAGAGGTCGGGGTCGTTGGGGTCGCGGTCGGCAGGTCCGACGGGCGTGGCCATGGCCCATTCTCTACCCCAGATGCTCACGCCGACGGCAGAACGACAACGAGGCGGGCCCCTACAGGGGACCCGCCTCGTTGCTGAAGACGATGATCGCTACGGACAGCCCAACAGGCCGGCCAGTGCCGGGATCAGCCCGCACACCACCCCGGTGACCGGGGCGTTGGCGAACGTGGCGATGTTTCCG
>JBBWZS010000227.1:0-5711 GCA_039649175.1 Acidimicrobiaceae bacterium
CGAAGTCGTTCTGGGTGTGGAACCGGGTGATGCGCAGGGCGGCGGCCAGGGCCAGGGCACGACCCAGTTGCTCGGGCGTGGCGCCCGCCACCGCTGCGCCCACCAGCGCGTCGGTCACCTCGACGGGGTCGTCGCCCAACAGCCTCCAGCCCAGGGCGCTGACCCCGGCGGGGTCGGCGATGCCCGCACCTCCCCCGGCGGCCAGCGCCGCCAGCAGTCGCTGCTCGGTGTCGGCGACGAGGGCGACCAGGTCGTGGGGATGGCGCCAGCTCCCGGCCTCCTCGGCCCGGTCGGCGGCGGCGGTCTGGTCGACGAGGGTGGGGAGCACGTCGGCGGCCAAGTCCCAACCCAACAGGTCGAGGGCCTCGAAGGCCTTGTTGGTGAAGTCGAGGGTGTGGCCACCGTCGAGGAACACGTGGTCGGTGGCCGCCGCCAGCATCATGTCGACCACCTCGGCCTCATCGGCGCCGCCGGCCACCGCCGTCACCAGCGCCCGCTCGGCGGCCGAGCCCGAGCGGGTCTCGATGAAGCGCCGGTACCAGGCCGCCAGCCGCGACGGCGGCGGCCCCCCGTCGGGCCCGTGGGAGCCCGTACCCAGGGGTGTGAGGGTGAAGGCGGGCGCGTGGTTCCGGGTGTCGCGCGAGACGAAGGCCAGGCCGTGCACCAGGGCGAGGGGCCGGTCGCGGGCGTCGAGCAATGGGAGCAGGTTGGCCATGGCCACCAGCACGGTGAGCCCCGAGCCCCATCCCTCGCGCCGGTTGGCCACGCCGAACTCCACGCCCACCCGCACGATGTCGGTGGGGTCGACGCCGGCGTCGAGCAGTGCCAGCACCGACTTGGCCGTGACGAGGGTGAGACCCTGTTCCAGCCCCTCCCGGAGGCGACGGCGAGCCCCGTCGGCACCGCCGTCGGCGCCGGAGACCACGAGGAACACCTCTCCGCCGTCGACCTCGACAGGGAAGGCGCGGGCGTCGTCGGCGAAGGGGTCGAGGGTGCCGCCGGTGGCCAGGTCGAACCGGGCGTGGTGCCAGTGACACGTGACCAGTCCGCCTTCCACCGAGCCCCGGTGCAGGGGGAAGCCCAGGTGGGGGCAGCGGTCGTCGAGGGCCCACGCCCGGTCGCCGTCCCAGAACACGCACACGCCGTGGCCGCCGGCCTTGGTCAGCAGGTGGCCCCGGGCCACCAGGTCGTCCAGCGTCCCCACCCGGATCCGCATCACCCGATGTTGCCTCCCCTCGGGGGTTCTGGTCAGGTTCAGGGGCGCCCTGGGCGCCCCGAACCTGACCGGAACAGTTCGGAGAGCCGGCTAGCGCTCGATGGGGGCACCCACCAGGTTGCCCCACTCGGTCCAGGATCCGTCGTAGTTGCGGACGGTGGGGTAGCCGAGCAGGTGGTGGAGCACGAACCAGGTGTGGCTGGAGCGCTCACCGATGCGGCAGTAGACGACCACGTCGTCGCCCTCGGACAGGCCCAGCTCCTTCTCGTAGATGGCGCGCAGCTCGTCGGTGCCCTTGAAGGTGCCGTCGTCGTTGGCCGCGTTCTTCCACGGCTTGGACTTGGCCGTGGGGATGTGGCCGCCGCGCAGCGCCCCCTCCTGGGGGTAGTCGGGCATGTGCAGCAGCTCGCCGGAGTACTCGCCGGGCGAACGGACGTCGATCAGCGGGCCCTTGCCGATGTGGCCCTTGACGTCGTCGCGGTAGGCGCGGATGGGGGCGTCCTCACGCTCGACGACGGGGTAGTCGGTCTGCGGCCGGCTGGGGACATCGGTGGTCATGGGCCGGCCCTCCGACACCCACTTCATGCGGCCGCCGTTGACCAGGCGCACGTTGGGGTGCTTGAAGAGGGTGAAGACCCACAGGGCGTAGGCCGCCCACCAGTTGAAGTTGTCGCCGTAGAACACGACGGTGTCGTCGCGGCTGATGCCGTTCTTGGAGCACAGCCGGGCGAAGCCCTCGCCGTCGACGTAGTCGCGGGTGACGGGGTCGTTGAGGTCGAGGTGCCAGTCGACCTTGATGGCTCCGGGGATGTGGCCGGTGTCGTAGAGCAACACGTCCTCGTCGGACTCGACCACCACCAGGCCGGGGTCGTCGAGATGCTCGGACAGCCACTGGGTGCTCACCAGCAACTCGGGATGGGCGTACTGCGACAGCTCGGGAGCAGGGTCGTTCGCAACGGCCATAGGAGGACCTCCTGGTTCTCGGGTTCGGGCCCCAGCCTAGGCCCGATTCCCGACTGATGTAGTCACGATTGGAGAGCTCCCACCGGTGGGATACTGATGTGGTGAGCACCACATCCCCCGAGTTGCAGCGCATCGTCGACCTGTTCGCGGGAGCGCCCAAGGAGCTGCGGGCCCAGGCCCTGCTCGAGTACTCGCGCAAGGTGCCCGACCTGCCCGAGCGCCTGGCCGGCCATCGCGACCTGATGGAGGCGGTCCCCGAGTGCCAGACGCCGTTCTTCCTGCTCACCGAGCTCGACGACGAGGGCCGGGTCAGCCTGCACTTCGACGTCCCCGCCGAGTCACCCACCACCCGGGGATTCGCCGGCATCCTGTGGAGCGGGCTCAACGGGGCACCGGCCGAGACGGTGCTGGCCACGCCCAACGACTTCTACACGAAGATGGGCCTGGCCGAGGTCATCTCCTCGCTGCGCCTGCGGGGGATGCACGCCATCCTGTCCCGGCTCAAGCGCCAGGTGCAGGACAAGGTCGCTGCCGCCAAGTCCTGACAGGAAGCCCTCAGCTCGGGACGATCCGCCTTCCCTCGGCCGTCGCCATCATGCTGCCATCGGGCCCGACCATCGATCCCACCAGCGCGAGGGCGGTCGGGCCGAGCGGTTCACCTGAGTGGCAGACCAGGTGCCAAGGCCGGTCGATGGGGGTGCCAGGGCACGCCCACACGGTGACCGACCCCTGGGAGAGGCGTTCGGCGGCGGCCTCGAGGGAGATCAACGCCACCCCCAGCCCCATCTCCACGCCTTGCTCGATGGCGGCGTTGGATCCGAGCATCATCGTGGGCGGATCGATGCCCAGGTCGGCGAGCAGGGCATCGGCTGCGGCTCGCGTCCCGGATCCCGGTTCGCGCAACAGCCAGGTCCTTCGGGCCAGGTCGTGCACCGCATCGGCACCGCGCGTCGGTGGTTTCGCCGAGGCGGGACCGATGACGACGAGCCGGTTCTTGCCACGGGCCAGGGTGTCCGCCGGTACGGCGACCGGCGGCCGCCCGGCTACGACGAGGTCGGCCTCGTGGTGGCGCAATGCCTCCCACACGGTCGTCCGGTTGCCGACCTGGATGGTGACACCGGCTTCGGGGTGCTCCTCACGGAAGCGGGCGACAACGGGCAGGAGCACCCGCTCGACGGCCGTGGCCACGGCAACGAGCCGAACCGTGCCCTGTGCCGGGTCTTCGATGCTGCGGGCGCGGCGGCAGCCCCGGTCGAGGAGGCCGAGGCTGGTGCGCACGTCATCGCCGAAGGCCGTTCCGGCCGTGGTGAGGCGGAGGCCGCGGCCGTGGCGGGCGACGAGCGCCACCCCCAACTCCCGTTCGAGACTGGCAATTGCGGCCGAGACGGCCGGCTGCGAGACGAAGAGCGACTCGGCCGCGACCCCGACCGACCCCGCCTTGATCACCGCGAGAAACGTGCGGAGCTGGCTCAACGTCATAGCCATGGGTGCTCAAAGGTAATCGTTCGTTCGCAGCGCATCGCCGGGCCTCGATGATCAGCATGCCGGGACGGCCGATCCAGCGGAACTAGTGGGGGCGGCTCACGCGGATCTCGGTGAGCTCATCGAACCTCCAGCGATGCGTTGGTGTGATCCACGCCATCGTCGGCGGGACACCACCGCGTCCATGTGCCGCTCGGGCTGCGGATGGACCAGCTCTCGTTCCCGTGCGAACGGCCGGCCAGGGTCATCCACTTGCCGCCGAACAGCTCTTGGAGCGCCTGGTTCCGCTGGATGATCGCCTCGATACGGTCGAGGGGGGCCTGGATGACCGCGAGCAGGCGCAGTGGTTCATGGACGCGACGCTCTCCGACGCCGACGGCCTGCGCGGGGAGGCCGACCTGGAGGTCGCCGCCCTCGCCGAGGACGACGCCGATGCCGCCCACCGGGTTGTGCAGCGTCTTGTCTCCCGCGCCGAACTGGTCGGGGTCGACCGCCGAGAAGTAGTACTGAGCGGAGATCCACTGGCCGACGACGAGCGGCGCAGTAAGGATCGCCTCCAGGGCGTTGCCGTCGCCGTCGCTCTCGGCATCGTAATTGTGCAGGAACACGCGACATGCCAAGTGGAGCTCGGCGGTGATCGAGCGGGGTCCGATGACGAACGCAGCATTGCTGGCGAGCCCCCACTCGGGACGCACCTGCGCCCAGTCGTGCCCACGGACCCGGACCCTTCCCGGATGTCCGGGGAGGCGCCCGGCGCGCTCGCCTGCGAGCCGTTCACCAGCCACCGCCACGTCCCGCTCGAAGGCCGTGACCAGGCGTTCGTGGCTGTCGGGCACGGCCTCACGGTCGAGGACGGTCACCACGTCGGAAACGGTGTCGTGCTGGGCGGCAATGAAGCGGGTGTCGTCGGGCACCATGATGCCTCGCTCTTCGAGGCCGGAACGGACCCCCGGGTCGTTGAGGATGGCCACTGCCACGCGAGCGCTCGGACCACCGGGGGCTCCCCCGCACGCCCCACAGTCATAGGAGGACGCGTGGGGGTTGTTGACGTTGTGGCTGCCGTGCCCACAGAACACGATGAGCCGGGCGAAGCGGGTCAAGCCCATGGTCCGGACGATGCTCTCGGCGAACGAGACCCGCTCCTCGAGCGTCAGGCCGGAGCTGTCGTCGGGTCCTGCCTCGACAGCCGGTCGTGTCTGCCGGGAGGCGGCTCGGCGCGTCAGCACTCCCGTCAGGCGACGCACCAACCTTGGTGCCAGCGTCCTGACCGCGGCCACGGGACCGATGATGTACCCCGCCGCCTCGGCGAGAGCGAACGGACCGGCCAAGCTCCCTTTGGGGGCGTGGAAGGCTTCGAGTCCTGCGCCGGTGGCCCGCTGGGCGGTGAGGTAGCCGACGGCGGCATCGGGGACGAGCGGCTGCTCGGCGACTTCGTGGTCAGGCTTCACCAGCGGCGGGCACCGGGGTTCGCTCTCCGTCGACCCCAGCGGCCGCCAGCGCACGGCGACGCCGAAAAACCCGGCGAACCCGATGGTCTCGTAGGGGCCGCATGCCTCCAGGTGCCGTCGCAGGCCCTCCGACCGGGCGTCGATACAAAAGGCGGCTTGCACGTCCGGCCGCTCGGCCGACGGGCCGGGGTCCGGGTTGCTCAACAGTCCCAGCAGACGATCGCGGAAGTTACCCTCCTGCGCCTCGAGCCACATCGACTTCCGCACCGGCGGCGGCACCTGCTGCAGGACGCCGCGCACGGCAGAGGTGACGGAGGGGTCGTCGGAGGTGCTACCCAGAGCGTCGAGCACCGCCGCCGCCCGGCGCTCGAGGAGGTTCTCGACCATTTGATCCCGGTCCTGCGGGGGCTGCGGGGCAGCGGCGCCATGGGCCGCCGTTGCCGTAGCGGCCACCTGGGCGGCGAGCAGGTCGACAAGGCGAAACGGGGGACGATGGTCGTCGGGCTGTGCCCAATCGTCGTTCCAGCGCGCGTACCCGCCCCAGCCCGGAAGCCGGCCGAGGTGCTCGCGAAGGGCCCCGACACGATCGCCGTCGACACCCA
>JBBWZS010000228.1:0-2562 GCA_039649175.1 Acidimicrobiaceae bacterium
CGCCGAGCGCTGTGATGCTGCGACGTGGGGTCAGTTCGACAACTACCCAGAACTCGATCCTCACCAGACGCGAAGGCCCGGGATTACAGATCGATCTGGCTTGCCCAACGTCGATCCGGCCCTCACCGTCACGCGGCAGGGCGAGAGGAGGGAGATGCCCTTCGGGGTCGCGGGTAGGGTCGATCGTCATGGCCAACGCCGCCCAGTTCATCTTCACCATGCGCAACGTCAGTCGATTTCACCCGCCCGACAAGGATGTGGTGAAGGACATGACGCTGGCGTTCTACCCCGGGGCCAAGATCGGCGTGATCGGGCCGAACGGGTCGGGAAAGTCGTCGTTGCTGCGGATCATGGCCGGCGTCGACGACGGGTTCACGGGCGAGGCACGACTGTCGCCGGGCTTCACCGTGGGCCTGCTCGAACAAGAGCCCCACCTCGACGAGACCAAGGACGTCAAGGCCAACGTGATGGAGGCGGTGGGCGCCGTCGCCGATCTGCTGCGCCAGTACGACGAGGTGCTCGAGCGTTACAGCGACCCCGATGCCGATTTCGACAAGATCGGCGAGGACCAGGCCCGCCTCGAAGCCGAGATCGAAGCCAAGGGGGCCAACGACCTCGAGCGCCAGATCGACATCGCCATGGACGCCCTGCGACTGCCCCCGGGTGACGCCGACGTGGCTGTGCTCTCCGGCGGTGAGCGCAGGCGGGTGGCGCTGTGCCGCCTGCTGCTGTCCAAGCCCGACCTCCTGCTGCTCGACGAGCCCACCAACCACCTCGACGCCGAATCGGTGGCATGGCTGGAGCGGACCCTGCAGGACTACCCGGGCACCGTGGTGGCCATCACCCACGACCGGTACTTCCTCGACAACGTGGCCCGATGGATCCTGGAGCTGGAGCGGGGCCGGGGCACGCCCTTCGAGGGCAACTACACGGGGTGGCTGGAACAGAAGCAGGAACGCCTCCGCCTCGAGCAGAAGGCCGACAGCGCCCGCAGCGAGACCCTCAAGCGCGAGCTCGACTGGGTGCGCATGGGTGCCAAGGCGCGCCACGCCAAGTCCAAGGCCCGCCTCGGTGCCTACAAGAAGCTGTTCGCCGAGGCCCGCGAGGCTGAGAGCGCGGCCAAGCGCCTGGAGATCGCCATCCCGCCCGGCGACCGCCTCGGCGACCTGGTCATCGAGGTGGACGGGGTCACCAAGGCGTTCGACGACCGGCTGCTCATCGACGACCTGTCGTTCTCGCTGCCGCCGGCGGGCATCGTCGGCGTGATCGGTCCCAACGGCGCCGGCAAGACCACCCTGTTCCGGATGCTCACCGGCCAGGAGAAGCCCGACAGTGGATCGGTGAAGATCGGCCCCACGGTGGAGCTGGCCTACGTCGACCAGAGCCGCGACAGCCTCGAGCCGGACAACTCGATCTACGGCGAGATCACCGGGGGCCAGGAGTTCTTCAAGATCGGCACCAGAGAGGTGAACGGCCGGGCCTACGTGGCGTCGTTCAACTTCACCGGGTCCGACCAGCAGAAGCCGGTGGGCAAGGCGTCGGGGGGCGAGCGCAACCGCGTGCACCTGGCCAAGATGTTGCGCCGGGGCGGCAACGTGCTCCTGCTCGACGAGCCCACCAACGACCTCGACGTCGACACCCTCCGGGCCCTCGAGGACGGTCTCGAGTCCTTCCCCGGCTGCGCCGTCGTCATCAGCCACGACCGGTGGTTCCTCGACCGCATCTGCACCCACGTGCTGGCCTTCGAGGGTGACAGCCAGGTGCGCTGGTTCGAGGGGAACTTCGCCGACTACGAAGCCTGGCGGCACAAGGAGCTCGGCTCCGCCGCCGACCAACCTCACCGCATCAAGTACAAGCCCCTCGTCCGCTGAAGGGCTAAGGGCGCCAGGAGGGGTGCCGGCCGGCGTCGGCCCGGCGGCCCCGATCGACGGCGGGCCGGTGGTCGGAGAGACCCGCCCCTCCGGCGTGGACCACGCGCAGGTGGCCGTCGATGACCACGCTCGTCACCGCCGCCCACGCGCACCACAGCGACGTCAGCTCCTCCTGGGACATCCAGATCAGCACGGCGACGGCCACGGCGTTGGCCAGGCCGAACAGCACGAGGTGCGGGTAGCTGGAGGCGAAGAGGGGGACGCACACGGCGACCAGGTACAACCCGGCCATGACCCCGCCGGGCGTCAGGCCCGTGTCGTAGGAGATGTGATGCCCGGCGATGGTCGCCACGACGGGCTCGTGACTCAGGGCCCCGGCGTAGGCCAGGGCCACGAGCACGCCGAGGACGGCGAAGGGCGCCATGAGCCGGCGGCGATCGCCGGCGGGCTCGATGGCCATGACGGCAAGGGGGACGAGGGCGGGCACGATCACGAAGGCCACCGCCGCGTAGACCGAGATGGCCGGACCCGTCCCCGTCTGGGGCGTGCGGCTGTGCAGGTCGGACCAGACGAACACCTCGGTGAGCTGGTGAGCGGCCAGCAACACCGGCAGGCTGGCAATCGCCAGCTCCCGCGGGCGACGCACCTGGCGCAGGGCATCGACGCCGACGGCGCCCACGGCGACGCCCAT
>JBBWZS010000028.1:0-55229 GCA_039649175.1 Acidimicrobiaceae bacterium
GCCGCCCATCTCGAAGACCTCCACCCCGAGCTGCGCGACGAGCTGGTGGAACTGGCCGACGACCTCGAGAACGGGCGCCGCATCCCCCAGCCCCGGCTCCGCCACCGCTTCCAGGTCGACGTCGTCGGCCTCGACCGCAGCCGTCACAAGCTGGTGGGCGTGGGTGAGACCATGCACTACGAGTTCGACGGCCACGGCCTGGCCGTGCCGCAGTTGCTCGGGGCCGTCTACGCCGCCGGCCAGATCCACTCCGAGACCCGCCCCGCGGTCTTCCACGCCATCCGCAAGGCCATGCGTTGGCAGGGTCCGGCGGGCCCCGGGCTGATCGCCCATCTCTCCGATCCCACCAGCGCGTCACCCCGCTCCTGGCGGCTCTTCCCGACCGACGAGCGGTGGGCCCTGCAGGTCCTGGGGTTCGACCCCGGCACCACACCCGCGCGGACCGAGGTCATGCGCCGCTTCCGCAACCTGATCCGCGAGTCGCACCCCGATCACGGGGCCCGCACCGAGGGGGCCGGCCAGCGCATCCTCGAGCTCACCGAAGCCCGCCGCATACTGATGGCATGAGCCTCGGCGGGTCCTGTCACGTGGCCGGCCCCCTGAGGGCTGATCGCTCATGAGCGACAGGGCGGTGTTGCTGACGCCGGGGGCGGGGGCGGGGCGGGACCAGCCGAGCCTGGTGGCAGTGGAGGAGGCGCTGCAGCCGATCGTCGTCGAGCGCATGGACTTCCCCTACCGCCTGGCGGGACGCTCACGGCCCGATCGGGCCGAGGTGCTGGTGGCCGCGGTGCGGCAGGGAGCAGGTGCGCTGGCCGGGCGCACGGGCCTGGCGGCGGGGCGCCTGGTGCTGGGTGGCCGGTCGATGGGCGGACGCATCTGCTCGATGGCCGTGGCCGAGGGCCTCGACGCCCTCGCCCTGGTCCTCATCAGCTATCCCCTGCACCCTCCGGGGCGCCCCGAACGGCTACGCACCGAGCACTTCGGCCAGATCCGTGTGCCGTGCCTGTTCGTCAGCGGCACCCGTGACGCCTTCGCCACGCCGTCCGAGCTCGAACAGGCCACCGCGGCGATACCGGGCCCCGTCACCCACACCTGGCTCGAAGGGGGTGACCACGGCCTGCGCCGCCGCGACGACGCCGTGGCTGCCATCGTCGCCGAGTGGGTCCGGTCGCTGGCCTGAGAGCCGTGCTCACGGATCGGGTGGGGGTCGATCCTCGGGGTTGAGGTCCTCCAACTCCAGCCGAGCCGTCTCCGGGTAGCGGGTGAGGACGAGCACGGCGACGAGGGCGGGCCCGGCGGCCAGGCACGCCATGGCCAGGCCGATGCTGGAGAAGGCGTCGCTCAGCACCCCCGCGGCCACCAGGCCGATGGCGCTGCCGGCCAGGGCACACACGGCGACGATGCCGTTGGCCCGGCCCCGCAAGGACGTGGGGAACAGCTCGGGCCCGTACACGGCGAGAGCGGGGATCGAGGCGTTGGACACGGTCATGGCCCCCATTGCCCATGCCCACGACCCCCATCCGCCGGAGAAGAAGAACACCACGGTGAGCAAGGTCCCAACGGCGATGGCGAAGGCGCCGACGCGGCGCCGGCCGTGGGTGTCGGCCAGTCGCCCGCCGGCCATGATCCCGATGACGGCCGGCGTGGAGGTGACGACGGAGAACAGCCCGATCCGGCCCCCGCTGTAGCCCCGTTCCACCCGAAGGAAGCGGTTGGAGAACTGCGACTGGGGGGCGAAGAACACGTTGGAGAGCAGCCCCCCGACGGCCAGCAGCCACAGCCGCCGTCCGTGGCCGGCCACCCGCGCCTGCTCGGGGACGCGTTCGGTGAACCGGCGGCTCTCGGGGAGGCGCCGGCTCACGCCCACGAGCACCGGTAGCGCCAGCACGGGCACCAGGTAGAGCAGCCGCCATCCCCGGATGCCGAGGTCGGCCAAGCGCAGGCTCATCACGCACACCCCGGCCCCCAGGCCCCCGGCCATGGCCAGCAGGCTCACCGAATAGGCCCTCGATCCGGCCGGCATCTCCTCGGCGGCCATGATGGCGATGACCAGGGCCAGGGCGGTGGCGAACGCCCGGGCCAGTACCTGGCTGGTCGTGAGCCACACCAGCGACGGGGCCAGGGCGCCGGTCACGGCCAGCACGCACCCGGCGGCGGCCGACCACACCAGCACGACGCGACGACCGCGGCGGTCGGCCACCGAGGCCACGACCAGTGCCACCAGGCCACCGATGCGCACGGCGGCGCCGGCGACTCCCTGGGCGGTGTCGCCCGCCCTGAACTCCTCACCGGCGAAGGTGATGGTCTGGGTGAACAACGTGTTGAGGTAGCCGGCCACGATGGCCAGCAGCCCCAGGCTGCCCAGCACCGAGGCGGCGAGGGCGTCAAGGCGCGCCGGCGGCGCCCACCACGGGGCCGCGGCGGCGCCAGGGCGGGAGAGGGCCCGCCGGAACGGGAGCTGGAAGAGCCACCAGAAGTACGGGACGGTCAGGGCGAAGTCGACGGTCTGGGTGAGCTCGAACCGATCGGCGTCGGGCGTGGCGACGACGGTTCGCAGGTAGTCGCGCACCGGGCCCTCGACGGCCACGTACCTGCCGTCGCCACAGTCCTGCTCGAGCACCAGATCGCTCCGGGGCGCCAGGAAGGCGCGGAGGCCGTCGGCGTCGACCCGGCAGTGGGTTACGAGGCGGGCCACGGCTCGCCGGTCATCGTCGCCGAGCCTACCGACGACCTCCCGCGGGGCCCGGTCGCGGGAGGAAGGGAAGGGAAGCGTGGTCGGCGGTGTTCTTCAGTATGTGGGTGAGCCGGTAGTCTTCAGCGTCAAGGGCGGAGTGTCACCTGCACCGCCGACCACGGTGACACCGAACGTTCCGACATCGCCGTCCGTCCCCGGGAGTGGTATGGAAACGCAGCTCATGGAGGCCATCGAAGCCATCCGCCCGGCCCTGCAGGCCGATGGCGGAGACGTCAACGTGGTCGGTCTCAACCAGGAGACCGGCGTCGTCGACCTCGAGCTGGTGGGCGCGTGCGGCAGTTGCCCGGCCTCGACGATGACCCTGAAGGCCGGCATCGAGCGGATCCTGAAGGACCGGGTCGAGGGCATCACCGCGGTCAACGCCGTCGGCATGGACCCGGAGTTCTAGCCTCAGGCCGAGCAGCGGCTACGGGGTGACGGCGCCGCCGACCTCGGAGTAGGTGAGCAGGTCGGGGTGGGCGGGCACGACCCTGACCGTCCAGCCGTAGCGGCTGGCCCTGTCGCAGGCGAAGGAGGCCTCGAAGCGGTGGCGACCACCGTCGGCCTCGTCGCCGGTCATCGAGGACACGGTGGCGTCGACGATCTCCCCCGTCGGTCCCACGGGGCCATGCACCAACTGCACGTCGACATCGGCGGGGGACAGCGCCCCCAGGGCCACGGTGGCGGCCACCGTGCGCAGGTCACCGACATCGGCGGGGGCCCCGTCGGCGTCGATGTGGTCGACGGCCACGCCGTGCCAATCGGCGCGGACCCTGTGCTTCCACTCGGCCAGGTCCCGGGCCCGCGCATGGGTGTCGGCGTCGAGGGCGAGGCGGCGGGCGGCGGCGGGCTCGTACATGTGGGTCACGTAGTCGCGCACCATGCGGCTGGCCACGACGAAGGGCCCGAGTGACAGCAACGACGACCTCACCATGGTCAGCCAGCCGTGAGGGACCCCGTCGGCCCCGCGGGCGTAGAAGGTGGGAACGATGCGGTGTTCGAGCAGGTCGAAGAGGCTGGCCGCCTCGGCGGCGTCACGGCGGTCGAGGTCGCCGTCGTACTCGGCCGAGCTGATCACCCAGCCGTTGTCGGCGGTGTGGCACTCGTCCCACCACCCGTCGCTCACCGAGCAGTTCAGGGCGCCGTTGAGGGCGGCCTTCTCGCCACTCGTCCCGCATGCCTCCAGAGGCCGGCGGGGGGTGTTGAGCCACAGGTCGGCGCCCTGGTAGAGGATGCGCGCCACCCCGATGTCGAAGTCCTCGAGGAACACGACGCGGTGACGGACGTGGTGCTGGCGCGAGAACTGCACCACCCGGCGGATCATGTCCTTGCCCAGGTCGTCGGCGGGGTGGGCCTTGCCGGCGAAGACCAGTTGCACGGGACGGTCGGCGGCCAGCAACAGGGCGGCCAGGCGCTCGGGCTGGGACAGCAGCAGGGTGGCCCGCTTGTAGGTGGCGAAACGGCGGGCGAAACCGATGGTGAGGGCGTCGGGGTCGAGGATGCCCTCGCTCCAGCTCAGCTCACCCGACGTCGCCGGCTGGGCCAGCAACGACGTCCGGAGGCGCCGGCGGGCGAAGTCGACCAGGCGCCGGCGCCCGGTGCCCAGGGTCGTCCACAGCTCGGCGTCGTCGACAGCGGCAATGGCCGTCCACGCCTCCGGTCCACCCTCGGCCCAGTCGTCGCCCACATGGCGCTGGAACAGGTCACCCATCTCGTCGGACACCCAGCTGCGGGCGTGGACGCCGTTGGTGACCGAGCCGATGGGCACGTCGTCCTCGGGCACCCCCGGCCACAGCCCGGCGAAGATGTGACGGCTGACCCGGCCGTGCAGGGCGGAGACGCCGTTGGCGAACCCGGCCAGGCGCAACCCCATGACGGCCATGTTGAACGGGGCGTCGTGGGGCTGGCCCGGCTCCTGGCCGAGGGCCATGAGGGTGTCGAACGACACGCCGAGCTCGTCGGTCCACGACCCGAAGTAGCGCTCCATGAGGTGGCGGCTGAAGCGGTCGATGCCGGCGGGGACCGGGGTGTGGGTGGTGAAGATGGTGCCCGCCCGCACCGCTTCGATGGCCTCGGTGAAGGTCAGCCTGTCGTCGAGGACATGACGGCGGATGCGCTCGAGGCCGAGGAAGCCGGCGTGACCCTCGTTGGTGTGGAAGACCTGGGGCGTCACGCCCATGAGCTGGAGGGCACGGACCCCGCCCACTCCCAGCAGGATCTCCTGGCGCAGGCGGTGCTCGGTGTCGCCACCGTAGAGGCGGTCGGTGATGTCGCGCGACTCGTCGTCGTTGCCCTCGGTGTGGGTGTCGAGTAGGAACAGCGGGATACGCCCGACCTGGGCTCGCCAGATGCGGGCCGACAACGGCCGACCGGGCTGGTCGACGCTGACCGTGAGTGCCTGCGGGGCGGCGGCGCCGGGCTGGGTGTCGCAGGGCGTGAGGGCGAGGGCGTGGGGGTCCTGGGTGACGTAGCGCTGCTCCTGCCAGCCGTCGGCTGCCAGCTCCTGGCGGAAGTACCCCTGGCGGTAGAGCAGGCCCACGCCGACCAGGGGGACACCCAGGCCACTGGCCGCCTTGAGGTGGTCGCCGGCGAGGACGCCGAGGCCTCCCGAGTACTGGGGGAGAGCTTCGGCGATCCCGAACTCGGGCGAGAAGTAGGCGACGCCCGACAGCGTTCGGTCCTGCCGTTGGAACCACAGGTCGGACTCGAGGTGGTGGCGGAGATCGTCGTGGGCCGTGGTCAGCAGCGAGATGAAGCCGGGATCGGCCGCCAGAGCATCGAGGCGCTCCTGGCCGACCATACGGAGCAGCGCCAGGGGGTCGTGGCCGCTGGCCTCCCACGCGTCGGGGTCGACGGCGCGGAACACCGCTTGGGCGCCGCCTTCCCACGTCCAGCGCAGGTTGAGGGCCAGGTCCTGGAGGGAGGCCAGGGCTTCGGGGATCAGGGGTTGGACGGTGAAGCTTCGCAGGGCCTTCATCAAGGCGCAGACGCTATCCCAACCCGGTTTGGGTGCCCACTGAGCGTCGGTGGCGACAGGGTCAGTGGCCGCCGGTGTCGCTGACCGTCGCCGGGTCGCCCTCTCTGGGGCCCATCCCGCGTAGGGCCCGCACGTCTCCTGCGGCTGCGGCCTCCAGCTCCTGGGCGATCAGAAGCTCCTCCTGGGCCGCCGCCACAAGCGCGGAGGCCTCACGGCGAGCCGCGGCCAGGATCTCGTCGCGCTCTACCTCGGCCGCGTCTCGAAGCGCGGAGACGGACTCCCGATCGTCCACCGCCGCGGCCACGGCCCGGTCAGCCTCGGATCTGGCCTCTGCCAGTACCTCCGCCGCTTCCCGCTGAGCGGCGGCTTTCAACCTGGCGGCCTCGGCGAAGGCCTCGTCGGTCACACGCCTGGCCTGGTCGAGCTCGTCGGCGGCCGTGGCCCGCAGGGCGGCGGCCTGCTGCTCGGCCAGTTGACGGGTCTCGGCTGCTTCCTGTCCCGCGGTGCGACGCACCTCGGCCGCCTGGTCATTGGCGGCCCGGCGCGCGTCGTCGGCTGCGACACGGGCCTCCTCGGCGGCGACACGGGCCTCCTCGGCGGCGCGCAGCTCCGAGCGGGCTGACGCGGTCATGGCCAGCGCCTCGGTCTCGGCCCGGCTGCGCAGGTCGGCGGCCTCCTTCTCGGCCCATGACCGAATCGAGGCGGCCGCCTCGACGGCGGCCCGGGCCACACCCTCGACCTGCTGGGCGAGGTCCTTGAAGACCGCGTCGGTAGGGTCGGCGCGACCCTCGCTCAGATGGACCAGCGTTCGAAACTCGTCGGCGACGGCTCGGAGAAAGGAGTCGACCTCGTTCTTGTCGTAGCCACGAAGAGCGGGAATGAAGTGCTTGGTTTCGATCTCATCAGGAGACAAACCCACGAGCTGATCCTCAAATCGCCGAGTCGGGCAGACTCCGGGGCGCTCCCGGCGTCGCCCCGTCCGAGTGGAACGAGCGGACCCACATGGTACCGACCGGCGCGCGCCGTTCGGCAAGCGGCGAGGCCCCTCACGTGGGTAAGAGTGGCGAGCAATGGCTCGCATCTGTGTCATCCGCCAGGCGTACGTGCCCCTCGATACCCGCGTCCGCCGGGAAACCCAGGCGCTGGCCGCCGCCGGCTACCGAGTGGACGTGATCTGCCTTCGCCGGCCCGGGGAGCCCATGTTTGAGCGTCGAGGAGCGATGACCATGTGGCGCCTCCCTCTGGCCCGGCCAACCGGGGGACTGGTCCGTCGCCTGGCCCAGTACGGGGGCTTCCTCGCCCTCGCCGGCGCTCTCGCAGGTGTGCTTCATCTCCGTCACCGCTACGACGTGGTGCAGGCCAACTCCGTGCCTGATGCCCTGGTGCTCGCGGCGGCCCTCCCCAAATTGCTGGGGGCCAGGGTCCTGCTCGATCTCCACGAGTGCGTCCCGGAGTTCTTCGCCGCCAAGTACGACGTCAGCCTCGACAGCCGGGGGCCGCGGTGCATGGCGGCGGTCGAGCAGGCCTGCATCCGCTTCGCCGACCTGGCCATCACCTGCACCGACGGCATGCGCGACCGGTTTGTCTCCCGCGGGGCCCCTGCTGACAAGCTCAGCGTCGTGCTCAACGGTGCCGACGAAGAGGTCTTCGACCCGCAGCGGTTTCCCGAGGAGCGCAGCCGACGCTCCGGTTCGAGTCTGATCAGCCACGGCACGGTGGAGGAACGCTACGGGTTGGACACGATCATCGGCGCCGTGGCCCTGTTGAGGGACGAGCTCCCCGACATCGAGTTGACCATCATCGGGGAAGGGTCCTACCGCGGCGAACTGCAGCGGCTGGCCACCGAGCGGGGCGTGGCCGACCGTGTCTCGTTCAGCCCCGGGTTCCTCCCCCTCGACGACCTGGTCCGGGCCATCGCCCGGGCCGACATCGGCGTCGTCGCCATCAAGCGGGACGAGTTCCGCGATCTGAGCCTCTGCAACAAGATGTACGACTTCATCGCCATGAGGACGCCGGCCGTCGTGTCGCGCACCACGTCGGTGGAGGACTACTTCGGAGATGGCTGCTTCGAGATGTTCCGGTCCGGCGACGAGGCCGACCTGGCCCGGGCCATCCTCAGGCTGGCCCAGGACCCCGACCGGCACCCGCAGCTCACCGAGAAGGCCGCCGAAGCGGCGTCCGGTCACCGGTGGCCGGTGCAGCGCGAACGCTACCTCGGCGTGGTCAGCCGCCTGGTGGGCGCAGGCGACGCCGGACGCGCGCCGTCGACGTCCTGAGGAACCGCTCTCAGGCCGTGCCTCGGCCGCAGAGGACGATCCTGGGCGTCCTCAAGAGGATGGCGAGGTCGAGCAGGAGGCTCCAACGCTGCCAGTACCGGACGTCGAGGGCGATCATCTCGTCGAAGGAGAGCGTGCATCTGCCGCTCACCTGCCACAGACCGGTGAGACCGGGCCTGACCCGTAGCCGCTGGCGAGCCCGGTCGTCGTACAACGCCACCTCGGAGGGAAGAGAGGGGCGGGGGCCGACCAGGCTCATCTCCCCCCGCAGCACGTTCCACAACTGAGGAAGTTCGTCCAGGCTCGTCCTCCGGAGCCAGCGGCCCACGCGTGTGACCCTTGGGTCGTCGACCAGCTTGAACATGCCGCCGATCCGCTCCGCCTGCCCCCGGATGTAGCGCGTCACGTACAGCTCGTGGTCGGAGTGGTCATTCCCGTCCACCATGGAGCGGAACTTGAACATGGTGAAGCAGCGGCCGTCGGCCCCCACCCGATCCTGCTTGAAGAGCACGCTGCCCGGGCTGTCCCTTCGCACGGCCACGGCGATGAGCATCAGCACGGGGAAGCCCAACACCAGGCCGGTCGTGGCCAACACGATGTCGATCAGTCGTTTGAGGGCCCGGCCGACGAGCGGCAGAGGGTTGCGCTCGACACCATTGTCCGCGGCGACACGTACACGCCCGGCACCTTCGGGCGCACCCACGAAGGTGGGCACTGTTGCTCCCCAGAGCGACACGACTCTTTCCCCCAGCGATGAAGAACCTGCAAGCCTGCGTGTGCTGTTTACAGAGCAGGCCTCGTTCGCGTACGGCGTGTGATGAACAACCCGAGCACGACGAGCGCGCCCCCGAGGGCCAGCATGCTGATGACGTCGGCGCCCGTGAAGGCCAGGCTGTGCACCGGAGCGGTGACGACCCGAGGCGCCGGCGCCGACGCGACGTGCACAGACTGCACCTGGGCGGTAGGCGCGACGACCGGAGCTGTGCGCCCGCCGAGGTTCGGAGGAGTGACGCCGGTGTAGGTCTGGGCTGCCGCCGAACCCATGGTCAAGAAGGTGGCAACGGCACAGAGGGCTCCGCCGACAAGCAACTGTTTGAACGCCTTCCCCAGCACAACGACCCCCCAGAGACGATGAGTGCCCAAGATTGTGACACAGCTCAGGTGTTCCAGGACAGAAATTTTCTGGATTTTTCCGACCACGAGATCGACCCGCTGGTCCATTCGATGGACGGCACCCGGGCCGAGGGCTCGACCTGCAGTGAGCCTCTCCTTCCCGGGAGGCGGAACCTGGCGACGACCGTCCGCTCCGCCCCCGGCGCCACCTCGAGTTGGAAGCCGATGACCTGGCTCGGCCCGTCGGCACCGACCACGGCCAGCTGGTCCACACCGTCGAAGCGGGCGTCTCTGGCAGTGGGGGGGAGGTTGACCGTGAGGATCCCCAGGTAGACCCCGGCGCCCACGCCGCTGTTCACGTCCGGCCCGGCGATCTCGGTGGGCTCCCCGTCGGGTACGTGGTTGGCGAGGTGCACCGACACCGCGACCTCGCTGTCATGGCCGACGGATCGCACGCTGACGTCGCTCGAGACCTGAAGGAACCAGTCGAGCTTGTTGCCACCTCGGTTGAGCACCGAGACGAGGAGCGAGTCGGGGTGCAGGGATCCGTCGACGGCCAGGGTCTGCCACGCCGACTCCTCGCCGGCCTGTGCCGACCACAGCAACAGGTGGCGCCCGCCGGCGGCCCGGGCCAGTCCTGCGCCGAGCTGCGAGACCGACCACCCCCCGTTGTTCAGCTCGCCGAAGACCGACCGGGCCAGCTCTCCCAACTCATCGCGCCGTTGCGCGATCACGGCGTCGTCCGGATAGCGCAGGTACTGGCCGTGGAGCAGCTCGGCCTGGACGTTGTCCCGGTCGACCTGACGCCCTTCGATGGCGACGGGCCCCACCGCTCCCAGCATCTCCGACAACGTCACGGGATCGAGGGCGAGAACACCGTCGACGGGCCGGTTCCCGAGGGCGACCCACATCTGGGCGGCGAGGGGAGCAGCAGCGTCGAAGCGCGGCGACGTCATGAGGTTGCGCCAGTCGACGCCCGGTGACAGCCACCCCCATCGATCGGCCAGGTCACCGGTGACGGGGACGCCACCTTCGGGGAGGTGGAGCTCGGTGACCGAACGCATGTCGCCCAGATGGATCCCGTCGGGCCCGATCTCCAGCTCTCCCACCGACAGGAACATCCCGGAACCGGCCCGCATCTCGGCGTTGTTGGCGGCGAACACCAGGTAGCGCCGCGGGCCGGCGAGAAAGTCGGCGAGGGCCGAGCCTCCCGTCGCGCCCTTCCGCAACGTGGCGCGGAGGACCTCTACGTCGGTCGCCATCCGGTTGCGGGCCCGAGCGAGCGGCGGCAACAGTCCCTGACGGGGACCGAGGCTCAAGCGGCTCAGGCGTTCGTCGAGACGGGTCGCCACGGCGGCCAGCTCCCGCGCCGTCCGGGATCGCGAGGCCAGATCGCCGGTGGGACCGGACAGGGCCCCCTGCGCGTCGACCGTGCCGCCGATCGCAGCGTCGGTCGCCTTGGTGGCCGAGCCGGCGAGGGCAGACACCGAGCTCAGCTGGCGGCCGACGAAGGGGAGCACCCGCAACGGCGCCAGGACCGGCCCCCCGACCCGGGCGTGGGCCCGGGCGAACCGGGAGCGGGCCTGGCGCAGGGCGGGGAGAAGGCGACCCTCGGACACCGCGGCGGCATCGGCGTGCCGGCGCGCCTCATCGATGGCGTCCACGCCCTGGCTGACGTCGTGGTGGGCGACGATCAGCATGAGGACGGCAAGCGCCAACCAACCCAGCACCACCAGGGCACCGATGACCACGCCCCATCGAGCCGGCCGCGTGCGGTGGTCGGCCACTCCGGCGAGGGTACCGGCAACCTCTGCGCTCCGCATGGCGGTGACTGCCCGCTCCCCCGCCCGATACCCTCGCCGGGTGGAGGTTCCCTTCGTCGACCTGGGCCGCCTCCACCGGTCCATCGCCGCGGAGCTGGACGCGGCCTGTCACCGCGTGATCGAGGCGAGCGCCTTCGTCGGTGGACCCTCGACGGTGGTCTTCGAGGCGGCGTTCGCGGCAGCGTCGGGGAGAGGGGGGGCGGTCGGTTGCGGTTCGGGCACCGACGCCCTGACTCTCGCCCTGGCAGGCCTCGGGATCGGCCCCGGCGACGAGGTGGTGGTGCCGGCCATGACCTTCGTCGCCACCGCCGAGGCGGTGGTCCACGCCGGTGCCGTCCCCGTCCTCGCCGACGTCGACGCTGACAGCCTGCTGCTGACGGCTCCCGAGGTCGCTCGGGTGAGGACGGACCGCACCCGGGCCGTCATTCCCGTCCACCTGTACGGCCACGTGGTGGCCTTCGACCTGCTGGAGGAATGGCGGGAGAGCGGGCTGGTGGTGGTCGAGGACGCCGCCCAGGCCCATCTGGCGACCTGGCGGGGCAGACCGGTCGGCTCGGTGGGACACGCCGCCTGCTTCAGCTTCTACCCGGGGAAGAACCTCGGCGCCCTCGGTGACGGCGGTGCCGTGGTGAGCGACGACCAGGAACTGCTCGCCCGGGTGGCATGCCTACGCGATCACGGGAGCACCGAGAAGGGCCGCCACGACGTGGTCGGGTGGTGCTCGCGTCTCGACGGGATGCAAGCCGCCTGGTTGGAGGTGAAGCTGCGTCACCTCCCGGCGTGGACGGCCCGCCGCCGCTTGCTGGCCGAGCACTACCGCCAGTTGCTGCCCGACCACGTGGTGGGCTGGGAAAACGGCGCCGTGCACCACCTGGTGGTCGTGCGGGTGCCGGCCGCCCGGCGCCACGAGGTCATGGCGTCGCTGGGAGCCGCAGGCGTGCAGACCGGCGTCCACTACCGGCTTGCCCTCTCCCAGCAACCCGCGCTGCGGCAGTGGGCGCGGCCCTGCCCGGAGGCCGAGGGCGCCGCCGCCGAGGTCGTGTCGCTCCCGCTCGACCCGTTGATGGACGAGTCCGAGGTCGACCACGTCGCCTCCGCCCTGCTGGACGCCCTGGGCGGCGGCTGAGGGCGGGAGTCAGCCCAGCGGTTCCAGCCCGGCGTGCTCGTCGACGAGCCGGAACCGGCGGCCGCAGTCATCGCAGACCAGCGACGCAGGTAGCCGGCTGGCGCAGGTGCACACCCAGCCCACCCGGCGCCCCGGGTTCCCGACGACGAAGCCATGGCCGGCGACGTCGCCGGTCACGACCGCACCGGCGGCCACGAACGCTTCCGGGCCGATCGTCGTGCCGCACACGACGGTGGCGTTGGCGCCGATGGTCGCTCCCCGGCGAACGACGGTGGGCAGCAGTTCCGACGACGGCCTGTTGAGGAAGGCGCGGGGCCGTAGGTCGTTGGTGAAGGTTGCGTTCGGGCCGATGAAGACGTCGTCCTCCACCGTCACCAGATCCCAGATCTGGACCCCGTTCTTGATGGTGACGTTGTTCCCGACCCGGGCGCCGCCTTCGACGAAGACGTGGTCGCACACGTTGCAGTCGGTTCCCACCACCGCACCGGGGAGGACGTGGGCCCAGGCCCACACCCGGGTGCCCCGGCCCACGCTCTCGCTCTCGCAGAGGGCGTGCGGATGCACGAAGACCGGTCCCTCCGAGGGGGAGGGTGCGGGATCGTCGGGTGTCACGCCAGGTAGGTGAGCCGGCCGCCGTCACCCATGCTCTTGCTGGCGGCATCGAGGATCTGCAGCACCCGGAGGCCGGACCGGGCGTCGGTGGCAGAGGGTCGGCCCTCGCTGATGCAGGACAGGAACTCGCACAACGTGGCCTGGAGGGCCTCGGTCTCGGCCAGCGACGGAGCGATCATGTCGCCCAAGCGGTAGGAGATGAAGATCTCCCGCCGGCGCTCCTCGTCGACCTGGGGTTCGATGTCGACACCACGATTGAACACGCTCAACCGCTGGGACGGGTTGAGGTCGTCCCAGACGAGGGTTCGCCGCGACCCGCCGATGACCATGGTGCGGATCTTGGTCGGGCTCAGCCAGTTCACGTGGATGTGAGCCGGCGCCGACTCTCCCAGCAGCAGTGTCAGGTAGCCCACACAGGCCCGACCGGTGTGAAGGGGATCGGCGCCGTGGGCGGCGACGGCGGTGGGCGCCCAACGGGGGGGGAGGATGAAGTTGAGGATGGACAGGTCGTGGGGGGCCAGGTCCCAGATCACATCGATGTCCTTCTGCACCAGACCGAGGTTGATCCGCACGGAGTCGATGTAGAGAAGCTCGCCCAGAGTGCCCCCGGCGATCAGCTCTCGGATCTTCTGGACAGCCGGTGTGTAGCAGTAGGTGTGGTCGCACATGGCCACCAGGCCCCGTTCGGCCGCCAACTCGACGATCGCCGTTCCCTCGGCCACCGTGGCGGCCAACGGCTTCTCCACCAGCACGTGCTTGCCGGCGCCCAGGGCGGCCATGGCGATGTCGAAGTGCGTGCCCGCCGGGGTGGCGATGGCCAGCGCCTCGACCTGCGGATCGTCGAGGACGTCGCCGAGCGACTCGGTCACGCTGACGGTGTTGTGGCGCCCGACCGCTTTGACCGCCTGCTCCCGGTCGGTGTCGCAGACCCATCTGAGATCGAAATCGCCATTGCACTGGAAGTTGCGAATGAGATTCGGTCCCCAGTAGCCGGCGCCGATGACAGCAGCCCCCACCGGCGTGGCCCGGCCCCGGGCCAACCCCTAGCCCACCATCCCGTAGAGATGCACGTTCTCATGGTACCCAGCGATGCGGTCTTCGATCCGGCGTTCGGTGACGGCCGGGGCGTGCCGGGCCCCGCGCCACTGCCGCTACGGTGGGGGAGGATGACCGGTCGGATCGTGATCGACGATCTGCGGCCTCGAACTCCCAGTATCGACCACCCGGCGAAGGCAACTGTCGGGGCGGCGGTGAGGGTGTCGGCCGACATTTTTCGCGATGGCCACGCCATCTTGGCGGCGCGCGTCCGCTGGCGGCCGGCTCCGTGCCCGAACGGGGTGCCGGTGAACGAGAAGGAGTGGCAAGACGCTCCCATGGTGGAGCTGGGCAACGACCGTTGGGAGGCGGTGATCGAGCCGTCGGTGGTGGGGCTGCACACCTTCGTGGTCGAGGCCTGGACCGACCTCGTCGCCACCTGGAGCCGCGACGTCGCCCTGAAGCACGACGCCGGCCACGACATCGACCTCGAGCTGGCCGAGGGCGCCCACATCCTCCTCACCCGGGCCCCTGCGGCCGCTCCCGCCCGGCGCCCCCAGGTGACCGCCGCCGCCGCCGCCCTGGGCGACGGCACCCGGCCGGTGGCCGACAGGCTGGCCGAGGCTCTCGACCCCGCGGTCGCCGCCGCCCTGGCCGGGGCCCCCGACCCCGTCGACCTCACCCGGAGCGACCCCCGCCAGCTGTGGGTCGACCGGGAGCGGGCGCTGGTGGGCGCCTGGTACGAGCTGTTCCCCCGCTCCGAAGGCGGCCTGCGCTCCGCCGCCGACCACCGTCTCGGGGCAGTTGCGGCCATGGGTTTCGACGTGGTCTACCTGCCACCCGTCCACCCCATCGGCCACGCCCACCGCAAGGGCCCCAACAACACCCTCACCGCCGGCCCTGACGATCCCGGCAGCCCCTGGGCCATCGGCTCCCCCGAGGGCGGCCACACCGCTGTCGCCCCCGAGCTGGGGACGATCGACGACTTCGACCACTTCGTCGGGCGGGCCCGGGAGCTGGGCATGGAGGTGGCCCTCGACTACGCCCTCCAGTGCTCCCCCGATCACCCCTGGGTCGCCGACCACCCGGAGTGGTTCCACCACCGACCCGACGGCTCCATCCAGTACGCCGAGAACCCGCCCAAGAAGTACCAGGACATCTACCCGATCAACTTCTGGCCTCCCGACGAGAGCGCACGCGACGAGCTGTGGACGGCCTGCCAGGAGATCCTGGAGTTCTGGATCGGCCACGGCGTGGACATCTTCCGGGTCGACAACCCCCACACCAAGCCGGTGGCCTTCTGGGAGTGGCTCATCCCCCGCATCCACACGGCCCATCCCGAGGTGGTGTTCCTGGCCGAGGCGTTCACCCGTCCCAAGGTCATGGCCAAGCTGGCCGAGGTCGGGTTCAGCCAGAGCTACACCTACTTCACGTGGCGCACGGCGAAGGTGGAGCTGGCCGACTACCTGCTCGAGGTCTCGGCCGGTCCCAAGGCCGACTACATGCGTCCCAACTTCTGGCCCAACACGCCCGACATCCTGGCCGCCCCGCTGCGCAACGGCCCGCCCGCGGCCTTCCGGATGCGCCTGGTCCTGGCCGCCACCATGGTGCCTTCCTACGGCATCTACAGCGGCTACGAGCTGTGTGAGAACGACCCGGCGTCGGTCGCCAACGAGGAGTACCTGTACTCGGAGAAGTACGAGCTGAAACAGCGGGACTGGGATGCTCCCGATTCCCTGGCCCCACTGGTCACCCGGCTCAATGACATCCGCCGGGCCCATCCGTGCCTGGCCCAGCTGCCCAACGTGACCGTCCACCCCACCAACAGCCCCCACCTCCTGGCCTGGTCGCGCTGGACCGACGACCGCTCCGACGTGGTGCTGGTGGTCGTCAACCTCGACCCCTACGCCGCCCACGACGACACCCTGTCGATCGACCTCGAGCTGCTCGGCCTGCCGTGGGACGAGCCCTTCGAGGCTCACGACGAGCTCACGGGTACCACCTACACCTGGCACGGCCCCCATCCCTACGTCCGCCTCGACCCGACCGTGCAGGTCGCCCACGTGCTTGCCCTGCGACCGGTGGCGCGCGTGCCCGCCGCCGTCGGCCCATGACCGAGCCCGACACCCGCTGGTACCAGAAAGCGGTGTTCTACGAGGTCAACGTGCGCGGCTTCAACGACGCCAACCACGATGGCACCGGCGACCTGGCCGGGCTCATCGAGAAGCTCGACTACCTCCAGTGGTTGGGCGTCGACTGCCTCTGGTTGTTGCCCTTCTACCAGTCGCCGCTGCGCGACGGCGGCTACGACATCAGCGACTACTTCACCATCCTGCCCGAGTACGGCGACCTGGCCGATGCCGCCGAGCTGGTGGAGCAGGCCCACCGCCGGGGGATCCGGATCATCGCCGACTTCGTGATGAACCACACCAGCGACCAGCATCCGTGGTTCCAGGAGTCGCGCCAGGACAGGACCAACCCCAAAGCCGACTGGTACGTGTGGACCGACGACGACCAGCAGTGGCCCGACGCCCGCATCATCTTCGTCGACACCGAGCGGTCGAACTGGTCCTGGGACCCTCAGCGCCAGCAGCACTACTGGCACCGGTTCTTCAGCCAGCAGCCCGACCTCAACTTCGAGAACCCCGAAGTGCAGCAGGCGATGATCGACGCCATCAGGTTCTGGCTCGACATCGGGCTCGACGGCTTCCGGCTCGATGCCGTCCCCTATCTCTACGAGCGCGACGGCACCGATGGCGAGAACCTGCCTGAGACCCATGAGTACCTGAAGCGGCTGCGCAAGGAGATCGACGCGACCCACCCCGGCGCGGTGCTGCTGGCCGAGGCCAACCAGTGGCCGGCCGACGTCGTGGACTACTTCGGCGAGGGCGACGAATGCCACATGTGCTTCCACTTCCCCCTCATGCCCCGGATGTTCATGGCCATCCGGCGGGAGCAGCGTCACCCGATCACCGAGATCCTCGCCCGTACCCCCGAGATTCCTGAGGGGGCACAATGGGGGATATTCCTACGGAACCACGACGAGCTCACGCTCGAGATGGTCACCGACGAGGAGCGGGACTACATGTTCACCGAATATGCCAAAGACCCGCGTATGAAGCGCAACATCGGCATCGGTCGTCGCCTGGCGTCGCTGGTCGACAACGACCGGTCGGTGGCCGAGCTCCTCCACGGGCTCCTGTTCAGCCTTCCCGGCAGCCCCATCCTCTACTACGGCGACGAGATCGGCATGGGCGACAACATCTATCTGGGTGACCGCGACGGTGTGCGGACGCCCATGCAATGGACCCCCGACCGCAACGCCGGGTTCAGCAAGGCCGACTTCGCCCAGCTCTACCTGCCCCCCCTCATGGATCCCGTCTACGGGTACCAGGCCGTCAACGTCGAGGCTCAGCTCCGCAACCCCGGCTCGTTCCTGCACTGGATGCAGCGGATGCTGACTGTTCGCCGCAGCCGCAGTGACATCTTCGGCACCGGGAGCCTCGAGATGCTCCCCGCCGAGAACCCGTCGGTCCTGGCCTTCATCCGCCAGTTCGGCGACGACGCCATCCTCTGTGTCAGCAACCTCAGCCGCTTCGCCCAACCCGTCGAGCTCAACCTGGCTCGGTTCGAGGGGCGGACACCCGTCGAGCTGGTGGGGCGGGTCCCCTTCCCTCGCATCGGTGAGCTCCCGTTCCTCCTCACGTTGGGCAGCTACGGGTTCTACTGGTTCGACCTCATCGATTTCGAAGTCGTCAACGCCGACCTGGGCGACCAGGGATGATCGCGGCCGACGCGATCGTTCCCGGCCTCGTCGAGTTCCTCCCCCGCCAGCGCTGGTACGGCGGCGCCGATGCCCCTGGCGCCGTCGAGGTCGTCAGGCGCGAGGTCATCCGCGAGGACTGGCCGGCCCTGGTCGGGCTCGTCGTCGAGGCCGACGGAGCCCTCTACCAGGTGGTGTTGGGGCTCCGACCGGTCGACGACCACGTGGAGTTCTTCCGGGGCCACGACGAGGCCATCGTCGGCGAGGTGCACACCGATCGAGGTTCGGCTCTCGCCTACGAGGCCACCGCCGATCCCGAGCTCGGGCTGGTCATCCTCGACCACGTGACCGCCGGACGCGAGTCGGCGGAGCGGGTCCGCCCGGTGGGCGTCGAGCAGTCGAACACGTCGTTGGTCTACGACGACCGCCTCATCCTCAAGCTGTTCCGCCGCCTCCAGCCCGGTCCCAACCCCGAGGTCGAGGTCACCGAGGCGCTGGCGGCCATCGGCTTCCAGCACGTGGCCGCTCCGGTGGCCTCCACCGCTTACGACGAGACCCATCTCGCCGTCGTCCAGCCCTACCTGCTGGGCGGCACCGAGGGCTGGGCCATGGCTCTCACCTCCCTGCGTGACCTGTTCGGGGTGCACGACACCCAGCCACTGCCCGTCATCGACCCGACCATGCCGCCCCCGGTGGCCGATCCGGCCGAGGCCGGGGGTGACTTCTCCGGCGAGGCCGAGCGCCTGGGCGTGGTGACCGCCGAGCTGCACCTGGCCCTGGCCGAGGCGTTCGGCAAGCAGCGCGGTGATGCCGACGCCTGGGCGGAGTCGATCGGCGCCCAGGCCGCCGCCCTGGCCCCGGGCGACCTCGACCCGGAGACGCCCCGGATGGTGCTCCGGGCCCTACGCGACGTGGCCGACGCCGGCTCGTCGATCAGGGTGCACGGTGACTACCACCTCGGTCAGGTCATGCGCACCGACGCCGGTTGGTTCGTGCTCGACTTCGAGGGCGAGCCCATCCGTTCCGTCGCCGAGCGTCGCCGGCCGACGTCACCGCTGCGGGACGTGGCCGGCATGTTGCGGTCGTTCCACTACGCCTCCATGTCGGGCCTGGCCGACCGCAGCGAGGTCGAGGTGGCCGAGGCCTGGGAGTCGCGCAACCGCAGCGCCTTCCTCGAGGGCTACCTGACCGAGGCCAGCAAGGGCGACATCCTGCCCACCGACGAGGCGTCGATCGACGCCGTGTTGTCGGCGTTCGAGTTGGAGAAGGCGGTGTACGAGCTGGGCTACGAGATGGCCCACCGCCCGAACTGGATCGGCATCCCCCGGGCGGCCCTGCGCCGGCTCACCCAGAAGCGCCACGGCGGTGACGCGACAGACGAACCGCTCACGAAAAGGACCGCTCAATGACGCCGGCGTCGCCCAAGGGCCCGAAGAGAACGCCCACCTCGAAGACGGCAGTGGTCGAGCCCGGCGGAGCCGGGACGGCAGCCGAGGCAGCGGGTGCGGCCGAGGCAGCGGGCGCGGCTGAGGCTGAGGCCGTGGCCGGTGAGACCGCCGCCCTCGTGGCCGGCGTGCTCGGTGACCCCCACCGCCTCCTCGGACCTCACCGTCACGGGGACGCCGTGGTCGTCAGGGCGTGGAAGCCCGACGCCGACAGCGTCACCCTGCTCCTCCACGACGGCGCCCGGTTGCCCATGGAGCGCGTCCACGACGCCGGCCTGTTCAGCACCGAGGCGCCCGCCGGACCCGAGGGTGACGAGGTCGTGTACCGCCTCGAGGTCACCTATCCCGACGGCCAGTCGTTCGTGGTCGAAGACCCCTACCGGTTCTGGCCCACGCTCGGCGACCTCGATCTTCACCTCTTCGGCGAGGGTCGCCACCACGCGCTGTGGCACCACATGGGCGCCCACCCCCGCCGCCACCAGGGCGCCGACGGCACCGCCTTCGCGGTGTGGGCCCCCAGTGCCCGCAGTGTGCGGGTCGTGGGCGATTTCAACACCTGGGACGGGCGGCTCTGTCCCATGCGGGCCCTCGGCGGTTCCGGCGTGTGGGAGCTGTTCATCCCCGACGTGGGCCCGGGTCAGCGCTACAAGTACGAGATCCTCACCGGCTCGGGTGCCCTCACCCTCAAGGCCGACCCATTCGCCTTCGCCGCCGAGGCCCCGCCCCAGACGGCCAGCGTGATCGCCAGTCCCGCCCATCAGTGGGCCGACGACGAGTGGATCGCCCAGCGGGCGAGCACCGACCCACGGACGCGGCCCATGTCGGTCTACGAGGTCCACCTGGGCTCGTGGCGCCGGGTGCCCGAAGAGGGTGACCGTCCGCTCACCTACCGCGAGATGGCCGAGCAGCTGCCCGACTACGTGGCCGACATGGGGTTCACCCACGTCGAGATGATGCCGGTGGCCGAGCACCCGTTCACCGGTTCGTGGGGCTACCAGGTCAGCGCGTACTACGCGCCCACCGCCCGCTTCGGGCCGCCCGATGACTTCCGGATCCTGGTCGACGCCCTCCACGCCCGCGGCATCGGGGTGATCATCGACTGGGTCCCCGCCCACTTCCCCAAGGACCAGTTCGCCCTCGCCCAGTTCGACGGCACCGCCCTCTACGAGCACGCCGACCCCCGTCAGGGCGAGCACCCCGACTGGGGAACGCTGGTGTTCAACTTCGGCCGCCACGAGGTCGTGAACTTCCTCCTGGCCAACGCCCTGTTCTGGATCGAGGAGTTCCACATCGACGGCCTGCGGGTCGACGCCGTGGCCTCGATGCTCTACCTCGACTACTCCCGTAAGGAGGGCGAGTGGATCCCCAACCAGTTCGGGGGCCGGGAGAACATCGAGGCCGTCGAGTTCCTCAAGAGGGTCAACACCGTGGTCTACGGCGAGCACCCCGGCGTGATGATGGTGGCCGAGGAGTCGACGGCGTGGCCGGGCGTGTCCAAGCCCGTCTACGCGGGGGGCCTCGGCTTCGGGTTCAAGTGGAACATGGGTTGGATGCACGACACCCTCGAGTACTTCGCCAAAGACCCCGTGCATCGCCGCCATCACCACTCCGAGCTGACGTTCGGGTTGCTCTACGCCTTCTCCGAGAACTTCGTGCTGCCCCTGTCCCACGACGAGGTGGTGCACGGCAAGGGATCGCTGGTGGCCAAGATGCCGGGCGACGGATGGTCGAAGCTGGCCAACCTGCGCGCCCTGCTGGGCTGGATGTGGGCCCACCCCGGGAGCCGCCTGCTCTTCATGGGTGGCGAGCTGGCCCAGGAGCGTGAGTGGTCGCACGACCGCAGCATCGACTGGCACCTGCTCGACGCCCCCGGCCACGCCGGGGTGCAGTCACTGGTGCGCCGGCTCAACGGGCTGGCCACCACCCGTCCGGCCATCTACGAGCTCGAGTACGACCACACCGGCTTCCGCTGGATCGACGCCAGTGACGTCGATCACAACGTCTTGTCCTTCGCCCGCTTCTCCGCCGACCGCTCGCAGACGCTGGTGTGCGTCGGCAACTTCTCGGCGTCGTTCCTCGGGGGCTACCGCATCGGCCTCCCCCGCCCGGGACGGTGGGAGCAGGTGCTCGACACCTCGTCCCACGCCTACGGGGGCGAGGGCCCCGACGACGGCGGCGAGCGGTGGCCCGACGCCGTCGCCTGGCACGGCTTCGACCAGTCCGTCACCCTCGACCTGGCCCCCCTCTCCGTCGTCTGGCTCTGCTCGACCGAGTGAGGGGGTCAGCCGTCTGACTCGACCATCTCCTTGAGGGTCGCCAGGTTGCGCTTCCAGATCGAGCGCAGCACGGGTTTGGACACGACGCTCCCTACCGGGCCGCCCATCCACCACGGGAAACGGAGACGCTCCTCCCAGGTGAACAAGGTGCCGCCCGGGCGCAGGCGGAGGGTGAAGCGACCGTGGCCCTGCACCAGCCCGGTGTGACGGATGCCGATGACCCGCCGCTCCTTCCACTCGACGACCTCCATGGTGTCGCTGAGCCGGAGGGGCCCCACCCGGGTGGCGCACTCGAAGGTGGTGCCCAGGCCGGTGGCGCGCGACGAGGTGATCCGGATGGCCTCGGCGTCGTGCATCCAGCGGACGTGGGAGCCGATGTCGCGCACCGCCCGCCACACGACCAACCGGGGGGCGCGGATGAAGGTGCTGACGCGGATGTGGCCGATCGCCGCAGCCTAGGTTCCGGCTTGGGCCTCGTACATGCGGGTGGAGTTGGACACCGACCATTCTTCGGTCGGGCGCCACCCGCGAAGCCGCCGGACGGGCCGGAACCGTCCCGTCGACATGAGGTAGTCGTGCTCGACGGGGTTGCGGTAGATCAAGCGCAGTCGCCGGGGCCGCCGGTCGAGCGACTCGAGCAGCTGCTCGATGACGGTCCTGAAGATGTCGCCGGTGAAGGGATTGGCGAAGTAGGCCACGGTGACGTCGTCCGGTAGGCGGTAGTCGGTGGCGTCGGCCGTCACCAGCTCCACATCCCGGCAGAAGAGTCGGTCCCGGTTGTTCTCGATGTTCGCCCGGGCCACCCGGTTGAGCTCTTCGGAGAGCTCGACGCCGATCACCCGCTTGAACGGGTAACCGGCGGCCTGGAAGACAACTCGACCCATGCCACTGCCGACGTCGATGAACACGTCGTCGGCTCCGACTTCCCGCCGGGGAAGCACCCGCCGCAGGACCATCCACTCCGACGGCTCATACCGGTTGCGGCCCTCCCCTCCGACCCCGAGCTCCTCGAGCTGGATCGAGCCCATGGTGTTGATGTGATGGCGTCGCTCCAGGTGGCCGTTGACAGTGTCGCGAGCGCGCACGTAGACGGGCTTCACCAGCCTGTCGAAGAGGTCTCGGGCCGTCGTCATCGGTGGCTCCGGCCGACGATGCGGTGGGCCAGGCCGTTCGAATGGGAGAGGGCCGATGCCAGCGGCCGCAGGGCCACGGCCAGTGCCCGATGGTGGGAGTAGTCGTGGGCGCCGGGGAACACGACCACATCGCCACCGAAGCCCAGCTTGAACGAGGTCAACCCCGACATCTCGCCGCGGGGGACGACCTCACCGCCGGCGATCGTCCGTGCCGTCGGGAGATCGATGCCCTCGAGGTCGTAGTAGCGGTACCCGTGGTCACGGGCCCACCGGATGGCTGTCCAATGAGCCAACTCGTTGGGGTGGATGTCGTGCCGGGCACCGGACCAACCACCCATCTTGTAGACGACCGAGTCGCCGTAGCCGACCAGGAGCAGAGCACTCAACACACGCCGGTCGTGCTCGGCCAGGAACAACTTGACGCGTCCACCAGGGTGGAACGACCGCCAGATGGCCTGGTAGTAGCCGGGCGGGTACGGGGCAAAACCCTGTCGCTCGCTGGTGGCGGCGACGAGCTCGGCGAGCACCGGCAGGTCGTGCTCGTCACCCTCGCGGATGGTGACGCCCTTGCGGACACCCCCGGCGATGTTGTTCCTCACCGACTTCCGCATGCGGGCCAGGATGTCGGCCTCGGGACGATCGAGGGCGATCCGGACCGTTGCCGTGGGCGCCGCCTCGAGGGTGCTGGGTGCGAACCCGCGGTCGCGCAGGGCGGGGACCAGTCCCTCGCCCCCGGGCGGGGGCTGCACCTTCAGGTAGGCCATCCGCTCCTCGGCCGCCACCCGGGCGAGGGCGTCGAGGACCATCGGGAGCCGGGCGGGATCGTCGCCCTCGAACAACGGGCCTCGAGGGACGTACCCGACCGAGCCCACCAACGGCAGGGCCCGGAGCAGGATCTGGCATCCTCCGACGACGGCGCCGTCGCGGCTGACCACGACCCGCGTCGCCCGCCAGCCCGCCGTGGCCTTGACCGTGGCCCACGCCGTGGTCTGCAGGTGGGTGCCTCCCGGCGCCCGGTCGACGAAGGTGTCCCAGGCGTCATCGAACAGGGCGCGCGAGACCTGCACCTCGTCGGCCTCACCGCCGGAGACGGCGAGCCGGTCCATCAACGGCCGCCGACGCGGAGGAGCGGCATCAGTCGATCGCGCCCCTCGGTCATGCACCGGCGAACAACGGGCCAGGGCCGCAGTGGCAGGGGTGCGATCTGCAGCGGGTCCACCCCTCCGCCGGGCGCCAGGCGCACGTCGATGGCGCCCGCTCCGAGCTCGATCTGGTCGGGCGCCATCCCCGACAGCTCCACCACCGCGGAGCCGGCCTCGTCCTGGTTGCCCGGCCACTCGATGGCCACGCGGGAGACCCCGGGCCGGGGCCCGAGCGTCAGGCGGCGGGCGAAGGCTCTGACCCGCAGGACGTCGGCCTCCTGCCGGCACAGGTAGTTCTGCCTGAGCAGGCCCGTCAGCGTCGGCCATCGGATCACTCCCAGATCGTTCACGGTCGCTGCCGACCGGGCCAGGACGTCGAGCCCGCCTGCCAGGTCGTTGTGGTGGCCCGACAGGAGCAGGGGCTGGTCGAGGAACAGGCGCAGGACCAGCTCGTCGGGCCCGGTATCGAGCGGCACCCGGTGACAGCCGGGCAGCCCCCCGCCCAGGTGGAGGTCGGCCGGGTTCCATCCGTCGATGTCGCGGGGCGTGCCGTCGGACGGGCCCCAGTAGCAGATGGCTTCGAACCCGATGCGGAGCAACGCCGCCATGGTGGCCTCGGACACCAGGGCGTGAGGAGGGGACATGATGCGCGACACGCGCAGGCCGGTGCCGGCCTCGAAGCCGAGGATGCGGCGGGTGGCCCGGGCGACGATGGGCAGGGCCTCCTCGTCGCCGCGGGGGGCACCCAACTCGTCTCTGGTGTGGTTGTTCCCGTGGACGATGAGCGACAGGCTGGCCTCGTCGCGGAAGCACTCGACCGCCGTGCCACGTGTGAACCCGCTGTCGAGGGGGACCATGGCGATGGCCGCGTGGTAGCCGTGGTCCCGGCCGTGGGCGGCGAGGGCCCGATAGTCGAGGTAGCCGTAGTTGGGGGAGTGCAGGTTGGCGTCGTCGAAGATGAAGCAGGCCCGCCCCGGGGGTCGGTCCCAGCCCTCCTGCACCAGGTTGCGGAGGAACTGCACCAGGGGGAGGAGGGCGATGAACCGCCCGGCGCGCAGATGGTCCTTCAGCCGCTCGCCGCCAGGAAGCTCCGGCGGGGTGAAGGCGGCCTCGTGCACCACCACTCCACCGATGTCGCGGGTCTGCCAGACAGGCCCGCCGGGACCGGTGGCGATCACCTCGGCCCCCGCCCCCGGAGGGAGGCCGGGCTGGGTCGCGGCGCGTTCGTCGCTCATGGTTCGTCCGTGCAGCCAGTGGTCGAGGTGGGTCGATTGTGCGAAGCGGATGAGTCCCGGACCCCTCTCCCCCGGCTCACCGCCGCGCAACAGGAGCAGGGGCAGGCCGGCAGGCCAGAGGCCGGGATCGGCATCGACGCCGATGACGATGACGGCGTCCAGACCCTCGCCTGCACCCGGGGGGCGAGCCACGAACTCGGCGGCGAAGACCTTGGAGAGGGCAGAGAACAGCCGGCTTCGACGCTGGAACGCCTCGGGAGGGGACACCCCGATGGTCTCAGGCGTCATGGCTGGGCTTGTTCGGCTTGATGGGCTTGAGGGTGCGGTAGAACTCCTTGAGCGGTGTGTGCATGCCCAGGGGCACGCCGAACCGGGCGACAGGCTGGGCCGGGTTGCCCTGCACCATGGTCAGGGCGGGGACCGACCGGGTCACCACGCTCCCGGCGTTGACGACCGCACCACGGCCGATGGTGACGTTGGGCAGGATGATCACGCCGGGCCCGATGAACACGTCGTCTTCGATCCGTACCGTCGGCCGGCCCCGCGGATCGGCCTCGGCTGCGGCCTCGGCGCCTTCGCTGCGGAAGTGGGCGATGATCACCGTCCGGATCCCGATGACCGCTCCCTTGCCGATGGAGACGAGGTGGGGTTGGGCGGTCTCGATGATGGCATCGGTGCCGATGAACACGTCGGGGCCGATGTGCACGCCGCGCAGGCGGTGCAGGGCGGGCCGCAACGTCGCCGCGCCAGGGGCGTACAGGGCCAGCACCTGCAGCACGCGGTTCCGCGCGCCGACGAAGGGGCGCTCGATCACGAGCGGGCCCGGTGGGCGATGTGCTCGCAGAAGGGCCCGATGAGGCCGATGTCCTCGGTGTCCAGCTCCCCGAGATCGGCCGTCACACCGAATCGGTCCTCGAGGGCGCTTAACAGCTCGATCAGACCCATGGAGTCGATGGTGCCGGTGGCGAGGAGGTCGAAGTCATCCGAGAGCTCCTGGGGGGAGAGCCCGGAGGCCAGGACCTGGTCGTGGATGTGGTGGAGCAGAAATGACCGCACCTCGGCCGCCGACACGTCGCTCACCGTCGTTCGTCCAACATCAGGGCCAGGGCCTTGCGGTCTCGTTTGCCGTTGGCGTTGCGGGGCAGCGCCGCCACCAGGCGGATCTCGCGAGGGACCATGTAGCGCGGGAGCCGTTCGGCCACCCCCGATCGCACAGCGGCCACGTCGACCCCGTTGCCGGCGATGAAGGCGACGATGCCGCCGAAGCCGCTGGCCGTCGCCGGCCAGCCCACGGCGACCACGTCGGCACTGCCCGAGACGTCGCGGACGGCGGCCTCGACCTCCCCCAGCTCGACGCGGTGGCCCTGGACCTTTATCTGGTCGTCGAGGCGGCCCAGGTACCGGAGGGGCTCGGCCGGGTGCGGCCGGCGGACGCGATCGCCGGTGCGGTAGTGCACGGCGGTGTGCCCGGGGGGCACGACGAAGGAGGCCGCGGTCTTCTCCGGGTCGTTCCAGTACCCCGCCGATACTTGTGGCCCGGCCATGAGCAGCTCGCCGGTGTCGCCGGGACCCACCTCGCGCAAGGACTCGTCGGCGACCAGTGCGCTCAGTCCCGGGAGCGCAGCGCCGATGGGTACCACGCCGAGCTCGCACTTGTCGGGTGATCGGACCGGGTCCCAGCGGTAGGACGTGCAGGCGATGGTCACCTCGGTGGGGCCGTAGAGGTTCTCGACCGTCGAGCTCGGTGCCGCTGCCGCCCAGGCGGCGGCCACTGATGCAGGGAGGGCCTCACCGCAGAACAGGCTCCACCGCAGGCTGGGGAAGCTGTCGGGCTTGAGCAGCCCGAGGCCGGTCATCACCCCGGCGAGAGAGGGCACCGAGAACCAGACCGTCAGCCGCGCCTCGTCGATGTAGCGAGCGGGGGCGATCAGCGACTTCGGCGACGGGCAACACACGCAGGCGCCTCGCTCCCAGGCGACGAACATGTCGAACACCGAGAGGTCGAAGGTGAGGTCGAAGGTCTGGGAGAAGCGGTCCTGTTCGCTCACGCCGTAGCGATCGACGGCCGTCCCGACGAAGTGGACGGCGTTGGCGTGGGTGACCATCACGCCTTTGGGCACGCCCGTGCTGCCCGAGGTGAACAGGAGGTAGGCGATGGCTCCGGGATCGGGCGGCCCCGGTTCCCACGCCTCGGCTCGCTCGAGGTCGTGCTCGACGAGCACCCGATGTGACGGCAACGACGCCTGCACCGACCCGGCGTCGTCGGTGTCGGGCACGATGACGACCATCGGGGTCGACCAGCCCGACAGGACAGTGGCGAGAAGAGGGACGAAGCGCGCTTCGACCACGATCTCGGTGCATCCCGATCGTTCGAGCATGGCGCGGGTTCTGCCGGGTGGGAACTCGGGATGGAGCGGAACATAGCCGTGGCCCCGCAGGAGCGCGCCCAGGACTCCGACGAAGGCGGTGGGCGAGCGGTGGGCGAGCACGGCGGTGAGGGTCGGGCCGCCGGCGGTCGAGTGTCGGGCGGCAGAGGCGGCGATGGAAGCGGCCCGGTCGCGAAGGGTGGCGAAAGTCATCGTCTGCCCACCAACCACCAGTGCCGGTCGGTCGGGGAAAATCTCCGCGCTGGCGAGGAAGCCGGTGTGCAGGCCACGTCGCGCGGTTCGCTCCATGAGGCCAACTGTACGGGGGCTGTCGAGGCTGTCCGCTAGCATCGCGAACTGCGGTGGCTCCGCACGGATACGAGCTCTGAGACCTCTGCTGGGGAGTGTGGTGACGTCTCCTTCCGCCCCTGTCGCGCTCCTGGTCGAGGGCTATGCCGGACAGCGCAGCGTCGCCGAGATCTCGCGTCTGGTCGAGGCCGGCGAGATGCCACGGCTCCGTTACGTGGAGATCGCCCGGGCCATGGGAGCCGACGTCATCGACGACGCGTACATGCGGACGCAAGCGACCCCGGTGGGCCGCCTGGTGGCCCGCGGCCTGGGCATCCCGTGGGGCCAGGTGGTCGAAGCCTTCCTGCGTCGCCGCCGGTACCGCGTCACCTGTGTCTGGTCCGACCGGTTGGGCCTTCCTCTCGCCCTGCTCCTCAAGCTGGCCCGGTCGCGGCGGCGGGTCGTGCTCATCTCGGTGTGGCTGTCCCGACCGAAGAAGGCCCTGTTCTTCACCCGGCTGGGTGTCGGGTCACACCTCGGGGCGATCGTCAACTCCAGCACCTATCAGATCGACTACGCCCGCCAGCACCTCGGAATGCCGGTGGAGAAGCTGCGCGTCGTGCCCAAGCCGGTGGACGAGCGCTTCTGGGCGGCGGCGCCACCCTCGGCGGAGAACCGCATCTGCGCCGTCGGATGGGAGGCGCGCGATTTCGTCACCCTCCTGGCCGCCGTCGAGGGCCTCGATGTCCATCTGACGGTGGCGGTGGGGATGATCGAGATGGTGGTGGGCTCGGCGGGCGGCTCGACCGCTCGTGACCAGGCGGTGGGGGACGATCACCAGCGGCTCTCGGTGCTGGCTCCGTGGAAGCGGACCTACGGGTACACCATGCAGGAAGCCTGGTTGCGCGAGATGCAAGAAGACGGACCGCCGGCGAACGTGACCATCGTCTACCAGCTGTCGGCTCCGGAGTTGCGGGAGCTCTACCGTCGGTCGCGCTTCGTCGTCGTCCCCCTCCACGACGTGGACACCAACTGTGGCGTCACGACCGTCACCGAGGCGATGGCGATGTGCCGGGCGGTGGTGGTGACTCGTACCCGGGGTCAGAATGACGTGATCACCGACGGTGAGGAGGGTGTCTACGTGGCTCCCGGAAGCGTCATGGCCATGCGCTCGGCCATCGCCGGTCTCCTCGCCGATCCCGCGACCGCCGAACGCATGGGCCGCGCCGGGCGGGACCTGGTCGAGCGCGATCACACCATGGACGCCTTCGTCGGGCGCCTGCGAGCGGTGCTCGACGCTGGCCCCGAGGCGTCGTGACGGTCACCACCGGAGTGGCGCCCACGCGGTGGAGCGGCAGGGCCGCACCGGTGGCGGTCTATGCCGTCGCCGCCGCCGCGCTGGTGCCCCTGGTGGTGGCGCAACCGGCGTTGGCGGTGGTGGCGGTGCTGGTTCTCGGGGCCGCCACCGTCGCGTTCCTCCACCCGCCCGCCGCTGCCTACCTGTTGATCGCGACCGGCCCGCTGCTCGCCGGGATGGACCGCGGAGCCGTCATCCCGGTCCTGCGGCCGAACGAGGCGGTGGCTCTCCTCCTCGGCACCGCGGTGGTCGCCCGGCGGCTGGTGGATCGCCGGGAACGGTCGACCACTCCCGGGCGGCGCCTGACCTCGGCAGAGGGGTCGATGCTCCTCCTGGTCGTCGCCGGCACGGTGCTGCCTCTGCTCACCATGATGCTCCGGGGAAGAGCCATCACCCAGGTCGATGTCTTCTACGCGCTGGTGCTGGCCAAGCTCCTCGGCATCTACCTCCTCGTGCGCACCACCATCCGCACCGATCGCCAGGTCCTCACCTGCCTGTTCGTGGCGATGGCGGCCGCTTCGGTCACCGCCATCGTCGGCTTGTTGCAGGCATTGCGCCTGTTCGGTGTCCCCGCCGTGATCTCGCGCTTCTTCGCGCCGGAGGGCCTGGCCAGCGTGGACGCCAGCCGTTGGGGGACGTCGACGATCGGCCATGCGCAGGCGATGGGCGACCTCATGGCCTTCAGCCTGGCCATCGCCCTCGTGTGGGTCAGCCGGTCGTTGCCCGCCCGTCGACTCGTCGTCGCCTTCATCGCCTTGTTCGTGTTGGGGGCGGTGACCTCGGCCGAGTTCTCCTCGGTCATCGCCGTGGCCATCGCCGCCCTCACGGTTGCCATCGTCACCGGGAACTTCCGGAAGTCGGTGCTCCGCCTCCTCCCGTTCGTCCTTGTCGCCGCCGTGGTGCTCCAGCCCGTGATTCGCTCTCGCCTCGATGAGTTCTCCGCCCCCGGTGGCGTGCCGCCCAGTTGGACGGCACGGGTGCACAACCTCGAGACCTACGTCATCCCCGAGCTGGCCAAGGACTACAACTTCGTGCTCGGGGTCAGGCCCTCCCCTGTGGTCACCAAGCGCACGGACCCGGTCCGCACCGGGTTCATCGAGAGTGGACACCTCTGGTATCTGTGGACCGGTGGCATCCCGTTCCTGATCGCCTTCGTCGTGTTCATGGTGGCCAACATCCGTGTCACCTATCGGGTGGGCCGCCGCTGCCGAGGCCCGGTGGGCATGGCCGGGGTCGCCAGCCTGGCGGCGCTGACGGTGGTGCTCATCTTGACGACCTTCGACCCGCACCTGACGTTCCGCGGTTCCGGTGAGCTCAACGTCTCCCTGCTCGCCCTCGCCCATCTGGGCATCCGGTCCCGGCCCCGCCAAGGTGAGCCGGCCGCGGGAGCCCCAGGGCAATGGACCCGTCGACCAGACGGCGGTCGAAGTCGACGGGGTAGTCGGCCTCCCATCGGGCCACCACCCGCTGCTCACCGAGCCTGTTGATGTCGTCGAGCACGACGGCGAAGTCGGGGGCCAGAGCGCCCCAGAAGTAGGGCAGGGCCGGATAGCGAGAGTAGCGAAGCTCACGGCTGTAGGCCTTGGGTCCGTCGACGACGAGAAGGTCGATCCGCTGGCGCCCCAACCCGGCGTCCAAAGCCGAGCGCCCGTACCAGGAGGCACCGTTCCAGGACAGCGGCGTGGGCTCCAGGGGGGCATGGATCACCGTGGCCGCCGACGACAGTCCCTCGTGAGCCAGGCGCTCACCCAACAGGCGGGCCCAGCTGGGATCGTCCTCGATGGTCCACAGGTGACCTCCCACCTGATCGAGCAACCGGGCCAGGTAGAGCGTGGAGACACCGCCCCCGCACTCGACCACGTGCCGGCGGCGGTTGACGAAGACCTCGTTGAGCACGGTCATGAGCCCGGCCGGGCGCATGGCCAGCGTGCTCCACGGGACGAAGGCGGTCGACAACGGCTGCAGCGCCTGCATGGCCAGCGCGTCGTGGCGGGCCATGTCACCTGCCAGTACCAGCCGCTTCGCCACACGCCAGAAGTAGTGCCGGGCCACGTCGCCCGGCCCTGGGCGTCCGGAGGCGCTCAGTCCGATCCTTGGGTCAGCCATCGGTTCCACCACGTCTCGGCATCCGTCGGGAAGGTCTCGGCGCGAGGTGCGCCACGGCCCAGGCGGCAAGGCGCGGCGACGGCCCTGATAGCGTTGAGCTCAGCATACCGTTGGTGACGGGCGCCGTCCGTGCCTTCGCGACGACGGCATGCGCGCCCCCAGCCGGTTCTCTGGCGGAGCCGGACGGTGAGTTATGTGGACCAGGCCTCAAGCTTGTTGCTGTCCGCGCCGAACCCAACCCTGTGAGCCCTCCTATGACGACGACCGTGATCCCGTCCGCCCGCAGGTCCCGCCGACGGAGCTTCACGGCCCTCCTCGTCGCCGCCGTGCTCCTCGTCCCCGTGGCCCTGTCGGCCACTGTCACGGCCACGCCGGCGGACGCCACCACCACCGTCCCCCCGGCGGGTGGGTACTTCAAGACGCTGGGACCGGGCGCCGCCCTGCCCTCGGACGCCACCTGCGCCACGCGGGTCCACCGGTCGAGCTGGGAGCCGCGTCCGGAGAACAAGTCGGCCAACAACACCGTCCCGCTCGCCGTCTCCGTCCCCGGCTTCACGCCCAACAACGGGGGGACAGACCAGCGGGCCCGCGCCCTGGCCGACCGGATCACCGGCAACTTCAAGGGGACGACCGACGAGATCATCCAGTGGGCGGCGTGCAAGTGGGGATTCAGCGACGACGTGGTGAGGGCCCAGACGGTGAGCGAGAGCACCTGGTACCAGTCGACCACCAGCGACATCATCGGCTCGCAGCTGTACTGCCAGGTCGGCTACGTCGCTCCGTGCCCGCAGAGCTTCGGACTGCTCCAGATCAAGGCCACGGCCTGGCCGGGGACGTTCCCGCTGTCCCGGGACTCCACCGCGTTCAACCTGGACTACGCCCTGATGGCTCGCCGTGTCTGCTACGAGGGTTGGACCAACTGGCTGTACAGCTACCCGGGCGGCAACGTGGCCTACCGCGCCGGAGACCTGTGGGGCTGCGTCGGCAACTGGTACTCGGGCACCTGGTACGGCCCCGGGACGCAGAGCTACATCGACGACGTGCAGGCGAACCTGTCGTCCAAGCCATGGCGAACCTGGGCCGATCGCAGCGGCAGCACCAGCCCGGCGGCGGTCACGCTGACGGCGCCGAGCAGTGTCGCCCCCGGCGACACCCTGAGTGTCAGTTGGAACGCCGGCACCGGTGCGTCACCCAAGGACTGGATCTCCCTCTTCAAGGCCGGAGCAGCCAATACGTCCTACGGCGAGTGGCACTACACCGGGGGCTCCGCCAGCGGGACCATGAGCTTCACCGCCCCCACCACGCCCGGTACCTATCAGCTCCGCTACCTCGTCAATGACGGGTATGTCTCGGTGGCGACGAGCGACGTGACCGTCGGCTGACCGTCCCCGGTACCCGCCGAACCTGGCGAACGAGGGCTGTCAGCTAACGTCGGCTCCGGTGAGCGCGGCCCGACGCTTGCGCGGGCGGGCAGTGGGCGGTTGCCGGGTGTTCTTCGGCCGGGCCTTCGTGCGGGACGCCGCCGGCCTCTCGACCGCCGAAGCGGTGGGCGCCGCGTCGAGTGCGCTCCAGACCATTCTCGTGGCGCGCTGGCTGGGTCCGTACGCGGCTGGGGTGGTGGCCCTCATCCTCGCCTACCCGTCGGTGGTCTTCGCCGTGTTCGAGCCACAGTCGTCCCAGGCCGGGATCCGGTACCTCGGGGAGTTCCGCACCAGGGGGGAGGATTCGCGCTCGCTGGCCATGGTTCGTCTCGGCTACCTGGTCGACTCGTCATTGGGCGGTCTCGCCTTCTTGTTCGTGGTGGCCACCGCCGCGTTCGCACAGGCCAACGTGGTGGGCGCCAGTGGCACGGCGTCGCTGCTCATCGTGTACTCCGCCTCCTCGGCTCTGCACACCTCGGTGGCGACGTCGCGCAGCGTCATGCTGACGGCCGGCCGCTTCCGCGCCCTGGCCTGGGAGCGGGCGGTCACGACCGTGGCCGGCAACGCCTTGTCGGTGGCCTTCGTCGCCCTCGGATGGCGCGTGGCAGGGGCGATCTGGGGAGTGGCGATCGGCATCGCCGTCGAAGCCGTGGTGCTCTTCGTGCTGACCCAACGCACGACGCGGGACTGGGGAGGGGCGTGGTGGCGCACCCGGGGCGAGGTCCTGGGCGAGAGGCGTGGCGAGATCATCCGCTTCATCGCCTATTCCGACGCCGAGGGGTTGGTGACCCTGGTGACCCGGCGGTTGGACGTGGTGCTCCTCGGCTTCCTCCGGGGACCGGTCGACGCCGGCTACTACCGCATCGCCAGGGCGCTGAGCGCGCTGCCCGGGCACCTGGCCTGGCCCCTCGAGTCCACCGTCTATCAGCGGTTGGCGGCCATCGGCGCGTCCGAGGGCGAGACGGCGGTGTTGGCCAAGGGCCGTCGCTACGCGCTCTACGCGGGAGTCCCCCTCGGGCTGGGGCTCCTCGCCACCATCCCGTTGATCCCCTTCGCCATCCGGATCACGGTGGGGGACGCCTACGCCCCCGCCATTCCGGCGACCCAGGTGCTCATGGCCGGGTCGGCCGTCTCGCTGGCGGCCTTCTGGATGCGGCCGCTCATGCTCACCCTCGGCTATCAGAGGTTCTGGGTCGCCAACAGCGCCGTGTTCGTCGTGGCCTCGGTGATCGGCTTCGTCTGGCTGACGGACCGGTTCGGCTTCATCGGCATGGCGTGGGTGTACAGCGTCATGGTCGCCGCCCAATATGTGGTCGGTCTGGGATATCTGGCCCACCGCTCGAGGACCCCGGCGTGACGGCCTCACCGGTACCGTTCACCGATCGACGAGAGCCGTCGGTGGGCGCCGGGCGGGAGGGTGTCGAGGGATCGGGGCGTCGCCGGCCGGCGACGTCTTCGCTGCGCCCGGAGCGCTCCTCGTCGCGGTCGTAGCGGTAGGGATAGCCGTAGTGGCTCTCCGACGACGTCCGGTTGAGGACCACACCGATGAGCGGTGCGTTGGCCCCCTCGAGGATCTCGAGGGTGCGGCGAAGGTCGCGTCGGGTGGTGGCGTCGCCGGCGACCACAAGGATGGTTCCGTCGACCCAGGCCGACAGGGCGACGGAGTCGGCGACGGGGAGCAGCGGTGGGCAGTCGACGAGCACGATGTCGTAGCGCTCCTGCAGATCGTTCACGACCTCTGCCGTCCGCTTGGCCAGCAGGAGGGCCGCCGGGTTGGGAGGCAGGGGACCTGAGGCGAGGAGGTCGAGGCCGTCGACACCGGGGACGGGCTGGAGAGCTTCGTCGAGCTCCACCGTCCGCTGGAAGACGCCGGTGAACCCTGTCGCGCTGGAGAGCCCGAACAGCTGGTGGAGGCGGCCCCGCCGGAGGTCGCAGTCGACGACGGCGACACGCTGACCGGCTCCCGCCATGGCCGCCGCCAGGTTGGCCAGCAGCGTGCTCTTTCCGTCCTCGGCGTTCGGGCTGGTGATCTGCAGCACTTTGGGCTGGCGCTCCACGCCGATGAACTGGAGGATGGTGATCAGGTTGCGGAACGCCTCGGCTCCGATGGACTCGGGGTCGACCACCGAGGCGATGGAAGCTGTGCCGTCGCCGTCGGAGTGCGGGAGCACCGGGATCAGCCCGAGAACGGGAACTTCGCCGATCAGGCTCTCGAGATCCTCCTTGGTGTGGATGCGGTCGTCGAGGTAGGCCAGGAGCAGGGCCAGCCCGATGGCGACGACCAGGCCCAGGACTCCGCCGACGATGGCAGCTTGGATCGGGCGAGGGCTGATCTTGACGGTCGGCACCGTCCCCGTGGTGACGAGCTGTGCGCCGGTGGACGGAAGCGGGGATTCGATCTCCAGGCTGTCGAGGCGTTGCTTCAGCTCTCCCTGTTGGCTGAGGAGCTGCGACCGTTGGGCGCTGAGGCCGGTGATGACCTCGGCTCCGGCACCCGGGCCCTGCCGGTCGGCCAGATCGTTGATCTGCTTGTTCAGGGCGTCGATCTGGCTCTGCAGCCCGTCGATCTTGGCCTGGACCCCCCGGGTCACCGTCGTGAGGTCATCCCGGTCCTGGGCCCGTCGAGAATCGATGTAGGCCGTGGCATAGGCCTTGGCCAAGGCGCCGGCCCGACGCTCGTTGCCGCTCGTGGCCTGCACCCGGACGAAGTCGGTCTCGGCGACCTGGCTGACAGAGACCTTGGCGACGGGGCCGAACTGCCTCTCGACCGTCGCCTGGATGGGTTGGCTCTTGATGACCTCGATCTCGTCCTGGACCGTCCGAGCCGGGTCGGCGCTCGTGCCCGAGCCACTGCTGGACAGCGACTGGTCGGCCCGTCGTTGCACGAGGACCCTCACCTCGCCCCGGTAGAGGGCTGACCGGGTCAACGAGAATGCCAGGCTGGCGGCGATCATCACCAGGACGAATCCGACAATCGGGATCCTGTACCGCCAGAGGGTGCGCAGGTGCGCCTTCAGATCGAACTCCGGCGCCTCCACCCTGTCGATCACCGGACCCATGGTACGCCGGGGCGGGCGAGAGCCAGTCCCCGTCGCCCCCTCAGGGACGGCTGTAGACCGACACGTGGCGGGAGCTGGAGGCGGCGAACGGCTGGCCGTCCCACCCGCCCCAGCGCTCAGTCAGCTCGAGGCCGCCCAGGCGGGCCATGAGATCGACCTCGGGGACCGAGGCGTAGCGGACCGACCACGGCGAGAGGCGGATCCCGCTGGGCGAGAGGATCACGTCATGTCCCCGCACCACCTGGCCGAGCGGGTCGTGGTCGGTGGCCTGGAGCACGACCTCGTCGTCGGCCTGGGAGACGACGGTGAGCGACTGCTCGAGCCGGGTGAGCTCCGGCGCCAGCGCCTCGACGACGAAGCGACCGCCCACCCCCAGGCGGCCAGCCGCCCCGGCCACGCAGCGGCACTGGGCCGCCTGGTCGGGCAGCTCGAACAACGAGTTGAAGGCCACGAACACCAGGTCGTAGCCACCGGCCACCAGGTCGCCCACATCGGCGAAGTCACCGACAACGACGGGGATCTCCGCGCCGCCGGGCTTGGCCCGCAGCCGGGCCACCATGGGAGCGGATGCGTCGATGCCGTGGACCTCGAGACCCATGGCGGCCAGGGGGAGGGCCAGTCGACCGGTGCCGATACCCAACTCGAGGACGCGGGCCTGGTGGCCCTCGCCGGCGGCCGACCGCGCCTGTTCGGCGAGAAAGGCGGCGGTGACGTCGGCTTCGGCGAACCGGAGGGAGTGGCGCCGGTCGTACCCCTCGGCCCGTTGCTCGTCGTAGTCCATGACCCCAGTTGATCAGAATAAGGTCGGGCCACCCATGCCTCCCAACGGTGACGACGGCGGACTGCCACCAGGTCGATCAGCTCCCGGCGACGACGACGGGCCCGGCCGGGAGTGGACGGCGATCGACGCGCCGACCGCCACCGCGCCGACGGTGGCCACCGCCGCCCACCATGCCGGCTCAGGCGGACCGGTCCCGCCTCCGCCGCCCGGGCCGCTGTTGATCGGGCCCATGAACTTCGCCGACGTGCTCGACGGGGCCTTCACCCTCTACCGGGCCAACGCCCGCACGCTCGTCACCGTGGCCGCCGTGGTCCTGCTACCGGTGCAGGGGCTGGTGGCGTGGCTGAGCCGCAACCTGTTCGCCGGGGGGGCCACGGGTCTGATCAACGACCCTTCGACCAGTCGGTTCACGTTCGCCGGCCAGGGCTCGGGCGTCGCCGGCACCGTCGTCGCCCTGGCATCGTCGGCGCTGGTCATCCCCTTCCTGTACGGCGTGGTCTGCCGGGTCGCCAGCGCGTCGTACTTCGGCGGGCAACTGGGCCCCGGCGCCGCCTTTCGGGCCGTCAGGGGCCGTTGGTGGGCGCTCGTCGTCGCCTGGATCGTCGTGCACCTGGCCGAAGGTGCGGGCGGGATGCTGCTGTTCTTCCCGGCGCTGCTGGTGATGGCCCTGTTCATGGCCGTGGCCCCGGCCATCGCCATCGAGGGCCTCGGCCCGATCCAGGGCATGCGCCGTTCGGCCCATCTCCTGGGGCCGCGGATGTTCCCGGTGCTCGGCATCGCCTTGGGCTCGGCCGTGGTCGTCGCCGGCGTGGGCTTCGCCCTCGGCTGGTTGCCGTCTCTGTTGGGCGTGGTCACCGGCCCCTGGGGATGGCTGTTCCGCGCCGCCGGCGCGGTGACGACGGGAGTGCTCACGACCCCCTATGTGGCCCTGGTGGCCACCCTCGTCTACTTCGACGCCCGCGTCCGGTCGGAGGGGATGGATGTGGCCCTGCTGGCCGGTCGCCTGGCCCACCGTGCCGCCGATGGCTAGACGCGTCGCCTCGGCGATCCTGGCCGTGCTGGCCGTGCTGGGTGCGCTGATCCTGGCGTCGGCGCCGGGCGCCACCGCCCGGGTCTCGGGCGCCGCTGCGACGCCGCCGGCGGCCCCGGCCGACCTTCCGGCGCCGCGGGACGATCCCGCCCATGCCCGCCGCGCGGCTGACGACGTGCTCGCCCGACCGGAGTACCGGGTGCCGGCGCCCACCCTCGCCGAGCGCGTCCAGCGATGGGTCGCCGATCTGGTCGACCGCGTGGTGGGTGCCGCCATCGGCGGCGGGGGCGCGGCGTGGATCGCCTGGTCCCTGCTGGTCCTGGCCCTGGCCGTCGTCGGCGTCCTGGGCACCCGGTTCGCCCGGGGCGTCACACCCGAGTCCCGCCAGTCGGCGGGGTCGTCGGCTCCGAGGCTGCGGACCGCCGACGACTGGCGGCTCGAGGCCGAGGCCCACGAGCGCGCCGGGCGGTGGCGCCCGGCGCTGCGGTGCCGGTACCGGGCGCTGGTGTCCGACCTGGCCGCCGGTGGCGTGGTCGACGAGGTGCCGGGCCGGACGGCCGGCGAGTACCGGGCCGCGGTAGGTGTGGCCGCGCCCGACGTCGCCCCCGAGTTCGCCGCCGTCACCGAGGCGTTCGAGCGGGCCTGGTACGGGAGCGCGCCGACGACCGCCGACGACACCGCCCACCTGGCTTCGCTCGCCGATCGGGTGCTGGCGGGCACCCGATGACCGGGGCCGACAACGCCACCGCGCTGCCACCCCGCTCTGAGGGCCGCTCGGGCCCGCCACCCCGCTCTGAGGGCCGCTCGGGCCGGCCTCCGGCCGGCGGCGCCACGTCGCGGCGGGCCCGGGCGTGGGCGCCCCTGGTGGGGCTGGTCGTGGCCGCCCTCGGCGTCGCCGCCGTGATCGGGCCCGACCCCAGCCGAGGGCCCGCCCTCGACCCTTCCTCCACGTCGCCCGACGGGGCCAAGGCGGTGGTCGACACGCTGCGGGTGCTCGGGGCCGGCGTGTCCGTGCAGTCAGGCGCGCCCGATGCGTCCCGGACCACCGCCCTCGTCCTCGACGACACCATGTCGGACAATGACCGGGCCGCCACCTCGGACTGGGTCGCCTCGGGCGGCACCCTGGTGCTGGCCGACCCGTTCTCCCCCCTCAGCCCGGCCCGCATGGTCGACCTGCGGCCGCCCGGCCCCCTCTCGCCCGATTTCGAACGCGGCTGCTCGACGCCGGCGCTGCGTGAGGTGGGCCGGGTCGACACGGGGTCGGTCGTGCTCCTGCGCGGCCCCATCGGGTCCACGGCGTGCTTCGTCACCGGCGACGGCGCCTGGTTGGTGATCGTGCCCCAGGGTCGCGGCACGGTGGTGGTGATCGGCGGACCTGATGCCTTCACCAACGCCCGGCTGGGCCACGCCGACAACGCTGTCCTGGCCGCCGCCCTGCTGGCCCCCCGCCCGTCGGACCGGGTGGCGGTGCTCGGCCCCCGCGCTCCCGGCCGCGGCACCAAGACGCTCGCCGACCTGGTGGCCCTCAGGGTGAGGCTGGCCCTCGTCCAGTTGGCGGTGGCCTTCGTGGTGGTGGTCGCGTGGCGGTCCCGGCGACTGGGGCGCCCGGTGGTCGAGGCCCAGCCCGTCGAGCTGGCCGGGAGCGAGTTGGTGGTCGCCGTCGGCCATCTGCTCCAGCGGGCCCGTCGACGGGACCGGGCGGCCACCATCCTGCGCCACGACCTCCGCCGCACCCTGGCCATGCGCCTGGGACTGGCCGCCGATGCCGACGCCGATCAGGTGGCCGACGCCGCCGCCGCCTGGTCGGGCATCGAGTCGGCCCGGGTGCGAGACGCTCTGGTGGGCGACACGCCCGCCGACGAGGCCGGCCTGGTGAGACTGGCCCAGACCGTGGTGGCGGTCCGAGAGGAGGTCCTCGGTGGCCCGTAAGACCGCATCCGATGTTGACACCCGGGCCGTCGTGCTGGCCGTGCGTGACGAGATGGCCAAGGTCGTGGTCGGCCAGCAGAGTGTGGTCACCGGGCTCATGGTGGCTTTGCTGGTGCGGGGCCACGTGTTGCTCGAAGGCGTCCCCGGCGTGGCCAAGACCCTGCTGGTGAAGGCCCTGGCCGCCTCGCTCGACCTCGACTTCAAGCGGGTCCAGTTCACGCCCGACCTGATGCCCTCGGACATCACCGGTCAGACGATCCTGTCCCAGGGGCAGTTCCGGTTCCGGGAGGGACCAGTGTTCACCAACCTCCTGCTGGCCGACGAGGTCAACCGCACCCCGCCGAAGACCCAGGCCGCCCTGCTCGAGGCCATGGAGGAGCGCCAGGTGTCGGTGGAGGGCGAGGCCCGCCCGTTGCCCGAGCCCTTCGTGGTCGTGGCCACCCAGAACCCGGTCGAGTACGAGGGCACCTACCCGCTGCCCGAGGCCCAGCTCGACCGCTTCCTGCTCAAGCTGACGGTCGGCTATCCCACCGCCGACCAGGAGCTGGAGGTGCTCACCCGTCACGATCGGGGCCTCGATCCCCATGACCTGGCGGCCCAGGGCGTCACCGCCGTGGGTGGAGCCGCCGACCTGGCCCGCGCCCGCGACGAGGTGGCGGCCGTGCGGGTGGAGCCCCCGGTGGCCGCCTACATCGTCGCCCTGGTGCGGGCCACCCGCGACTCGCCGTCGCTGGCCCTGGGCGCCTCGCCCCGGGGCGCCACCATGTTGTTGCGGGCAGCCAAGGCGTGGGCGTGGTTGGGGGCCAAACCGTTCGTGACGCCCGACGAGGTGAAGGCGGTGGCCAAGCCGGCGTTGCGCCACCGCCTGCAGCTACGCCCCGAGGTCGAGCTGGAAGGGGCCACCGCCGACGGTGTGCTCGACGGCGTGCTGGCCTCGGTGCCCGTGCCCCGCTGATGCCGGTCCCGACCGGGCGGCTGGCGGCGCTCGTGGCCGTGAGCGCGCTGGCGGTGCTGCTCAGCCCCGCTCCCGGGTCGACCTTCGTGGTCGTGGAGCTGGCCGTCGTCGTGGTGGCCGCCGTCGACTGGTTGCTGGCCGTGTCGCCGCGATCGCTCGCCGTGGAGCGCCACCTCCCCGGCGTCGTCCCCCTCGACGGTGAGGCCGAGGTGGTCTGGCGGGTGGGCCACCCCTCCCGGCCGGGAGGAGGCAGGGGCGGCGGCGACGGGCGCCGGCGCGGGCGAGGGCGCCGCCGCCTGCGGGTGGCTCTGGCCGACGAGCTGGCCCCGTCGTTGCGGGCCACGTCGCGGCGGGCCCGCGTCGTGGTCCCCGCGTCGGGGTGGTCGTCGGCGCACACGGTGGTTCGGCCCAGCCGGCGGGGCCGCTTCGACGTGAGCGAGATGGTGCTGAGGGTCTCCGGGCCGCTGGGACTGGTCGACCGCCAGGGCACGCGCCAGGTGCCTGCCGTGCTGCGCGTGTACCCGCCGTTCAGGTCGCGCAAGGAGGCCGAGCTGCGAATCGACCGGGCCCGCATCCTCGAGGTCGGCCTGCGCTCGGCCGCCGGCCGGGGCGGGGGAACCGAGTTCGAGTCGCTGCGGGACTACGCCGTCGACGACGAGTTCCGCCGCATCGACTGGTCGGCCACCGCCCGTTCCGGACGTCCCATCGTCCGCACCTACCGGGCCGAGCGCAACCAGACGGTGCTGTTGCTCCTCGACGCCGGGCGCACGATGGCGGGGCGGGTCGACGACGTCCCCCGTCTCGACCACGCCATGGACGCGGTGATGATGCTCACCGCGGTGGCCACCAGGCTGGGCGACCGGGCCGGCCTGGTGGCCTTCGATCGCCGGGTGCGGGCCGTGGTGGCACCCGGGCACGCCCACGACCAGTTGTCGCGGGTGACCGAGGCCATGTACGCCATCGAGCCCGCCCTGGCCGAGAGCGACTACCGGGGTGCGTTCGCCGAGACGCTCGTGCGCTTCCGCCGCCGGTCGCTGCTGGTGCTGTTCACCGAGCTGGCCGACCAGGCGGTGACCGAGACCCTGCTGCCCGCGCTGCCGCTGGTGTCCCGCACCCACCTGCTGGTCGTCGCCAGCGTGGCCGACCCCGACATCGCGTCGTGGGCCGCTTCGGTGCCCACCGATGCCGGGACGGCCTACCGCAAGGCGGCCGCCGTGGCCGCCCGCCGCGAACGGGCCCGCACCGTCGCCCGCCTGCGGGGCATGGGCGCCACCGTCGTCGACGCCGAGCCGGGCCGGCTGGCGCCGCTGCTGGCCGACGCCTACCTGAAGGTCAAGGCAACCGGTCGCCTGTGAGCGCCGGTTCCGGTGCGCGCATCGCGCCGGTGCCCAGCGCGCTCCGCACACCGGAACCGGCGGTGGCTCCCTCGCCGAGGGACCCGGTCAGGCCCCGCGCCGCCGCCGCCCGACCCCGCACGACGATCCAGGAGACGAAGGCGCCTTCCACCGCCACCCCGAAGCCCACGCGCGCTGCGGTCGGGAGGCCCGAACCGGTGACGAAGCCCTCGATGACCCCGGCCACGGCGAAGGTGACGATGAGCCCGACCACGATCACCACCGCACGGCGCCCCTCGGCGGCCAGGGCGGCGGACCGGGGCCGGTCGCCGGGTTCCACCAGGGACCAGCCCAGGCGGAGCCCGGCGGCTCCGGCCACGCACACCGACGTCAGCTCCAGCAGCCCGTGGGGGAGCACCAGCCCCCAGAACTGGGCCTGTCGCCCGGCGGCGGTGAACAGCCCGGCGGCGGCGCCCAGCTGGGCGCCGTTGGAGGCCAGGACGTAGGCGGTGGGCAGGCACAGGGCCACCCCCACGGCAAAGGCGAGGATGGCCACCCCGACGTTGTTCACGAACACCTCGGAGGCGAAGGCGGCGGCGGGCTCGGAGCGGTAGTAGTCGGCGAAGTCACGCTCGATGTAGGCCCGCCGGGCCGTCTCCGAGCCGGTGGCGTCGCGGGCCCGCGCCGAGGACCCGAGCCACAGGCCCACGACCAGGGCGGGGACGAAGAACAGGGCGGCGCTGGCCATCACCGCCCGGCGGCTGTGCCAGACGGCGGCGGGGAAGGTGACGGCGAAGAAGGCGGCCAAGGCCCGCCAGGTGCGGGGCTGGACCCCGTAGACGACCGCCGCCGCCCGGGCCACCCGGCGGCTGAGGGCGGCGGTGAGGGCCGGGTCGCGGTAGTAGGTCTGGGCGTAGGACAGGTGGGTCGAGACCCGCTGGTACAGCGCCACCAGCTCGTCCAGCTCGGACGGCGACAGCCGGCGTACGCCGCGCCCCGCCCTTGCCGTCAGGTCGTCGAGGCGGGCCCACGCCGGCTGGTTGGTCAGCAGGAACCGGTCGACGTCCATCGTCTCCCCTACGGTAGGCCCGGTGACCGACGCGGCGGCGACCCGGGGCCCGGCACCCCGCTCAGAGGGCCGCTCGGGCCCGGTACCGACGATGGTGACGCCCGAGGCCGTCGCCCTCGAGCTGCCACCGGCCAACGTGGGCTCCCGCCTGTTCGGGCTGGGCATCGACTGGCTCATCATCTCCGTTGCGGGGGGCCTGCTGTCGTTCGGGTTCTTCGCTGCGGCGCGGGGCGTGCACCTGGCCACCGGTTGGGTCATCGCCGCGTTCGTCCTGCTCTACGGCGCCTTGATCTTCGGCTACCCGGTGGCCTGCGAGACCCTGTGGCGCGGGCGGACGGTGGGCAAGGCGGCCATGGGCCTTCGGGTCGTCACCGTCGAGGGCGCGCCGGTGCGGTTCCGCCACGCCGGCATCCGGGCGGCGCTGGGGCTGGTCGAGTTCGGCCTCACCGGCGGCGCGGTGGCCGTCCTGTGCATCCTGTTCACCCGGCGCCACCAGCGCCTGGGCGACCTGGTGGCCGGCACCCTGGTGCTGCGCGAGGGGTCGGGGCTACGGGCGCCCACGCCGGTGCGCTTCAGCGTCCCCTATGGCCTGGAGGCCTACGCCGCCACCCTCGACGTGGCCGGCCTCACCTCCGACGACTACCTGGCCGCCCGCACCATGCTGGTGCGGGCGGCCACCCTGCCTCCCGGCGTGCGGTGGTGGTTGTCCGAACAGGTCGCCACCCCGGTGGCCACACGGGTGCGGCCGCCGCCGCCCGCCGGTGTGTCGGCCGAGGCCTGGCTGGCCTGCGTGGCCGCCGTCTACCAGAGCGGCGGGACCGGGTGGGCGCCGTCGCCACCACCACCTCCAGGGCCACCCCCGCCACCGTCGCCGGGCTACGACGCTCCGGCCTAGTAGCGGCCAGGCGCCTCAGGTGTCGCGGTTGACCCCGTGGGCCCGCACGAAGTCGTTCACCGCGTAGTAGTCGTCGATCGACTCGCCGGCGTCGCCCCAGAACCCCTCGAGGACCTCCCACTCCATGAGCCCCTCCGACACGTACCAGTTGTTCACGTCGGTGATCTCCAGCTCACCCCGCCCCGAGGGCTTCAGGGTGGTGATCACCTCGAAGACGCGCTGGTCGTAGAAATAGATGCCGGTGACAGCGTAGGGGCTGGGCGGCTCGGCCGGCTTCTCCACGATGTGGGCGATGCGGTCGTGGTCGTCGAAGCGGGGGACGCCGAGGTTGCGCAGGTGGGAGACGTCGTCGACCTTCGACAGCAAGACCCGGGCCCCTTCGTTCTGGGCCCTGAAGTGGGCGACCGCCGGGGCGAGGGACTGCTCGACGATGTTGTCGCCCAGCATGACCACGAGGGAGTCGTCCTCGACGAAGCGACGGGCCAGGCCCAGGGCCTCGGCGATGCCCCCGGCCCGCTCCTGGTAGGCGTAGACGAGGCGGTCGATGCCGTGCTCGTGCCCACTGCCGAGCAGGCGCAGGAACTCACCGGCGTGGGTGCCCCCCGTCACCACCATGATCTCGCTGACGCCCGCGTTGACGAGCGCCTCGATCGAGTAGCTGATCATGGGGCGGTCGTAGATGGGCAACAGGTGCTTGTTGGTGATGCGCGTGAGCGGGTGCATGCGGCTGCCGGTGCCGCCCGCGAGGATCACGCCTTTCATGCGCTGGACCCTACTGGGGCTCGACCGGCCGGGAACGAAGAAGCGGGCCGGCGCCTAACGTGGCGGTGATGATCGCGTACCTCGACCACGCCGCCACCACGCCCATGCATCCCGAGGCTGTCGAGGCCATGTTGCCGTTCCTCTTCCACCGCTTCGGCAACCCGTCGGGGTCGCATGCGGTGGCGCGCGAGGCCAGGAAGGCGGTGGACGAGGCGCGCGACGTGGTGGCCGAGTGCCTGGGCGCCCGCCCCGGTGAGATCGTCTTCACCGCCGGCGGCACCGAGGCCGACAACCTGGCCGTCGCCGGTCGCCACCGCGTGCGCCCCGGCACGGTCGTGTGCAGCGCGGTGGAGCACCACGCCGTGCTCCACAGCTGCGCCGCCCTCGACGGGCTGGTGGCGCCGGTGGAGCCCTCGGGCGTCCTCGATCTCGACGCCCTGGCCGCCCTGCTCGGGCCCGGCGTGACCCTCGTCTCGGTGATGCTGGCCAACAACGAGGTGGGCACCGTGCAGCCCCTGGCCCAGGTGGTCGAGCTGGTCCGCCGGCTGGCGCCCGACGCAGTGGTGCACACCGACGCCGTCCAGGCGTTCCCCTGGCTGGACGTGGCCGCGCTGGGGGCACCTGCCGACCTGGTGGCGGTCAGCGCCCACAAGTTCGGCGGGCCCAAGGGGGTCGGCGCCCTCGTGGTGCGCGACGGCGTGGAGATCGCCCCCATCCTCCACGGAGGCGGGCAGGAGCGCGACCGCCGCAGCGGCACCCACAACGTGGCGGGCATCGTGGGCATGGCCGCCGCCATGCAGGCCACCGTGGCCGAGCGGGCGGCCACCGTGAGGCGGGTGGGCGACCTTCGCGACCGGCTGGTCGACGGCCTGCTCGCCGCCGTGCCCGACAGCGCCGAGACGGGCGACCGGTCGAAGAAGGTGGCCGGCAACGCCCATCTGTCGTTCGCCGGGGTCGAGTCCGAGGCCCTCCTGGTGCTGCTCGACGGGGCCGGCGTGTGCGCGTCGGCCGGGTCGGCCTGCACGAGCGGCGCCATGGAGGCGTCGCACGTGCTGGTGGCCATGGGCATCGAGCGCCGGCGCGCCCTCGGCTCGCTGCGCCTGTCGCTCGGGCCCACCACCTCCGACACCGATGTCGACCGGGCCCTCGCCGCCGTGCCCGCCGCCGTCGCCCGCCTCCGGGCCACGGGTCCGGCGCCGACCGGCTGATGCGTGTCCTGGTCGCCATGTCGGGCGGGGTCGACTCGTCGGTGGCCGCCGCCCTGCTCGGTGAGCAGGGCCACGACGTGGTGGGCGTCACCCTCAAGCTGTGGGGCGGCGCGTCGGACTCGGGGTGCTGCTCGGTGGCCGACGTCGACGACGCCCGGCGCGTCGCCCAGCAACTGGGCATCGACCACTGGGTGTTCAGCTTCACCGACGACTTCGAGGACCGGGTGGTGGCGCCCTATGCCGCTGCCCACGCCGCCGGGCGCACCCCCAACCCGTGCATCGAGTGCAACCGCCACCTCAAGTTCGGCCGCCTCCTCGACCGGGCCGCCCAGCTCGGCTTCGACGCCCTGGCCACCGGTCACCATGCCCGGGTCGCCGCGGTCGGGGGCCGGCCCCGGTTGTTGCGGGGGGTGGACGGGGCCAAGGACCAGTCGTATGTCCTGCACATGCTCGGCCCCGCCGAGCTGGCCCGCTGCCTGTTCCCGGTCGGTGAGCTCACCAAGTCCGAGGTGCGTGACCGGGCCCGCGCCCTCGGGCTGCGCACCGCCGACAAGCCCGACAGCCAGGACGTGTGCTTCGTGACCGCCACCGGTGGCCGCACGGCCTTCCTCGGCCCCCGCATCGGGCTGCACCCCGGCCGGGTGGTCGACAGCTCCGGCGCCGAGGTGGGCCGGGTCGACGCCGTGGAACTGGTGACCGTGGGCCAGCGCCGGGGCATGGGCGGCGGAGGTGCGCAGCGGCGGTACGCCCTGTCCGTCGACCCCCACACCGCCACCGTGGTCGCCGGAGGCGTCGACGAGCTGCTCACCGACCGGGTCGAGCTCGACGACCTGGCCTGGCACGACGGCGCCGCCACCGGTCCCGTGAGCGTCCAGTGCAGTGCCCACGGCCGCCCCGTCGAGGCCGAGGTGCACGGGACAACCGTGCGCTTCGCCCACCCCCACCGCCGGGTGGCTCCGGGCCAGAGCGTGGTGTTCTACCGCGACAACGAGGTGCTCGGCGGCGGCAGGGCGTCGTAGGCCGTTCCGGTCACGTTTCTGCCCGTTCTGGCCAGGCGAACCGTGACCGGAACGCGTGGGCCGGATCAGCCCACGCGGATGCGGCGGCTGCGGGCTTCGTCGATCACCGCCCCGGGTCGGGTGGGGGTGAACACGATGCGCGAGGCCGACTCGGGCGTGCCCTGGCGTCGCCCCGGTTTCATGAGGGTGAGCGACACCGGCTCGGCCACCACCAGCTCGAGGGCCAAACCCGGTGCCCCCTGGGTGAGGTCGAGGCCCTCGCCGACCGTCGCCGGCCGCATGGTGGTCACCGCCCGGCGGGTGAACAGGATGGGGTCGAGCAGGGCCAGCGGGTCGTGCAGCACGAACCCGGCGGGCACGAACACCGCCCACCGCCGCGACAGGTTGTGGATCGAGCGGACCAGGACCACGGCCAGGGGCACGCCGATGACCAGGCACACGCCGCCCACCACCCAGCGGCGGGCGGCCAGCAGAAGCGGTCCGGCGCAGACGCCGGCGACGGCCAGGGCCCAGGCCAGGGGCAGGGGACCGAACAGGAGCGGCCCCGGAGCACGCAGCAGGTAGCGGCGCTCGTTGGGGTAGGCGGGTCCGTTCACGCAGCGGGCCCCGACGGCGGGTGAGAACACCCACGCCAGCACCACCACCGTCCATCCCACGGCCAGAGGCGTGCCGTGACCGGCGGCAGCGGCGGCCACGACGGCGGCCACCGCCGCGGGCGCCAGCGTCCGCAGGGCGGTGAGGGCGATGGGATGGGGGATGGCCGCCGCCACCATGGCCGCCGCCCATCCCGCCCACAGCCCGCTCGACGCCAGCATGCGCACGGGCCCGCTGGCCCCGTGGAGGGCATCGGCCAGGGCCGGGCCGGCGGTGAAGGGGAGGGCCGCCCACAACGCACCGACCAGCCACGGCACCAGCCGGTAGGCGGGGCCCGTCCCCGGCGCCCGGGCCTCGGGGGTCGCCGTGCCACTGGTTCTCGCTCGGGCCACGGATCGGCATGCTATGGCTCGGGCCAGGAGGCGGTGACCCACCCCGACGGTAACCTCACCCCGTGGACGAGACTGCCGGCGCCGCGGCCCGGGCGGCCGAGCTGCGGGGGCTGATCGAGTACCACAGCCGTCGCTACTACGACCTCGACGACCCGGAGATCTCCGACGCCGAGTTCGACGGCCTGGTCCGTGATCTGCGGGCCCTCGAGGAGGCCCACCCCGACCTGGTGACGCCCGACTCGCCGACCCAGAAGGTCGGCGGCTCGGTCTCCACCGCGTTCTCCGAGGTCCGTCACCGCATGCCCATGATGTCGCTCGACAACGCCTTCTCCTTCGACGAGCTGGTGGCGTGGGGCAAGCGCATGGAGCGCTACATCGACGGCGACGTCGATTTCGTGTGCGAGCTGAAGATCGACGGCATCGCCATCTCCCTGCTCTACGAGGACGGGCGCTACGTGCGGGCCGCCACCCGCGGCAACGGGGTGGTGGGCGAGGACGTCACCGACAACGTCCGCACCATCGCCGTGGTGCCCGACCGATTGAGCGTGCCCCCCGACCGCACACCGGCGGTGCTCGAGGTCAGGGGCGAGATCTACATGCCGCTGTCCGCCTTCGAAGACCTCAACGAGCGCCGGGGCCAGGCCGGTGAGCGGTTGTTCGCCAACCCCCGCAACTCCGCCGCCGGCTCGCTGCGCCAGAAGGATCCCCGGGTGACGGCCAGCCGCGAACTGGCGTTCTTCGCCTACCAGTTGGGGGAGATCACCGGCGACGGTGCCCCCCGGTTCCGCCGCCACTCCGAGACCCTCGAGTTCCTCACCGAGGCGGGCCTGCCCGTCAACCCCGAGATCCGCCGGGTCACGACGATGCACGACGTCGACGGGTTCTGCCGTCACTGGCTCGAGCACCGCCACAGCCTCGACTACGAGATCGACGGCGCCGTGGTCAAGGTCGACGACCTGGCCCAGCGGATGGAGCTGGGCGCCACCTCCAAGTCACCCCGGTGGGCCATCGCCTACAAGTTCCCGGCCGAGCAGGCCACCACCCTGCTCAAAGACGTGATGGTCTCGATCGGGCGGACGGGCAAGGCCACGCCGTTCGCCATGCTCGAGCCGGTGCAGGTCAGCGGCTCCACCGTGCAGCTGGCGACCCTGCACAACGAGGACCAGGTGGCCAAGAAGGACGTGCGCCCGGGCGACACCGTGTTCGTCCGCAAGGCGGGCGACGTCATCCCCGAGGTGGTGGGTCCCGTCCTCTCCAAGCGCCCCGCCGACCTGGCCGAGTGGCTGTTCCCGGAGACCTGCCCGGTGTGCGGCGAGCCCCTCGTGCGGGTCGAGGGCGAGAGCGACACGTTTTGCACCAACGTCGAGTGCCCGGCCCAGCGGGCCGGCCGCATCGGGCACTTCGCCGGCCGCGGGGCCATGGACATCGAGGGCCTGGGCGAGAAGCGGGTCATGCAGCTCATCGACGCCGGCCTGCTCCACGATCCCGCCGACCTCTACTCGCTCACCTACGGCGACCTCATCGCCCTCGAGGGCTTCGCCGACCTGTCGGTGCGCAACCTGCTGGCGGCCATCGAGGCGTCGAAGGGCCGCCCGCTGGCCAACCTGCTCATCGGCCTGAGCATCCGCCATCTCGGCGGCCGGGGAGCAGAGGTGCTGGCCGGGGCGATGGGCCACCTCGACCGCATCGTGGCCGCCACCGAGGACGAGCTGGCGGCGGTGGAGGGCGTCGGCCCCACCATCGCCCACAGCGTGGCCGAGTTCTTCGCCCTCGACACCAACGTGGCCATGGTCGACCGCTTGCGCCAGGCGGGGCTCAACTTCGAGGGCGCCGTCGGGGGCGAGCCCGAGCTCCCCCGCACGCTGGGGGGCAAGGCGCTCGTGGTCACCGGCACCCTCGAGTCGATGTCGCGCGACGCCGCCGCCGACGCCATCAAGGCCCGAGGGGGGACGTCGCCGGGCAGCGTCTCACGCAAGACGGCGTGGCTGGTCGCCGGGGCCGAACCGGGTGCCGCCAAGGTGGCCAAGGCGGCCGAGTACGGCGTGCCGGTGATCGACGAGCCCACCTTCCTGCGCGTACTCGAAACCGGCCAACCGTGAGCGGCGCCGGGCCCTCGCCCGGGCCGGCCTCGGGCAGGGTGGGACTGCTGTCGGTGAACGTCTCGTTGCCCAAATACCTGGGCCAGCACCGGGGAAGGCCGGTCACCAGCGGGATCGCCAAGGTGCCGGTGACCACCGACGAGCTGTGGCTCGACCATCTGAACCTGGAGGGCGACGGCCAGGCCGACCCGTCGCAGCACGGTGGCGAGGACAAGGCGGTCTACGCCTATCCCTACGAGCACCTGGCCCCGTGGGGTGCCGAGCTGGGCCAGGAGCTGGGCCCGGCCGCCTTCGGCGAGAACCTCACGACCACCGGCTGGACCGAGGACGACGTCCGCATCGGCGACCGTTGGGCCTGGGGAGACGCCGTCCTCGAGGTGTCCCAGCCCCGGTGGCCCTGTTACAAGCTGGGCATGTACCGGAGCAAGGGCGACATCCAGCGACGCATGCACGCCAACGGCCGCACCGGGTGGTACCTGCGGGTGCTCCAGGCCGGACGGGTGCCGGTGGGTGGTCCCGTCACCGTGGTCGAACGCCACCCCGCCCTGGCCTCGGTGCGCCTGGCGCACGATGCCGCCAGCCCCAACAGTGGCGTCCCCCTCGAGGTCATCGAGGCGATCCTGGTTCTGCCCCCCCTCGCCGACGAGTGGAGGATGCACTTGGCCCACCGCCTGCCCTGACCCGGCGGGCTCAGCCGGGAAGCGACAGGGCGGCGCGGATCGAGGCGGCCACGGCCGCCGACTGCGCCGGGCTCTCGTAGCGTTGACGGGGCCAGAAGAAGCCGCGGAGGCCGTCCTTGCGCCGGCGGGGCACGACGTGCACGTGCAGGTGGGCCACGCTCTGGCTCACCCGGTTGTTGAGGGCGACGAAGCTGCCGTGGGCGTCCGTGGCCTCCTCCACGGCTCGGGCCAGGCGGCGGGCGGTGGCGAAGAGGGGCCCCACCTGGTCCTCGGGCAGGTCGACCAGGGTTTCGTGGTGCTCCCTGGGGATGAGCAGGCAGTGGCCGGGGAACAGGGGCCGGACGTCGAGGAAGGCCACGGCGTGGGCCTCGTCGACCACGATGTCGGCGGGCGCCTCACCGCTGGCCACCCGGCAGAACACGCAGTCGGCCGCCGCCGGAGCACCGTCCGCCACCTCGGGGGTCAATGCAGGGTGAAGCACCAGCGGTAGGAGTCCGACGCCTCTCGGGGTTCCCCGAACTTGCGGTAGACGACGGTGACGCAGTGCGACCCGGGGCTCAGCTGGCGGTAGTCGCTGTCGACGCCGGGCTTGAGGATCACCTGGTTGAGGGCGTCGACGTGCTGGAGGTCGTCGTCGGGGATCTCGACCCCGTCGAAGAGGAGGTAGCCGGTGAGGCCGGGAGCCAGATCGGCGGCGATGGTGACCTGGCGCAGGTCGAGGTCGCCGCTCTGGGGCGAGACGCCCTCGACGGTCGGGGGGAGCTTGGTCACGTCGCTCGCCTGGGGGGCGGTGGCCACGTACACCAGGCCGCCGATGGCGGCGGCCACGGCGGCGGCCATGATGATCCGTACCCGCAGGGGTCGTCGGGGGGCGGGAGGACGGCGCTGCACGTCGCCATCATCCCCCGTGCGCGGGGCATACGGGAATGCAGTGCCACGAGAAGGGCGCTCGGGCACGGTACCCTCGTGACTGACAGAAGCCGCATGGGTGGGGGGAGCCATCTCGGCGAGACCGGACGTGGGGTCCGGCACGGGGAGAGGGAACTTGGCCACGACGCGGTTGGCGGAGTACATCGGAAGGGTTCTCGGCGGGCGCTACCGGCTCCTGGCCCCGATCGGCACCGGAGCGTCGGCCCATGTCTACCTGGCCGACGACGTCAAGCTCCGCCGCCGGGTGGCGGTCAAGATCCTCCACCCCGCCCTGGCCGACGACGAGGGGTTCCTCCGCCGGTTCCGGGCCGAGGCCCACGCCGCCGCCGGGCTCAACCACGCCAACGTCATGGCCGTCTACGACTGGGGCGAGGAGGCCGACGGCCCGTACCTCGTCTGTGAGTTCCTGGGCGGCGGCAGCCTGCGCAGCATCCTCGACCGCGGCACCCGCCTGACCCAGTCCCAGGCGCTCATGGTGGGTCTCGAGGCGGCCCGGGCCCTCGACTACGCCAGTCGCAGGGGACTGGTGCACCGTGACATCAAGCCCGCCAACCTGTTGTTCGACGAGGAAGGCCGGTTGCGCATCGCCGACTTCGGCCTGGCCCGGGCCCTGGCCGAGGCGGCCTGGACCGAGCCCTCGGGGACGCTGTTGGGCACCGCCCGCTACGCCTCGCCCGAGCAGGTCCGGGGGGCGCGCCTCGACGGCAAGGCCGACGTCTACTCCCTCGCCATCGTCTTGTACGAGGCCGTCACCGGCCGCGTGCCGTTCGTGGCCGACACCACCGTGGGCACCCTCATGGGCCGCCTCGAGCAACCCATCCCGGTCGCCCCCGAGCTCGGCCCCCTCGGTCCCATCGTGGCCCGCGCCGGGCGCCCCGAGGCCTCCGAGCGTCTCGACGCCATGGCCCTGGGGGCCGCCCTCCAGGCCACGGCCAACGACCTGCCCGCGCCCGGACGACTTCCCCTGGCCGGCATCGCCGCCCTCGACGAGACGCTCACCCGCCTCGACGACGACCCCACCGAGATCGGCCACCCCGGCACCCGGCCTGCCGCCGAGGTGGCCACCGGCGCCGCTACCCAGTGGGAGCCGGCCCCTCCGGGCCCGGGTGGCGGCGGCGAAGCCACCGCCACGCTGCCGCTCTCACCGGGCGACGCGGTGCCCGCCGCTCCTGCGGCACAGCCGCCCGGCCCTGCGGCACCACCCTTGTCGAAAGCCGGGCGCCGCCGTCGTCGGTGGCCCATCGTCGCCGTCGTGGCCCTGGTCGTGGCCCTCGCCGGTGCGGGAGCGGCCTACGCCATCGCCCAGGCGAACGTGCCCAGCCATCCCGTCCCCAACGAGGTCAACCGGCCCGAAGCCGAAGCCACCGCCGCCCTCAAGGCCCTGAAGTTCAAGGTGGCCTTCCGGCGCCCGTTCGTGAACGGCACCACCGCCGGCCAGGTCACCGACCAGTCGCCCGACGCCCGACCGGGGCGCACCCTGAAAGAAGGGCACGTCGTCACCCTCACGGTGTCGCGGGGGCCCGAGCCCATTCCCGTCCCCGACCTGGCCAACCTCGACCGGACGGCAGCCGAGGCGGCCATCGCCAAGGCCGGTTTCGTCGTCGGTGACGTCACCGAGATCCACGACGAGAAGGCACCGGCCGGGGCCCTCCTCGATTTCAACCCCAAGACCGGCCTGGCCCCGACGGGCTCCAAGATCGCGCTGACCGTGTCGTCGGGCCCCGCCCCCAGGGTCGTGCCCGACCTAGCCGGCAAGAGCTTCGCGGCGGCGTCGGCCGCCCTGTCCGACATCGGCCTCGAGGCGACCCGGGGCGAGGACTACAGCGATACCGTGCCCGCCGGCCAGGTGATCGGCACCACCCCGGCGTCGGGCGCCAGCGTCGACCGGGGGGCGACGGTCACCGTGGTGGTGTCCCAGGGTCAGCCCACGGTGCCCGACCTGAAGGGCCTCACCGTCTCAGGCGCCACCGCCCGCCTCCAGGCCGCCGGCCTCAAGGTCGGTGGCGTCTACGGGCCCCCCGGCGGCAACTACGTCCTGCTGACCGTCCCCGGATCGGGCGCGACGGTCAAGCGCGGGGCCAGCATCAGCCTGTTCGTCCTGTAAGCGTCTCCCCCGGGCCACCTCGTGGCCCGGTGAGCGTCCCATGTCTCTCGACCCCTCTCCCAGGAGTAGCGCGTGAGCCCCTCGAAATCGTTCTGGTCCGGTATCCCCGTGCTGGCCAAGGCCATCGGCGGCATCGTCACCGGCCTGGTCGGCGTCGGCAGCCTGCTGGTGGCTCTCGGCGTGATCGGCAACTCGAGCAGCAACAACAATTCGCCGACAGGCACCACCGTGCCGTCTTCGGACACGCCCGGTGCCCCCGGCAACTCCGGTGGCAGTGGCGGCGGGTTGACGGCCACCACCACGGCCAAGGCGTCGTTCACCGTCGACCGCTCGGCGGTGACGCTTCAGGCCCTCGGCGTCAAGGAGGCCAAGGTGACGGTCACCAACCAGGGGACGACTTCGCTGAAGGTGAAGGCGCCGACGCTGGACTCGTCCCCGCAGGGTGCGTTCGTCGTCGACGCCTCTGATTGCACCACGAGTGCCGTGAGCCCCGGAGATTCCTGCTCGCTCAAGGTGACCTACTCCGGCGGGGTCCAAGCCAAGGCGACCATGACGGTGCTCGCCGACAACGCCTCACCGGTCGATGTCGACCTGATCGGCTCTCTCGCCTGATTTCGTACTGGTCAGGTTCAGGGTCGCCCTGGGGCCCTCAAACCTGACCGGAACGGGTGGGTCAGGCGGTGATCTCTTTGATGCGGGTGGCGATGGCGACGGCGTCGGGGGTGAGGGGCGACGCCTGCTCCTGGAGAGCCACGATCAGCTTGGTGAGGTCGCCCTGGACCCGCACCTTGCCGGCCATGAACGCCTGCATGCCCGCCTCCCGGGTACCGTCCACGAACACCGCCTTGGCGGTGTCGTAGTCGAGGGTGACGGTGACGTCGGCCACCTCCAGGTGCCCGAGGTCCATGTCGAGGCCGCCGGAGGTGGTGTCGATGTGGGCGTTGATCGTGCCCTCGCCGAAGGGGACGTCGGTGATCACCTGGTTCATGCGCACCGGGTTGGTGACGGTCTGCTCGGACCCGCGCAGCTCCTCGCGGATGGCGCGGGCCTCGGTGATCCAGTCGTCGGAGAGAAAGGGGTAGGTGGCCATCGCAGCCGAGGGTAGTGGCTGGGAGGTGACCCTCCGCCGTCAGGCCCTGAGGGGCGTAAACTGGAGGACGTGGACACACAACCGACTTCTGTCGACCGGACGGCATCGGGTGAGGTCGTGCTAGGCGAGCTGTGCGACGCCTGCGGCCAGGTCGTCGATCCCGCCGAGGCGGTCAAGGCCGAGCTGACGGTGAGCGGCGCCATGTGCCCGTCGCCGATGAACTTCCATCCCGCGTGCGCCGAAAAGGCATCGGTGCTGTGGCATCCCGACCCCGACTCGTACTGCACCTACGACCCCCTGTTCCCCGAGACGGGCCAGTGGAAGCTGCCCGAGGAGGGCCAGGGCTGATCGCCCTCACGCCCGACGACGCGGTCGAGGGCTGGCGCTACTGGCAGGTGCGGGGGGGCCGGTTGCGGTCGGTCACCCAGAGCCACGTCGAGTGGCGGCCGGGCCAGACCCTGACGGCCCGGTGCTCCGGCACCGGGCACCGGGCCCCCGACGAGGGCTGTGAGTGCGGGGTCTACGGCGCCCGCGACCTGGAGCACCTCCGCCAGCACGGCCTGTGCCTGGCCCCCGCCGCCCTGGTCGTGGGCCGGGTGGCCCTGTGGGGACGGGTGGTCGACGACGTGAGTGGTTGGCGGGCGGAGCTGGCCCGGCCGTTGGAGCTGGCGGTGGTGCCCGAACTGGTCGCCGGTCCCGACGAGGTCGAGGCCATGACCGCCGCCCTGGAGGCCTACCGCGTCCCCGTGGGCACCATGGCCCTGGCCGACGCCGTCGCCGGGGTCTCGGCCGCCATCCTGGCCAACCAGGCCATGGCCGCCCGGGCCAGCGGCACCCGGGCCGGCTGAGATCCCGGACCGCTGCACCTCGTGGCTCCCGCATCCCGTGCCTTCTGAGACTCATGCCTTCTGAGACTCGTGCCTTCTGAGACCGTGCCTTCTGAGACCGTGCCTTCTGAGACTCGTGCCTTCTGAGACCCGTGCCTTCTGAGACCCCCGGGCTCCTGCCCGGGGCCGAACCGTTCTCGGCCGGCGGGGGGCCGGGCGGCGCCCTGGTGCTGCACGGCTTCAC
>JBBWZS010000047.1:0-21525 GCA_039649175.1 Acidimicrobiaceae bacterium
ATTGTGGCCCCGATCCCCATGGGGTCGCGCCCCGGCACCAGCAGGCGAGCCAAAGCGCCGGCGATGAGCCCGACGAGGATGAGCCCGATGATGAATCCGACCATGAGTTGCCTCCCAGCAGAAGTGATGATGGTTGATCGAGGGTGCCCACCGGCGATCAACGGCAAACGCCCTCAGCCGGCTGTAGGCCGGTCAGGACCCCTGCAGGTACCGGCTCAGGCCCTCGAAGATGCCTTCCGCCGCCTGGGTCTGAAACGAGTCGCTGGTCAGCAGACGGGCCTCGGCGACATTGCGCATGTTTCCGCACTCGATGAAGACCTTGGGGACAGTCGACAGATTGAGACCACCGAGGTCAGTGCGCACGTCGAGGCCGTCGACCCCGAGGTAGGACGAGCGCGGTAGGCCGGTGGCTGTCTCGTAGCTGTCGCGGACGTCGAGCGCCAGACGCTTCGAGGCAGGCCCGATTGGTTCCGTCAGGCCGGTGGCCGGGGGGTAGATCACGTGGAAGCCACTGCCGCCAGTGGGCCCGCCGTCGGCGTGGATCGACACCGCTACATCGGCGTGGGCATCATTTCCGACGGCGGCCCGCTGGTCGATGCAGGGTCCCCAATCGGTGTCGGAGGACCGGGTGAGCACCACCGTCGCGCCGGCCTGCCGGAGCTCCTCGGCGAGTTTCAGAGCGACCGCCAGATTGAAGCGGGACTCCGTGTAGCCATTGTCGGTCGCGGTACCGGTGGTATCGCACTCCTTTTGGAAGCCGCCGGCGTCGACCTTGCGATTGATCTGGCTGGTATGTGCGCCGTTGCCGCCGTTGTGACCCGGGTCGATGACCACGATCTTCCCGCTCACCGCCCGGGGGGGGAGCACCGGCGTCGACGGTGGTCCTTCGGCCAATGCACGTGCGGCGGTGGAGGATGCCGCCTTCGGCGTCGACCCCGCACCCCGCCCCGTCCGGCATGAGCCGACCGTCGAGGCCAGCATTGGCACAACCACGAGCGACGCCAGTCGACCGAGTTGGAGCCTCGTACGCCCGGTCCGGTTCAGGAAAGTCCGGCCTCCCTGAACCCGAGTCTGGCTGTGGTCACAGATCACCCTCGCTCACCGGGGGCAGGTTGAAACGGGACGCCACCCCGTTCCAAAGGTCGGCGAACTGCTGTTTCGACGACGTGGCGCGCTGAGAGATGGTGCCCGCGGCGACGAAGTCGGCATTCTGCGCGGCCTGGCCGGTGCAGCCGTTGGCGGCGACGAAACCCATCCAGTCGACGTACCGCTTGTCTGCGTCGATCGATGCGGTCCACGCCTCCTTCAACAGCGACTTCAGTTGGCCACCTGTGGGAAGGGTGCCGGTGTCGAGGGCGACGAGCCTGGACAAGAGGTCGCTGCGCGTGCCGATGGCCGACAGGAGCCTGTTCTTGGCCTGGATCGGGTCAACGGCGCATGCCTGCACATCGCCGACTGACTGGGCGACGATGGTTCGGGCGCCGTTGTTGGCAATGAGCAGGTCCTCCACGGCACCGGCGGCGGCCGCCGGTTGGCCCGGCGCCGCCGGTACCGTGGTGACCGGCACCGTGGTGCCGCTGGCTCCATGCTTGCCGCCCCCGCCGCTGAGGACCGCGGCGGAGATGGCGACCGCCGCCGCCACGACCGCGACCACCGCCACGGCGGCCACCCAGACCGCCGCCGACCGCCGCTGGCCAGGCGGGCCGATGGGCCCAACGGAGGGGTCGGGCACCGGCGCTACCAAGGGGATCGTCGGCGATGGCGAGGTTGGAACAGACGGCGGTGGAGGGGGAACGATTGCCTCGGGCCGAGTCTCGGCCAGGGGCCGTTCAGCAGCGATGACGGGCGCCGGTTGCTCGACCGGCGCGGGGACCGTGGCCTTTCCAGAACTGCGAAGGCTGCGCCGCGGCGTCTCGGTGACGGCACCATCGACGTAGGTGGCGCCGATGGCAACCGCCATCTTGGGGTCACCCTGGCGCAACAGGGGGATGCCGGGGAAGGACTCCTCGAGCAGCCGTTCCACCAGCGGAATACGACTTCCACCGCCGACCAGGTAAATGCCGCGAAGCTCGCCGGCCGTCAACCCGGCATCGGCAACGGTGCCGTCGAGGATGTCAACGGTGTCGCGCAGGGTCGAATCAACGGCCGCCTCGAAATCGGCTCGTGTCAGCGCCAGGCGAGACAAGCCACCCGGATGACCGACCACGAACTCGGCCCGGTCGTTGAGCGACAACGCCTCCTTTGCCCGACGGACTTCGGAACGGTACGTCGCCCACGCCCAGCGCCAGTCGAGCTCCTCTGAGCTCTGCAGGGCGTCCCACACATCGGCGTCGAGGTCTCTACCCAACTGGTGCGCGAGCATCTCGTCGAACAGCTCGCCCCCGATGCGGCCGTCGCCACCGGGTTCTCCAACGACGACAAAACCGTCCTCAGAGCCGGACAGCACGGCGGTGTCAAACGTACCGCCGCCCAGGTCGTAGACGGCGATGAGGCCCTCGCTGGCACCCTGACTGTCCCGATAGGCGAGAGCAGCGGCCACCGGTTCGAGAAGGAACACAGGTGCGTCGAGACCGCCCTCACCGGCGGCGAGACGGAACGCGTCGGTCCGGGTGCGCCGCCAGGTGGCGGGGTGCGTGAGCACCACCTGGGTGACGGGGCACCCGCTGTAGGCGAATGCCTGCTCGGACACATACCGCAGGACGGCGCCGACAACAGAGGTGACCGGGTACGGCCGGCCACCCAGAAGGATGGGAGCCGGTTCGCCGATACGGCGTTTGGCCTCTCGGGCCGCCTGGCGAGGCTGCGCCGCCGCAAGCTCCAGGGCACGGCGCCCGACGAGCAGTTGCCCCGAACCCTCATCGGCGAGGACGACCGATGGAACACGGCGGTCGCCGTCTATCTCGATCAGCTCCGGGTAGCCGGTGCCGCGGCGGATGGCGACCGTCGTGTAGGTGGTGCCAAAATCGATGGCGAGCACACATTGCTCCACCGGACACCATCCTCAGATCGTCGCAACCGCCACTGGGCGACCCCAACCAGGAACGAGCCCGCGTGTCACGATCAACGATACCTCAGGCGATGTAGAGGTGGTCGAGAAGTGAACGAGGTCACTCGCATCGGGCGCTACCGGGTAGACGCCCAGATCGGGGCAGGAGGGTTCGCCCAGGTGTGGCGCGGCTTCGATGAGGGCCTGGACGATGAGGTCGCCATCAAGGTCCTCTTCGAACATCTCAGCAGGGACAAGGCACTGGCCGAGCAGTTCCTCGAAGAGGCGAGGATCCTGCGGAAGCTGGCCAGCGACAAGATCGTCCGGGTGTACGACGTCGATACGCTGGAGGCTGGCCAACCCTTCTTCGTCATGGAACATGCTGCGCTCGGCACGCTCGAGGACCGCATGGTGGCCCGATCCGCCGCAGGGCAGCCCTACTCGGTCGTCGACGCGTTGGCCGTCGCCGCCGACCTCGCCGAGTGCCTCACCGTCGTCCACGACTTCAACGTGGTGCACCGCGACATCAAGCCGAGCAACGTCTTGTACACGAGCATCCCCGTCCATCAGCAGAAGGACGAGATCCGGCGTGGGCTGTCACCGCGTTCGGAGCGCATGGTCCTCGGCGACTTCGGCATCGCACATCGCCTCGACCTGGCTCAGACCCGAGGGCTGCTCGTCGGTACGCCGATGTACATGGCCCCCGAGATGGCAGATTTCTCGCGTACGACGCCGGTCGACCGCCGGGCCGATGTGTACTGCGCGGCAGTGGTGCTCTACGAATTGCTGACGGGCCGCACACCGTTTACACCGGCGTGGAACGGCGCGTTCTACGTGCCGGTAAACGACGGCCACCCGCCCTCTCTCCGCCTCAGCCGGCCCGACGTGCCTCCGGGCCTGGAAACCGCCGTAGAACGGGCATTGTCGGTCGATCCCGAAGACAGGTTCTCCACCGCTTGGGAGTGGGGAGAGGTGCTTCACCACTGGCTTCTCGAACTGCGCGACGACCATCGTCGCCCGGGCACCATCGTGGCGAGGGTCACTCCTTCGACCCAGAGCGCGGGCAGGGAGGAGTCTGTTCTGCTGCACAACCTGGTCGACGTGTGCGACCGGGCACTGGACGTCACCCCCGCCCACCTGCACGCCCTCGCCACCCGGCTCCGGTTGACCCGTGCTCGCCTCACTGGGCCCCTGCGCATCGTCGTCGCCGCGGAATCGGCGGACCAGGCGTCGACCGTCGCCGTCTCCCTCGGCCCGATCGGGCTCCGCCACGCACGAACCGATCGTCTGGGGGAAGGCAGCCGGCGTCCTGACGAGCCTGTCGCCGTGGTCGGATGCGCCGTGCCGGACTCGCCCTCGGACGTCACCGACGATCAACGCCGGGAGCTGTTGGCTGCGCATGCCTTCGTCGTCGTCCTGCCCGACGACGTCATGCGCGGGCGGGCTCTGCTGCGCTCCCTGCGTCGGCTGGTCCGCGATCGGATGGGACTGGTCAACTGCGTCGGGTTGGCCGTGCGGGAAGGCGGGATCGACCATGCATACCGAAGCGACCCCCAGTTGCGCCCCCTGCTGGCGAGGGTCCTCGTCGCCCCGAGTGCGACCGCCGGCCACCTCGACGGGGTGACGCGTGAGGTCGAGGGCCTGTTCGTGGACCGCTCCGAGGTGCTCAGGGCCATGGGAGGGTTCCGGGACCTCGGCAATGACCTGACCAGCGCGTCACTCCCCGGCATGGACCACCTGGCCGACGAGCTCGAACGCCTGCGAATCGAGGCTCATGAGCTCGACGAGCTCGACGTGCTGGCCCAGGAGAGCGCCGGGCTCCTCGGTCTGCCTGAGACCCTGGCCGACGATCTGCGGCGGGTCCTCGGCGAACGCAGCCTCCTGGCGCGCGTGGGTCTTCCACCCGATGCCCGACTCGAGCTCGTGCAGGGGGCTGCGGCGCGAGGGTCATCTCGGTGGCGGTCGTTCGTCAACGGCGGCCGCGGCTCGGATCGCGCCGAACGGGCGGCCCACGTCGTGGCGCTCTCCTACGAACGACTCTGGACCGCAGCAGTCGAGTCGGACGGTAAAGGACCATAACCCTGCCCCGCAAACGCCACTGCTGCCCCTCGGACCGGGCGCCGGCTCGGTATCCTCGTCGGAGGTGACGGCCCGAGCGAGAACGAGGACCGACGTCTTGTCGTCGGGGCGGGAACGGGTCCGGACCGGCCCGTGGCGGGGGGACGGGCGAGTCGCCTACCTCGCTCCCATCTCCGATGCTCCCCCGCCGTCGGCGGGGTTCATCCAGCGTTGCCTGGGTGAGCTCTCCGGCCGTGGTTACGCCAGCGTGATCACCGCCGCCCTGTCCGCCTCCGAGCGCCAGCCGTTCTACGCCGCCGGCTTCCGCGACCAGGAACGGCTGCACCTGCTCCTGCACGACCTGGAGCGGTTGGCCAAGGCGCCGGAGGCCACCCTCCGCCGGGCCCGGCGCGCTGATCACCAGCGGGTGCTGCAGGTCGACGCCGTCACCTTCTCGCCCTTCTGGCGCCTCGACGACTGGGGCCTGGAACAGGCGCTGGCGGCCACACCGTCGGCCCGCTTCCGGGTGGCCCTGGAAGGCGGGCAGGTCGCCGGCTACGCCATCACCGGGCGGGCCGGCACCGACGGCTACCTCCAGCGCCTGGCCGTCGACCCCGCCCACCAGCGCAGGGGCCTGGGTCGGGCCCTCGCCCTCGACGGGCTCTACTGGCTGCGCCGCAAGGGCGTGGGCCGTGCCGCGGTCAACACCCAGGTCTCCAACACCGCCGCCTTCTCGCTGTACGAGGGTCTCGGCTTCCGCAGCCAGCCGTCCGATCTGGTGGTGCTTCGCCGGGAGCTTGGTTGAGACACCGGCGCCGGGCGACCTTCGCTCTCCCGGCCCTGATGGCCGTCGTGACGGCGCTGGGCTCGTTCACGTTGGCGGGGGCGACCGCGACGACCAAGCCGCCCCCGCCTCCGGCCATGGGCTCGATGACGCTCGTCTACCAGTCGCCGTGGGTGGGCGCCTCGGGTGACTTCAGCGTGCGGCTCCACGTCGAACGTCCGACCGGGCCGGCCGACCCGGAGGTGGCGGTCACGATCTACCCGGCCGTGGCCACCCGGTCGGAGTTCGCCGTCACGCTGAGCGACAAGATCACGACTGCGCCCGCCATCGCGCCCCAGACGTTCCCCCTGTCCTCACTGGTGGCGGACGGCGGCGGCACGGGCGACGTGACGGTCGCCCTGCACCTCGTCGACCGCCTGTCGCTGGGCAGGGCCGACGGTGTGTTTCCGGTCAGGGTCGACCTGCGCGACCGCCCCGGAGGGCGGATGCTGCAGCGCGTCACGACCCATCTCGTCTACCTGCCCATCGTCCCCACAGGCGCCAAGTTGGGCATGGCCCTGGTGTTGCCGGCCCACGCCAACGCCGGTCTGCCCCCGTCCGGTGGGCGCCAGCTCCAGGGCGCCGACGACCTGGCGGCACTGAGCTCGGGCCTCGATGCCCTGCGGACCACCCCCGTGGCCCTGGCCCCCACCCCGGAGACGCTGGCCACCCTGGCCGCCAGCTCCGACGACAAGGCAGCCGCCACCCTCAAGGCCCTCCAGCAGCGATCCGGGTCGGTCACCGTGCTGGCCGGCACCTACGTCCCGACCAGCCTGCCCGCCCTCCTCGCCGGCGGCCTGACCACCGATGCCACGACCCAGGTCGTCCGGGGATCGGACACCATCGCCGACACCCTCCACGTCCGCCCCGACGCCCACACCTGGATGGCCCAGGGCGCCCTCGACGACGCGTCGATCGCCCTGCTGGGCCAGCGGGGGTACGACCGCGTCGTCACCCGTGACACCGACCTCAAACCCGTCACCTCCCAGAAGCTCACCGTCACCCAGCCGTTCCAGCTCTCCGGGGGGGCACGCCAGGTGCCGGCGGTGGTGGCCGACCCAGGTCTGTCCGGGTACTTCGACAACGCGGTACCGCCCGCTCTGGCCGCCAACCACCTGCTCGCCGACCTCGCCGTCGTCTACCTCGACCGGCCCGGCACCGACAGCCGGGGTGTGGTGGCCATGGCCCCGCCCACCTGGCGGACCGACCGCCAGTTCCTCGACACCGTCGTCGCCGGCTTGGGGCAGAACCCCATCGCCGAGGCCATCTCGCTCGACGGGCTCTTCACGGGGGTGTCGCAGGCCAAGGCCGACAGCGGTCGACCCCTCCAGCGGTTGGTGGCGCCACCCGTCCCGGGAGGACTGGCCGACATGGTGCCCGCCCTGCGCACCGGGCGCACCCGCCTCGACGCCCTGGGATCGGTCCTGGGCCCGGGGACGGCCGACCACGGCAACCTCGACGAGCGCCTGCTCCTGGCCGAGTCGACCGATCTGCGCACCAACCGCCAGCGTCAGGCCTACCTCGACGCCGTGCTCAGTGGTATCGACACCCAGCGCCAGGACATCCGTATGCCCGGCGGCCGGTCCATCACCCTCACCGCCCGGGCGGCGGACATCCCCGTCACCTTCCAGAACCGTACGGGGCTGCCGGCCAGGGTGGTGGTCAAGGTCCAGAGCGACAAGCTCGACTTCCCGAGGGGGAACACCCAGACCCTGGACCTGACCAGGCAGAACACCACCCAGCGTTTCTCGGTGGTGTCACGCACGTCGGGCGCCTTTCCCCTCCGTATCACGCTGGAGTCACCGGACGGCAACCTGGTCATCGGCCAGGCCCGGCTCACCGTGCGCTCGGCGGCGGCGTCGGGCATCGGCCTGGTGGTATCGCTCGGGGCGGCGGCCTTCCTGGCCGTGTGGTGGGGCCGGCATGCCTTGAAGGGCCGTCGGGCCCGCCGCCTGGTCCCGGCGTGAGGCGGCCGGGCGTGACACCATCGGGCACCTATGACCATCGCCGTCGTCACTGACAGCAGCTCCGACCTGCCCGCCGACCTCGTCGCCGCCCACGGCATCGGCGTGGTGCCGCTGTCCATCCGCTTCGGTGACGAGGAACTGGTCGACGGTCGCGACTTGACCCCCGCCGAGTTCTGGGCGCGCTGCGCGTCGTCCCCCGTGCTGCCCGAGACCTCCGCTCCATCCCCCGGCGCCTTCGAGGTGGCGTTCCGGGCCGCCGCCGAGGGCGGCGCCGACGGTGTGGTGTGCGTGTCGCTGTCGTCGAAGCTGTCGGCCACCATCGAGGCAGCCCGGGCGGCGGCCACCGCCCTCGACGGCGAGGTGACGGTCCGGGTCGTCGACTCGCGGTCGGTCACGATGGGCCTGGGGATGATCGTGCTGGGCACGGCCCGCGCCGGGGCCACCAGCAGCGACGTCGAAGAGGTCGCTGCCGTGGCCGCCGAGCTGGCCACGCGCACCCGGGTGTACGGCACCCTCGACACCCTGGAGAACCTGAAGAAGGGCGGGCGGATCGGCGCCGCCCAGGCGCTGCTGGGGTCGATCCTGTCGGTGAAGCCGGCCATCGAGGTCCGCGACGGGGCGGTCGAGCCCGGCCCGCGCCAGCGCACCCGGGCCCGCGCCCTCGCCTGGTTGGCCGACCGGGTGGCGGCCGACGCCCCGCCGGGGCAGGTGGCCATCATCTCCGGCCAAGCGCCCGACGTGGACGTCCTGCGGTCACTGGTCGCAGCCCACGTGGGCGACGACCGCCTCGTCATCGCCAACCTGGGCGCGGTGATCGGCACCCACGCCGGGCCCCGGGCGGTCGGCGTGGCCTACCAGGTGGCCTGATCGGCCCTCCGCCGGCCCCTCGTCGCGAGAGCACCCGGGGGAACCCGCGGTAGCGTCGCCTCGCTATGGCCTTCCGCCGCATCGACGCCGAGGGCGTCCTGGGTGGGCGGTACCGACTGCAGCGCAGCATCGCCAGCGGCGGGATGGCCGAGGTCTGGGAGGCCCAGGACGACATCCTCGGTCGCCGGGTGGCGGTCAAGGTGCTGCACTCGCACCTGGCCGACGACAGCTCGTTCCTCGCCCGTTTCCGACGTGAGGCCATCGCCGCCGCCCGCCTCGCCCATCCCAACGTGGTCGCCACCTACGACACCGGTGTCGACGACGGTGTGGCCTGGATCGTCATGGAACGTGTCGACGGGAGCACCCTGCGCCAGGTCCTGTCGGCATCGGGCCCGCTCAGCCCCGAACGGGCCGTCCGTCTCGCCGTCCAGGTGGCCGACGCCCTCGACTACGCCCACCGGGCGGGGGTCATCCACCGCGACGTGAAGCCGGCCAACATCCTCGTGGCCGAGGGCGATCGGGTGAAGGTGGCCGACTTCGGCATCGCCAAGGCGGCCATCGAGGCAGCCGAGGACGCGAGTGGCGCCAGCTTCGACGCCGGCGACCTCACCCAGAGCGGCGCCATCGTGGGAACCGCCAAGTACCTCTCCCCCGAGCAGGTCAACGGTGAGCCCGTCGACGGCCGCTCCGACGTCTACGCCCTGGGCGTGGTGCTCTACGAGATGCTGAGCGGCAAGGTCCCCTTCACCGGCGAGACCGACGTGGCCGTCGCCGTCCAGCACGCCACCGCCACACCGCTGCCGCTGCGAGAGGTCCGACCGGACGTCCCGGCTCCTCTGGAGGCGGTGGTGGTGCGGGCCATGGCCAAGGCGCCCGGGGAGCGCTACCAGAGCGCCGCCGACCTGCGTGCCGCCCTGGTCGCCGTCGACCGCCACACCGAGTACGACGCGTCCCCCGGCGTCGACCAGACCCTCCACGGCCCGACCCTCGGGGCCACCGACGGTGCCGGGGCGGGGGCGGGTTCGAGCACCCGGGTGGAGGTGGGCTCGCCCACCCAGGTCGGTCCCGCGGCCCCTCGCCCCGCAGGCGGGGGCGGTGCCCATGACACCCCCGCCGCTGGTGTACCGGCGGCGGGGCGGACCACGGGCTCGAGGGTGCTCGCAGTGGTGGTGGCCGTGGTGCTCGTCGCCACCCTGGGCCTGGTGGGGGTGCTGTTCGCCCGCAGCGACACGGGTCAGCGGATCCTGCACTCACCTTCGAACACCGGCGGCGGCAAGCCTGCGTCCGTGGCCGTCGTCTCCGCTGCCGCCTTCGACCCGCCGCCGGGAGACCTGTCCGAGCACGACGCCGACGTCGCCAACGTCACCGACAACAATCCCGCCACCGCCTGGTCGAGCGAGCAGTACGGCAACGCCCAGTTCGGCGGCCTCAAGACAGGCGTGGGGGTCGTCCTCACGCTGAACGGCCCGACCAAGCTGGGGTCCCTCGAGGCGGTGTCCACCAATCGGGGTTGGAGCGCCCAGGTCTTCGTGGCCAATACCGCCAGTGCCAGCGCTCCACCGACGGGATGGGGCAGCGCCGTCGCCACCAAGACCGGCATCGACGGCACAGGCACCTTCGCCCTCAACGGTCGGACCGGATCGGTCGTGCTGCTGTGGATCACCGACATGGGCGGCTCCAACACCATGACCCTGAGCGACGTCCACCTGACGGCATGACCGGTGACACCGGCCATCCCCCGCCGTACGCGGCGTGGGCGGACGCCTCCTTGGTGGACGCCGCCACCGCCGGCGACGACGACGCCCTGGATGCCCTCCTGCGCCGTCATCATCCCCGCATCCAGGGCATCTGCCTGCGGCTCACCGGCAACCGGGCCGACGCCGACGATGCCTGCCAGGAGGCCCTGCTGGCCCTGGTGCGTGGCCTGAACCGCTTCGACGGGCGTTCGACCTTCGCTACCTGGGCCTACCGGGTCACGACCAACACCTGCCTCGACGAGCTCCGCCGGCGACGGCGACGGCCCATCCCCGGCCTGCCCGACGACCTGGGCCGGAGCGGCCCCCTGAGCGGAGACCTGGGCCGGAGCGGCCCCGTGAGCGGAGACCACGGCGGGACGGTGGCCGACCGGCTCGACATCGACGCCGCACTGGCCAGGCTCGCCCCCGAGTTCCGGGTGGCCGTGGTGCTGCGAGACCTCTGCGGGCTCTCCTACGCCGAGATCGCCGAGGTGATCGACGTGCCCGTCGGCACCGTGCGCTCACGCATCGCCCGGGGACGGGCCCTGCTCCTGCCTCACCTGGCCGGATCCACCGGGAACCCGGCGGCTGCGCCGCAGCGTCGAACACCATGACCATGCCACCCGAGCACCCCGACTTCGAGGATCTGAGCGCCTTCCACGACGGCGAGGCCCCGGAATGGGCCGACCACCTGGCCGGGTGCGCGTCGTGCCGCGACGACCTGCACCGGCTCACGGCGTTGAGCGAGGCGGTCGGTCGGGTACCGCTCGCCGCGGGTGACCCCGGTGACACGTACGACCCCGTGGCCCGGGCCGTGGCCGCGTCACGGGCGTCCGACACGTCGCCCAGGCCCGGCATCCCACTCGGGCCCGGCATTCCGCTCAGAGGGCCACTCGGGCCCGGTGCCGAGCCCGGCCGGAGCGGTTCGGGGCGGCGGCGGCAATGGGTGCTGGGCGCGTCGGTGGCGGCAGTCCTCGCCGTCACTATCGCCATCGGCGCCACGGTGGCCGGCAAGGAGCCCCAGCGAGAGGTGCCCAGGGACACCCTTTCAGCCGACGGCGCCCGGCGAACAGCAGGCGCGGCGGCTGGCAGGGGCGGGTCGGTGATCGAGGGGGGGGACCTGGGCGAGATCACTGACCGGGCCGCCCTCGTGTCGCGCGTCGGCGCCGACCTGGTGAGGGGGAACCGGGACCGACCGGCCCAGCCGCCTTCGCCATCGCCGGCGACCGGCGCCCCGGCCGGCCCCCCCTGCGAGGTCGAGGCCCGGGCCGATCCCGGCGCCCGGGGCGAGTTGGTCTACCGGGCCACGGGCGTCGAGGCAGGCACCCCGGCGGTGGTGCTGGCCTTCGCCTCGGCCGACGCATCGGGCAGGGTCACGGTGGAGGCGCGGGCCCTGTCGGGCTGCCGGGTGTTGCTCCAGGGCTCCATCCCCTGAAGGCGGCGGCGACCATGCCGAGAGCCACCGCCAGCCAGCCCCCGACGGTGAGATAGCCCAGGTGGTGGCCCTCGGAGATCCACGCCGCCCAGACCAAGCCACCGCCGGCCAGCACCGCGCCCACCGCAGCGGCCCCCGGGCCGCGCCAGCGCGCCACCCAGATCAACACCTCGGCCACGAACAACCCGAACAGGATCCCCGCCCCGAGCACGACCAGTCCCGTGAAGGGATACTCACCCAGGATCAGCGCCCCCAGCGCGGCCGTCGCGGCCCCGGCCGCCGCGCCAAGGATTCGTCGAGGCATGCTCAAGGGTAGGCTGGGTTCCATGGCGTACGAGGCCCAGGTCGGCGGGTCGCGTCCCGGCGAAGCTCCACCACGAGCGGCGACGGCTGCCGCCGGCCCTGCCCCCCGCCCCACGGTGACGAGCCCGGGTGGCCCCGCCACCCGCCCGACCATGACGACGCCGCCCGCGGCGGCGGCCGGGTCGTCGGGCTCGCCGGCTCCGGAGTGGGCCGTCCAGGCCCTCGACAAGGTCGACGACATCGTCGACAAGGTCCGTTCGAACACCACCGACCGCCTCGTCCGCATCGCCCGGGTGGTGGTCTTCGGCCTGCTCGCCCTGATCATGGGGGCCACCGCCGGGGTGCTCGCCGTCATCGGCCTGGTGCGGGGACTCGACGAGCTGCTCCCGGGGCCGGTGTGGGGCGTGTACGTCCTGCTCGGGGCAATATTCACCGGCGCAGGGGCGTTCCTGTGGTCGAAGAAGACCGCTCGCCCGGCCGGCGCCTGATCAGGGCCACGGGGCCACCAAATTGACGGAGGGGCAGTGACAGAGGTTCGCGATGTGTTGATCATCGGGTCCGGCCCGGCCGGGCTCACCGCTGCCATCTACACGGCCCGTGCCAACCTGCGCCCGCTGGTGCTCGAGGGCGAGCCCTCGTCCACCAGCGACCAGCCCGGTGGTCAGTTGATGCTCACCACCGAGGTGGAGAACTACCCGGGGTTCGTCGACGGCGTCCAGGGCCCCGAGCTCATGGCCGCGTTCCGGGCCCAGGCGGCACGCTTCGGGGCGGAGTTCCTCACCGTGAAGGCCACCCGTGTCGACTTCTCGTCCCGTCCGTTCGGCGTGTGGGTGGGCGACCAGGAGTTCCGGGCCCGGACGGTCATCGTGTCCACCGGGGCCCGCTCGAAGATGTTGGGCCTCGAAGCCGAACGCCGCTTCATGGGCCGCGGGCTGTCGACGTGTGCCACCTGCGACGGGTTCTTCTTCCAGGGCCAGCCCATCGCCGTGGTCGGCGGCGGCGACTCGGCCATGGAGGAGGCGCTCTTCCTCACCCGGTTCGCCGACAAGGTCACCGTCATCCACCGCCGCGACACGCTGCGGGCGTCCAAGATCATGCAGGAGCGGGCCCAGAAGAACGACAAGATCGAGTTCCTCTGGGACTCGGTGCCCGTCGACCTGGAGGGCGACGGCCGGCTCAGCGGCATCCGCGTTCGCAACGTCAAGACCGGCGTGGAGACCACCGTCGAGGCCGGTGGGGTGTTCGTGGCCATCGGTCACGTGCCCAACACCTCGGTGCTCGTCGGTCACCTCGACATGGACGAGGCCGGCTACCTGCGCACCCACGACGGCGCCAAGACCGATGTCGACGGTGTGTTCGCGTGCGGCGACGTCCAGGACCACGTCTATCGCCAGGCGATCACCGCCGCGGGGTCCGGGTGCATGGCCGCCATCGACGCCGAGCGCTGGCTGGAGGTCCAGGCAGACGGGTAGGACGAACATGTCGAACCACCCAGCCGTACCCGGCCCGGAATGACACCCGGCCGGGAACTGTTCCACTAGCTACGTACGGGCACATCTGGTGCCCTGCCGGAGGAGGACCGAGACCCATGGACATTCTCACCGAGGAGACTTTCGACGAGGAGGTCGGCGCGTCTGAGGTGCCGCTCGTGGTCGACTTCTGGGCCGAGTGGTGTGGGCCGTGCCGCATGGTGGCACCGGTGCTCGAGGCCATCGCCGGCGAGCACGAGGGGCGCCTCCGGATCGCCAAGCTCAACGTCGACGACGCCCCCAACATCGCCCGGCGCTTCGAGGTCATGAGCATCCCCACCCTGATCATCTTCAAAGACGGGGTGGCCAAGAAGCGCCTCGTCGGCGCCAAGGGCAAGGGCCAGCTCCTCCAGGAGCTGGAGGAGTTCATCTAGGCGACCCCCCTGTGTCCACAGCCTGAGGACCACCTGTGGACAACAGGGTATGGCCGTTGGGCCGCTGGGCCTCAGGCGGGAGCGGGGACCTCGTTGCCAGGGACGCCTGCATCTCGGGGCCCGCTGGCGGTCATGGCCCGGTAGATGCGCTCGAGGTCGGCCAGGTCGGCGAAGTCGATGGTCACTTTGCCCCGACCGGCACCGAGCTGCACCTTGACGCGGGTCTCCAGGTGGGCGGACAACAGCTCCTCGAGCTCGAGCAACCCGGGTGGGCGCAGGTGGTTGCCTCCCGGAGTGGCCGACTGACCACCCTCCGTGCCTGCGCTGCCCCGTTGGCCATGGGCGCGGGCCGCCGCCTCCACCGCCCGGACGGAAAGCCCCTCGGTGACCACCCGGCGGGCCAGGACCTCCTGGAAGGCCCGGTCGGGCGAGCTCAGGAGGGAGCGGGCGTGGCCGGCGCTGAGCTTGCCGTCGGCGACCAGGCGCTGGACCGACGCTGGGAGCTGGAAGAGCCGGAGCGTGTTGGTGATCGTGGTCCTGCTCTTGCCCATGCGCGCCGCCACCTCGTCATGGGTCAGGTGGAAGTCCTCGATGAGCTGCTGGTAGGCGGCACCCTCGTCCATGGGGTTGAGGTCCTCACGCTGGAGGTTCTCGACCAGGGCCTGCTCGAGCGAGGCGGCATCGTCGGTGGTGCGCACCAGGGCCGGGATCATCTGCAACCCGGCGCGCTTGGCCGCCCGCCAGCGCCGCTCGCCGGCCACCAGCTCGTAGTCACCGGGGCCGGTCGCCCGCACGAGCACGGGCTGGAGGACCCCCAGCTCCCGGATCGACGCGGTGAGGGCGGCCAAGGCCTCCTCGTCGAAGGCGGTGCGGGGCTGCCGCCGGTTGGGTGAAATGGAAGAAACTGGTAATTCCTGCAATGCAGCCATCCCGGACCCTGTGGGACCGGGGGGCTCGGTGCTCCCGGGCGGGATGAGAGCTCCCAGCCCCCTACCCAGTCCTCCGCGGCGCGCCACCACTCACCTCCTTGGCCAGTTCCCGGTAGGCGATGGAGCCCCGGGAGCTCGGATCGAACACGATGATCGGCTGCCCGAACGACGGCGCCTCTGACAGCCGGACGCTGCGGGGCACGATGTTGCGACAGACGCGGTCGCCGAAGTGGCTCCGCACCTCGGACGCGACCTGGTCGGACAGCTTGGTGCGGGCGTCGTACATGGTGAGGACGATGGTGCTGAGCTCCAGCCCGGGGTTCAGGTTGCTCTGGACGAGCTGGATGTTGCGGAGCAGCTGACCGAGGCCCTCCAGGGCGTAGTACTCGCACTGGACGGGAACCAGGACCTCGTCGGCCGCGGCCAGGCCGTTGACGGTGAGCAGGCCCAGCGACGGGGGGCAGTCGATGAGGGTGAAGTCGAACTGCCCGTCGAGGCCGTCCACGGCCCGGCGCAGCTTCAGCTCCCGGCTGAAGGCGGGGACCAACTCGATCTCAGCCCCGGCCAGATCGAGGGTGGCGGGGACCACGAACAGGTTCCTGACCGCGGTGGGCTCGACCGCGTCCTCGAGCGGTCGGTCGGCGAGCAGCACGTCGTAGATCGAGGCGCTGAGATTCCGGGCGTCGATGCCCAGGCCGGTCGTGGCGTTTCCCTGGGGATCGAGGTCGATCACCAGGGTGCGGTAGCCCTGAGCCGCCAAGCCGGCCCCGAGGTTGACGGCCGTCGTGGTCTTGCCGACCCCACCCTTCTGATTGGCGATGGCCAGGGTCCGGGGGAGAGGTCGAGGTTGGGTTCGGGGCGCCATCGCCGGGATCGGCTGCCCACCCACATCGATCACGGACTCCGGGGCGGTGGGTACCGATGCTTCCAGTGGTGGTGGTGGGGGAGCCTCGCCGAGTACGGGAGCCTCAGCCTGACCGGTCACCACGGCCAGGGCCGCTCTGGCCAGCGCCGCATCGGACAGGTCGGCCTCATCCCCGATGCTCCCGGTGTCGCCCGGCCCGGTGACCGCCGGCTCGCTCTGGCTCGTTGCCGGGTCGTTCCCGTTTTGGTCGGCCTCGCCGACGGGCACCGGCTCCCAGCTGGTCTCGGTGGCGTGGGGCGGGTCTCCCCCGCCGTCGCCTGACGGCACGGCCTCTGTCGGCATGATTTCCGAGGGCATGACTTCCGAGGGCATGACTTCTGAGGGCATGACTTCTGAGGGCATGACTTCTGAGGGCATGGCCTCTGGGAGGTCAGCGGGCGGCGCCGATCCTTCCGCGCTGCTGTCATCGTCGACGCTACCGCCCAATTCCACATCTGGGGGGAGGGGTTCCACCACCGATATCGGGCTCTCGGCGTCCGGATCATCGGCGGCGTCCGCGCCCGCGGGATCGGAAGGTTCAAAGACCGCCGGGTTCCCCCAGCCCCGCTGCCAACTCGTCACCCGCCTATCTTGTCACGCTGTCGCGAAGGGTCAAGTCTTTGTTGCGAGTTTCACGTGAAACATTCGACCACGGCACCGCCGGCCGTGGCTGCCAACACTTCACACGTTTCACGTGAAACATCGAGGGGTTGGAGCGGGCGGGCTCTGTCGCTCAGAACAGGGGGCGCCGGGCGGGAACGCCCGTCCGCCGGGGATATCGCTCGGGGCAGGGGGACTGCTGGTCCACCAGGCTGAAGTGGACCTGCTCGCTCGCTGACACCAGCCGGGCCGGGCCCATCCCCAGGCGAGCCAACCCGAACGTGTCCCAGCGGGGGAGCCCCGGCTCCGGCGGTTCGCTCACCACGAGCGTCCCCCCCTCGACCAGGAAGCCCGCTGCGCACTCCGCCACCACCGCGGGCGGTGCCACGCTCCGCGCCGTCACGACCCGCATGGCCCCCCGGTAGGCCGGATCGTGCGCCACGACCTCGGCCCGCGCCGCCACGACGGTGACCCGGTGCTGCATGCCGAGTCGCTCGACGGCTCCGGTCAGGAACTCGGTGCTGCGAGCACGACTGTCCAGCAGGACCCATCGGCTGTCAGGCCACTCGGCGGCAAGGACCAGACCGGGAAGTCCTGCGCCGCTGCCCAGGTCGAGCATCGTCCCTTCTGGGCAGCCACCCAGCACAGCAGCGAACCCGAGGGCGTGCTCGAGGTGGACCCTCACCGCACCGGGACCGATCAGGCCGATGTCCTGGGCCTCGGCGAGGACGGCCATAAGGCCCCCATCGACATCACCCACCGGTTCCCGCCATTGGGTTCGGCCCTGGGCGTCCCCACCCAGACGTTCGAGGGCCCGCAGGGGTCCCGGGGTCCGGGAGCAGCGACCTAGTCGGCGTCAGGCTCGGGGGAGATGACCACGCGCCGGCGTGGTTCTTCGCCCTCCGACGACGTCACGACGCCGTCGATGCTGTTGGCGGTGTCGTGGATCACCTTGCGGTCACTGGGAGGCATCGCCTCCAGGACGCGGGGGACACCGCTGTCGAGCACCTGGGCGGCCACGCCGCGGGTGAAGCGCTCGAGGGACTCCCGGCGCAGCTTGCGGTAGCCGCTTACATCAACCACCACCCAGCCGTGATGACCTGCGGCATGGCGCTGGACGACCGTCCGGGCCAGTTCCTGCACCGCAGCCAGCGTCTGGCCGCCGGGGCCGATGAGCAGCCCGAGGCCCTCGCCTTCGACGGCAATCTCCTGGGTGTCCTCTCCCAGCTCGTGGCGGTCGATGGTGTAGGGCGAACCGAAGGCATCCAGCAGGCCGCGGACGAAGGTCTCGGCCACCTCTCCGCCGTCCACGGTGGACTGGTCACTCGTCATCTGGGCTCCTTGTCTGGGGGACGGCGACGAACGTGGACGGCGCGGTGGTGCCTCTTCGGTGGTGGCAGCGGGCTGCTGCGAGGAGCTCCGGTCATCACCGCGGTCGCCGCGGTCGCCGCGCTCGGCGCGGTCGCGGCCCGCGGCCGACTTGCGACCACGCCGCTCGACCTTTGGTCGCGGTGAGGTCGGCAGCACCCGGGCCCGCACGCGGGCCTCGGAGCGCAGGCGACCGAAAAGGCCGCCCTTGGGCTCCTCGACCACCTCGAACTCGGCGTCAGACTCGTGGACGCCCAGTTGATCGAGGGCTGCGTCCTTGGCCTCGTCGACGGTCTTGGCCGTCACTTCCACCCATTCCACTACTCGGTGTCCTTGTCTCGGTCGCCGGCGGCCGGCGGAGTCGGTGTGGCGAGGGGAGCTGATCCGTTCGTCCCCTGCGCCTTGGAGGAGGAGGTGCTGTCGTCGGAGCGCCCGGAGCGCCCGGGGGACTTCTCGGGCGGCGGCGGCGCCGCCTTCTTCGAGTCGGGGCGGGGCGCCTGACCGGAGCGCAGTGTGCGCCCCTTGGGAGGCGGGGTCGAGCGGTCCTGGCCACGCTTGTTGGCGTTGTTCGCTGTGGCTTTTCCTTGTCCCCGGTTGCCGCTGGTACCACTCCCAGTGGCTTTCTTTGCGCCCTTGGCGTTCTTGGTGTCCTGGGTGTTCCTGGCACCCTTGGCGTTCTTGGCGTTCTTGGCGGTGGCACCCTTCGACAGGCGGCCCGCCGTCATCCCCTTGGCGTTCTTGGGAGGGGTTGCCGGCTTGGCCTTGCCCTTGCCGACCGTGGGGGTGGGCCCCTTGGGGGCCTTGCCCGCCGTCTTGGTCCCCGCGTCAGGTTTCGGCTGGTTCCGGAACATGAAGGCCTGCTGGCCGATCTGCCAAATATTGGAAACCAGGAAGTACACGACGACCCCGGCGGGGATCGTCCAGGAGATGAACACGAAGATCAGCGGGAACACCTTGCCCATGACCGCCATCTGGGAGTTGGCGCTCTCCTTGGGCAGGCGGCCGGTGAGCTGGCGCTGCTGGTAGAAGCCGGTGGCGCCCACCAGGATGACCAGGATGACGAAGGGCACCTGTTCGGATCCCGACGTGTCCGATGCCCGCTTGGCCAGGTCCATCCCCCAGGACTCCATCTTGCCGCCCGAGGCCTTCAGGGCCGCGAACAGGCTGCTGCTCTCGGGGACGTTCTTCGGGGAGCCGGCCACCTGGCCGCCGGTCACGGTGAGGTCGGTCATGGTCCCCACCAGGACGTTTCCGTTCATCACCTTGGCCGAGGCGATCTTGCCGTTCACGATCTTGGCACCGGTGACGGTGCCCACGACCTTGCCGTTGACCACAGCCTGGGCCTCGTCGAGGTTGCCCCTGGTGACGACACCCTTCGACACCGATCCACTGCTGACGTGGCCGTTCTGGACGGTCACGCCCTCGAGCGGGCCGGCGGGGGCCCCACCCACGGCCACGGCGGCGCCGACCACGATGGCGAACCCGACGATGAAGGTGCGGGTCAGTCCCAGGATCAGCCGGTAGAGGACGATGAGGACCGGGAACTGGATGAAAAGCGGCAGGCACCCACCGAAGGGATTGACGTGGTTCTCTTTGTAGAACTTCATCATCTCTTCGTTGAGCTTCTGCTTGTCACCCTTGTACTTCGCCTGCAGGCGCTTCAGCTCGGGCTGCAGCTTCTGGAGCTGCTGCTGGGACCGGGCCTGCTTCGCCGTCAGGGGGAAGGTGAGCAGCCGAACGGCCAGGGTGAGCAGGATGATGGCCACCCCGTAGGACGGGATGACGTCGTAGAACCAGGCCAGCACCGTGCCCAGCGCCGTGTACAGCGGGTCGAGGATCCAGAACGATTTCGCCGCCAGCACCATGGTTGCCGTCAGGACGGGCATCTACGCCCTCCGCTCGGGAACCGCGTCGACCCCGTGGCCACCCCAGGGGTGGCATCGGGCCAGCCGCCGGGTGACCAGCCAGGAGCCCCGCCACAAGCCGTGGGTCTCGAGGGCCTCGAGGGCGTAGTTCGAACAGGTGGGCCAGTAGCGGCAGGGCGACGGCCGGGCCACGGTGATGCGCTGATAGGTGCGTACGGCGGCGCACGCCGCCCGCGCCGCCCACCCGGGGGCCGAGGGCCGATCGCCGGTCTCGGTCGTCATCACGAGGGTCTCGGAGTCTTGGTCACGGCGCGCAACGCCTCGGTCACCGCTGCTCGCAGCTCCCCATACGATGCCCGCGCCGCCTCGGGGCCGGCGCTGATCAGGTACGGACCGGGACGGAGCACGCCTTTGGCCTCGGCGATGGCCGATCGCAGGCGGCGGCGGACCAGGTTGCGCACCACGGCCCCCCCCACCCGCCGGCCGACCGTGTAGGCGACCCGCGTGGGCTCGGCGGGGTCGCCTTCCACCCAGGTCACCGTCACCGGGCCGCGCCGCGCCCGTCGCCTCGATCGTCGCAGACGACCGAAGGTGGCCCGGTCGGAGATGGGCTGGATCAGGCGGACAGCTGATGACGGCCCTTGCGACGACGGGCGGAGAGAATGGCTCGGCCCGCCCGGGTGGACATGCGGTGGCGAAACCCGTGCCGCTTGGCCCGGCGGCGATTGTTCGGCTGGTACGGGCGCTTCACCCATGGCCTCCTACGCTGTCGATTCGTTGCATGACTGGTCGTTGCATGACACGGCGCACGACGCGCGGCGCGCCAGATCGTGCGCCAACGGTGCAGTGGCCAGGGTAGTCGCGGCGGCGACCGCCCGACGACCGCCAGGGCCCGAGCGGCCCTTCGAGCGGGGGGTGCGGGGATCCTCCTCGGCGCAAACTTCTCCGGCGGCGCGCAAATGCCGGTGCTACGGTTCTCAGACGCCCGAGAGCGGCACTCGGGATGGGACCCATCGCAACTTCCCTGGCCCCGCATCCTGCGAACCGGCCGCACACTGAGAACGCATTGATCGGGTCATCCACAGCTGTGGATACCCATGTGGACGAAGCATCGACCAGGGAGGAGCGGCGGGTGGCAAGCATCGATCGCGCCGAACGTCTGTGGGCAACGTCATCCGCGTTGCTCCGCGCCAGGTTGCCTGAAGGCACGTGGAACACCTTGTTCGGCTCGGCACGCGCCGTGGGGGGCGACGACCACTACCTCGTCCTCAGCGTGCCCAGTGCGGTGGTGAAAGACCGCATCATGAAACGCCACCTGGCCCTGCTCGAGGATGCCTGCGCCGAAGTCGGTGGACAACCGGTGCAGATCGTGTTCCAGGTCGACACCGACGCCAGCGACGGCGACCGCCAGACCGGCCCCGACACCCCCGAGGTCGCCACCCCGCCGGCGGCGGGTCTGGGCGGACCCCCGGCCGAGCGGGGCGTGGAGCCAGGGTCGCCGGCCAACGGGCGGCGTGTCCAGGAGACGTCGCCCAACCCGAAGTACACCTTCGAGGCGTTCGTCAGCGGCACGTCCAACCGTTTCGCCCTGGCGGCGGCGATGGGCGTGGCCGAGAAGCCGGCGCGCTCGTTCAACCCGCTGTTCATCTACGGCGACGCCGGCCTGGGCAAGACCCACCTCCTGCACGGCATCGGCAACTACGTGCACCAGCACTACGAGACCCTGAACGTGGTCTACGTCTCGGCCGAGAGCTTCACCAACGACTTCATCGAGTCGATCC